>JANQJV010000160.1 GCA_028281465.1 Azospirillaceae bacterium | reverse complement strand
TGAGCAAGAGGGGTTGCCGTATCTCTTTAAACTTCGCTTAACCAAGAACGTCCAGAAGTCGATCGAGAAAGCTATGGGAGAGATGCCTTGGGACGATGCTGGTCAAGGCTGGTGGGGACGTACGGCGGAGATTCGCCTCTCAGGTTGGGTGTGCCAACGGCGTATTGTGATACTTCGTCGCCCACTCGATAATCCAATTGTTCTTGTTGATGAAGAAACAGGAGAACAACTGGACTTATTTCCTGATGATAACGTCAAAAATCGGAAGAAGAGCCGGAGTGCCTGGGAATACTCCGTTCTGGTGACTTCAATAGACTCGGAAATCCTCACGATCGCTCAACTATACCGAGACCGAGCGGACTCGGAGAACGCATTTGACGAGCTGAAAAACCAGTGGGGTTGGGGCGGATTTACAACGAAGGACATGAAGAGATGCCAGATCATGGCACGCTGTGCGGCGTTGACCTACAACTGGTGGACCTTGTTTGCTCGATTGGGTGACCCTGACCATCACAGAGAAGCCATCACGACTAGACCGTTGCTTCTCCATGCGGTAGGACGACAAACACGCCATGCTGGGCAGAAGAGGCTAAAAATTACAAGCCTGCACGGCCGCGTAGAAACCATGCGAAAACTCTTTACAAAAATTGCAGCTGCTTTGATCCGTGTTCGGCAAAGTGCGGAGCAGTTGACCCCCATCGCAAAGTGGTACCGAATCCTGAGTGAGGCTCTGATCAGGTATCTCAAGGGCCGGCGCCTGCTACCACCACCGTGGTTGACAAGGCAGAAAGCAGCAACGGCAGGTTGAAGAAATCCCGCCCAACGTCTTCAACTCATACTCCAACTGCCGGATTTAGGATCAATCCTCCAGCTACGGCGTGGCATCCGCGCGCCCGGCAGGCGGTGCGCGTCGCGTGATCGACGCCAAGCTGATGGCATGGGCTGATGGCATGGGCGGACACTGCGGCTGGCAACAGAGCGCATCACCTCAGGCCGGGCGTTCGCCAAAGGCCAGAGCCTTCAGGAGGGCCTGTGCCCGCTTCCCCGCGGTCGAGACCATACTGTGGGGTTTTGGGCCGTCCGCAGCCAGGGCGGCACCGATCGCATCGGCCGTTTCGGCGTAGGCATAGCCGGGCTCTTTGAGCAAATAGCCGAAGACGCACTTGGCGAGGGGATGCACGAACACCGTCGGGATACCGAAGGCCGAGGCCTCCACCGCGCTCGAACTGTAGGGTGTCACATGACGGTCGGCCAGCGGCAGCACCTGCTCCAGCGGTGCCTGCGTGGGCACGCGCACCGCCACATTCGATACCGTCGCCGCCTGCAGTCGGGCCTCCACCTGTGCCATCGCGTCCGGATCGTTCCAGTCCTGAGGATGGACGCGTATCAGCCACAGCCACTCCCGTGGCGCCTGGGCCATGGCTTGCACCAACGGATCGGGAAGCCCGTGCAGACGAGCAAGACCCAAGGTGACGGCCACCGTCTTGTCCGCCGCGGCGCAGCGGGCGCGCAGCTCCGGTGGGATCACGTCGGGCAGATTGGCCATCAGGTTTGGATGACCGCCCACCAGGGGGCGGTGGTAGGGGCAATTCGGGTTGGCAGTGCGTGAGATCAACGCGGCCGCGGCCGGGCCCCAAACCCAAAAATAGTCGGGCAGAAGGTCGTAGCCCTGGTCGGGAATGCACGTCCAGGTGTGCCATTTGATGTTGGCCGGGCTGAACGCCGCTGCGCCGTGCTGGATGTCCACGGTGGGAATGCCCAGCCGCCGTGCCGCCCAGGTCAAGGCCAGATTGGCCCGGTTCTGTCCGGAGAAAAAAACGACCGGTGGCCGCCAATGCTCGAGCATGGCGACCAGAACGAGGGCGTGACGCTCGATGGCACGCATGTCCTTGACCAGAGACTCTTCCGTGAAGCGCTGGCACAGGGTGTCTGGCAGGGCGTCGTGGACAGCCTGGAGGCCCTCGATCCGGTTGCCCGTTTGCGGTACCGGATCGAGGGCCGAATGAGCCGGATCGAGATCGCCCAGGAAATCCGCCAAGGCGTCCAGCTTGATCGAGACCGCGCCGGCTTCCACACCGATTCCCGGCTCGGTCGTCAGTTTCACGTAACGGGCTTTGGGGCCAACCAGTTGGATCAGAGGATCAAACAGAAGATTCCAGGCCGTGCCGCCGATGGTTGTGAGCCGCGGTCGGTCGCCGATAAACATGATCGGCTGCCGCCGGTGCTGTTCTGCGACGGCGCATATGTGGTCGAGGGCGGTACGCGCCGCATGCCGATCGTCACGCTCCTCCAGCAGTCTGGTAAGCGCCGTCAGACCGCTCCGCCTCAGTTTGGCCGGCGTTGCCAGACCTTCCCGGATGATCTGTGTCGTATCGGCCGCGAGCAGGAGCGCGCGCAGGCGTGGCCAAATGCATACGCCCTGGAATTTCAGGGCGTTGACGATGCCGCTGCGTTCCAGATGCATCACGATGTCGCCGCACGGGCTCGGCGAATGCGACATCGTCTTCGTGTCGTATGACTCAGGCCCTAAAATGTCATTGTCCAACACACCGTGATCCACGTCGATGGCGGCGTTCATGCCGATGACTTGACGACGCCGGATGACTCCGGCCGATGGGTGTAGACGCCACCCGCTCTCCGGAAGCCGGCGGCTTCGAACAATCGTCTCGACGCCAGATTGGCGTCGAACACCTCAGCCACAAGCGGGTCATCCGAAATCAACATGCGGGCAAGACGCAAGGCAGCCAAGCCGATACCCTCGCCGCGTCGTTCCGGGGCCGTGGCGACCGAGATCTTCCAAGCCTCCATTCCCGCGCTCTCGATGCGGTCCAGCCGCAGATACCCCGCGGCCCGGCCTGCCGCCTCGACGAGGTTGAAGCAACAGTTCCGGTCCGCCAGTCTATCGTTGAACCAGCGCAGATGGTCGTCCCGGCTCGGCGGGTCCGGGGTGTGCGCAAACCGCCGCGTATCCGGATCGAGTTGCCAGGCGTGGAGCATTTCCGCGTCGCTCCACCCGGCCCGGCGCAGCAGGACCCGCCGGCCGCACCGGTCCTGGGTGTCGCAAAGGTTGGCGGCAATCCGGTCGGCGCCGAAAGGGTCGGCGAGGCCGGCCGCGGCTTGGCCCAGGCGACCCCGCGCCGCCGGATCGGCGAGCAGATGCGCGATCGGTTTGGCAAGGGCATCGGGAAGGGCGGCGACGGGGCCACGAACCACCTGAGCCGCCCCTGCGGCCTGCAGATAGGTGGCAGTGTCCTCCTGGTTGTCGGAGATCGGCACCACCACCGAGGGTATGCCCAGCACGCAGCGTTCGATGCAGGCCGTCCCCGCGGCCCCCACTGCCAGATCCGCCGACGCCAAAAGCTGCGAGACCTCGGCCAGGCCCCGATGAACCCGCAACCGGATGCCGGGTGGAACCGGCGGCAGATCGCCTGCACGACCGAACGGGCCGAGCGCCAGATCGACGTCCACGGGTCGTTCCAACGCGAAAATCGCCCGTAGCGCCTGCAGGGCCGCGCCACCGGGGTCGGCCAAACCGAACGAGACGAAAACGCGTGGTGGGTCGCCGCGGCGGCGGCCGGCACGGTTGGCTGCCGCGGTTCGGTACGCGGGATCCAGGGGCGCGAAGCCGGCACCGGCCATGATCGCGTCTGCGGCCCTGGCTATGGGCTCGAACGCGGACGGCGTGGCTGCCAGACCCGGTGCGATCACCGCCACGGCAGCAACATCGCGGTCGGGCTGATCAAGGAAGGACAGCGGTCGTGCGCCCCAGGTGGCAACGGTGCGTTCGTCTTCCTGGGTCGTGGCCGGGTGATCCAGCACCGCCAGCGGCGGCGGTGCCGACCGGACGGCACGCACCGTGCGTTCCAGGGCGGCACAGGCCACGGGGCCCTCGGACGAGACGATCTCCCAGGGGCCGGTCTGGAGGTCGGTGTCCGCGTCCGCGGCGTTGACGACGAACCGGCAGCGCCAGCCGCGCCGGACCAGCGCCCGCGCCAGATTGACGGAGCGTTTCAGATGGCCACCGCCGATCCCAGGGCCGAAATCGCATCGAAACACGGCCTCACGGGTGGTGGGCGCAGCCCGGGTCATGATTTGCCAGCAGCGGGAGACGGTGCCAGCATGTCCCACTGCAACGGTTCGCCCGCCATCAGATCACGCACCGCCGGCCGTCCAGTGACCGCTGGGAGATGGTGCGGTGACAGACCGGTACCAGGCCGGATGCAAGTCAGATGACCGCGTTGCAGCAGCGTGCCGGCCGGGACCGCCGTGGCAACGAACAGGGACCGCCGGTAGGCCAACGAAGCCCGTTCGGCCACGCTGGCACCATAGGCGACGCCGCCGCGGGCAGCCCAGGCGTCGTCCATGTCCCGGCGCAGGGCCACGAACTGGTCGGGCAGACAGGAGAAAGCGGAATCCGCGGTGGCCGGTTCGCGGGCGTCGATGAAATGTTTTTCCACCAGGCAGGCACCGAGCGCCACGGCAGCGACAGCGGCGCCGTTGCCAAGCGTGTGGTCGGAAAAGCCGACTGGGACGCCGAACCGGGTCAGCATGTCAGGGATCGTCAACAAATTCTGCGCGTCGGTCGGCGCCGGGTAGGCGCTGGTGCATTTTAAGATCGCCACCTGCGTCGCACCGGTGGCGTGGGCGGCTTCCAGAGCCCGTGCGATCTCGTCGACCTCGCACAGACCGGTGGAAATGATCAGGGGCCGGCCGGTGCGCGCCGCCGCGGCGATCAGCTCCAGGTCCACCGCCTCGAAGGACGCGATCTTGTAGGCCGGCGGCGCCAGCGGTTCGAGCCGCTCCACCGCGGCCGGGCTGAACACAGACGCGAAGGCGGGCAGACCGGCCGCCCGTGCTTCGGCGAACAACGGTGCCATCCACGCATAGGGTGTGCCGGCCGATGCGTAGAGCTGATACAGCGTCTGTCCCGCCCAAAGCCCGCTGGTCAGGCGAAAGTCCGGCCGGTCGCTGTCGATGGTCAAATCATCCGCGGTGTAGGCCTGCAGTTTGACCGCATCGGCACCATGGGCCGCTGCCAGCCGGATGATGCGGCGGGCCCGGTCCAAATCGCCGCCATGGTTGGCCGAGAGCTCAGCGACCAAAAGCGGACGGTGGCCTGGACCGAGCGGGCGGTCGGCGATCGAAAAACTTGATGTCATGGGCTTATCGACCGGTGTGTCCCGGTACGGTTGTGGCAGAATTTTTAATGCTTGTGCTCGACAGCGGCGGCCCACCTGGGGAGCCATGCCACGATGCATCGGCAAAACGAGATATTAGAGAAATCGGCCCCCCATGGCAACGCCCCACCCCCGTCCAGCGGTGTCTCGCACGCGCTGAAGACGGCGTCACGCCGGGCCGTCCACGGCCCGCTCGATCGTCATGGGCAGGGCGGCACGCAGCAACGCGTGGCCTCGCTTCACGGGACTGGTGTAGGTGGTCTGGATCGTTTCGGTGTTGAGGCTGCCCATCAGAAACCAGGCCAGACTGACGTTGGCGGTGGCTTTCGGCAACGGCGGCAGATTGGCGAGCAACTGGTCGCGCAGCTTAAGCTCGACCTGACCGGTCGGCGGCTCGTCCGGCACGGGGACGATTTCGGCCAAGTCTTCACCGGCCTCCAGCCGACAGAGAATGTCGACGATCTGGCGAATGCTGAGGTCCGCGCGGTTCACACCACCAAACCCCGGCGATCCGTTGCGCATCACCAAGGTCAGCGAGAGTGCCATCACGCAATCGTCGAGCCCCTGCGCACCCAAGAAGGCCGGCAGATCAATGTGCAGCCGATATGGGCCCGGATGCGCCAGGGTCGTATCGTCCGGCAGCCGGGTAAACAGCACCGGTCTCGGCACGAATGTCTCGACACCTTTCGTGCGCAGCTCTTCCATGCCCGGTGAGACGGCCAATGCGGCCAAAAGATCGACCCGCGTGTCCGGCCGCACGACCTCGACCGACACCTCGACGACCAAAGCCTCGCCGGGTGCCGCCACCTGAGTCGGGTGGCCGTCACGGGTCAGCAACCGCACGGATTTGAGCGTGCCCCAAACGCTCATCGGCAGATCGAGCGGCGCGAAATCGGGGGCCTGCGCGGCTTCCTGCGCGCGGAGCGCGGCGATCACGTCAGCCGGTGCAACAGCCGGGGCGGCGGCATCCGGCCCCGGCACGGACGGGATCGGAGCATCCGGTATCGCCGGAGCACGCACACCGGTGTCGGCGCGGGACGACGCCTTCGGTGCGCCTGCCGCCAGGACGGCAACGATGTTACCGTCTCGGATCAATTTACCGAGAAACGAGCCAAAACCGAAATCCAGGAACCAAGCGGGACCATTTTGATAGTCTCCCGACGAGGCGGCCGCACCGCCCGACGATGCCGCATCGCCGCTTGCGGTCTGCAAATAGCCCTTGATGACCGGTTCCGGGGGGCCGTCGGCCGCGACACTGCCCCCGTCGAGCCAAAGCACGCGGTGACAGGCCTGACGCAGCAGACTCAGTTTCGGCGTGCAAATGATCAAAATGCGGGAGTCATTGGGAAAGGCGAACAGACGATCCAGGAACGCCTTCTGGTTATGGGCGTCGCCGACGGCGAGCGGCCCGTCGATGACCAGGATGTCGGGGTTCAGATGCAGGGCGAAACTGTAACCCAGTTGCATGAAATCCTGGGAGGCGTAGAGCGTGACCCGCTGGTCGATCTTGGCTCGGAAGGCGCAGTCGTCGACGGCGCGGGCGATCGCCGGGTCGACCTCGGCCCGGCTGAACCCATGCATGTGACCGAACAATTCCAGATTGCGGCGCCCCGAGATTAGGGAATCCATGGGCCGCCGGAACACGTGCAGCGGCACGATGCGCCCCCGGCCACGCAATGTGCCCGAGGTCGGCAGGGTGAGGTTGCTGATGATGTTGAGCAGGGTCGATTTGCCGCTGCCGGTGCGGCCGACCACACCGACGATCTCGCCGGCTCGAATCGCCAGCGTGACGTTGCGCAACGCCTCGTGTGTGTGGTCGTTGTCGGGCTGCGGCGACGCCTCGTCCGGTTCCGGTTCGTCGTCGAGATCGTCCTCTTCCAGTTCGCTATCCCGGGCCATGCGGCCCAGCACGCGCCGGAACCAGCTCTTGCGGGAATACGTCTTGCCGACCCCGGTCAATTCGATGAAGACATCCGTTGACGGTGTGCCGCGAGCATCGTCGGGCGGCGACGTGGGATCGGAAGGCGCATGCATGGGGTTGTTCGGTCCTGCGGCAAGCGGAGGCCCGGTCGCGGCCAGCAAGGCATCGGCTGCGGCGGCATCGGTCCAGGCAGTCAGCCTGTATGCCACAGAATGAATGCCGCAAAAAAGCGCTGCGGGACGGCCCGGTTCGTGGGGTCAGTCCCAAATCTTCCAGGGCGCCTTTCCGGACGCCCATCGCTCTTCCAGCAGATTGCGCTCGCGCAAGGTATCCATGGGCTGCCAAAAGCCGTCGTGCCGATAGGCGACCAATTGGCCGTCGGCAGCCAGCCGTTCCATCGGCTCACGTTCCCAGATGCTGGCGTCACCGTCGATATATGCCAGCGCCTCCGGCTGCAGGACGAAGAAACCGCCGTTGATGCGGTTGCCATCGGCGGAGGGTTTCTCGCGCATCCGGCGGATCATGTCGCCCTCCAGGTCCAGAGCGCCGAAGCGGCCGGGCTGTCGGATCGCTGTCACGGTCGCGAGCCGACCGTGGTTGCGGTGGAACGCGATCAGAGCCGAGATGTCGATGTCAGCGACGCCGTCACCGTAGGTCAAGCAAAACGTCTGGCCGTCCAGATGTGGGCCGACGCGGCGGACACGGCCGCCAGTCATGGTGCCTTCGCCGGTGTCGACCAGGGTGACCTGCCACGGTTCGGCGCTGGTGTTGAGATAGCTCACCGTCCCGGTCGCCAGATCGAACCGCACGTCGCTGCGATGCAGGTAAAAATTGGCAAAATATTCCTTGATCAGATACCCTTTGTAGCCGAGGCAAAGAACGAAATCGGTCAAGCCGTGGGCCGCATAGATTTTCATGATATGCCACAGAATCGGCCAACCACCGATCTCGACCAGGGGCTTGGGGATGCGTGTGGTTTCTTCCGAGAGCCGGCTACCGTAGCCGCCAGCGAGGATGACCACTTTCATCGTCGATTTGTGCACGGCCTGGGGCAGACCGCTCCCTTCCGTCAGGCGTCGAGATAATGCAGCGCCGGCAGCGGCACCACGAGTTTGGAGCACAGGCCGCGCGCCCGCAGTTGCGCGCCGATCGGGCGGGCGCACCTTGCGCATCTGGTCGGCCATCATGCCACGATAATCAGGCCCGAACCACAACGCCCCGTGATTGGCCTTGGCATCGGCCCAGAACCGTTCTGCAACCGTGAACAGCTTCGTTTCCGGCAGTCACAGGGGCTGCAACACGCCAATGAAGCCGATGCCCAAACGGTCGGCGACGGAGGACATCATTGCCATGGGTATGACCGTTATGCAGAAAACCGGACCGATTGACCCACTGTGACTCGATCATCGGCCGGTGGCCGAGCCAGGGATCAAGGCGCGGCCGGAGATCATCGGGTGAAACGCATCGGCGAAGCGATTGGCGGCTTGGTCGGGCAAAACAAGCAGACCCGCAACGAATGCGCCAATCTCCAGGATAAAGACGAACACGAGAGCCAACACGGTAACGAGAAACGCTTTCGTGCACGACCCCAGTGCTTCGACCCGGTTTTGACGCATCGTGCGTTTTTCTCCTCAGTCACCGTCGATCGACAACGGATACTAAGATCCGGTTCAAAACAGCGTGTAAATGAACGGCGCAACCGCCGAACCCTTGGCCAACACCATCAACCCACCAAGCAACAACACAATCATGAAGATCGGTGCCATCCAGTATTTCTTGCGCACGCGCATGAAGTCCCAAAGGTCTTTGAGCAATTCCAGCATCAGTATGGTACCTTCAATCGTGTGTTGTCGGGTTGAACGCTGGCGACGCGATAGCTGACGGCGGCCGCATCGAAACGCCGCCGCATCGGGTCGCGACCAAGGAGCTTCAAGACCAGCGAAGTGGGCGTGAAGATGAAAAAGAACAGCACAGCGAGAATGAGCCGTTGATTGAACCATCCGATCTTCTCGCCAAACCACATCCAGCCGCGATAGGCCGGACCAAGCAGCGTCGGCCGCACGAGCGCGGGGACCAAAAAGGCGATGGATACGGCAAAGGGATAGACCGAAAGCGAAAAGCTCCAAATCCACGGAATCAGGAGGCCAAAGAACAGTGCGATCAATCCGGCCATGATCAGGCCGAATTGCCGCAGATGCCGAACCGTTGTCGGCATTTTCCCATCCGCGTGCATTGCAGGTCCTGTCTAATCCACTTCGAACTCGTTCATCCAGGACCGGTCGCTTTCGACCTTGGTCTGCTCACCCTTGAGCAAGAGGAAGTTCTCAATCGCAAGGCAATCCATTTCAGTCCGGATGAAGCACCGGAAAGCCTGCTGCGGCGTGCAGACGATCGGTTCGCCGCGGACATTGAAAGAGGTGTTGATCAGAACGCCGCAGCCGGTCTTGGCTTCGAAGAGCCGGATCAGCCGGTGGAAATCGGCATTGGTTTCGGCATGAACCGTCTGGATGCGGGCGGAATAGTCGACATGCGTGATGGCCGGCAAGGAAGACCGGGGCGCCTTCAATCGTTCGATGCCGAACAGGGACTGTTGGTCGGCCGACAGAGGGACATGCAAGTCCTCGCGGACCGGGGCGACCATGAGCATGTACGGGCTGGACCGGTCATGCTCGAAGTAGTCGGCGACCCGGTCGGCCAGAACCGCTGGGGCGAAAGGTCGAAATGATTCCCGATACTTGATCTTCAGATTCATGATCGACTGCATGGTCGGCGACCGCGGATCCCCCAAAATGGAGCGCGCGCCAAGGGCCCGTGGTCCGAACTCCATGCGGCCCCGGAACCATCCGACCACATGGCCGCCGACCAACAACGTCGCGACGCGTTCCAGCAGCGCATCCCGCTCAAGTTCGACGAACACGGCCCCCTCTGCTTCCAGGACCTCGCGGATCTCCGCGGCATCGAATGAGGGCCCGAGATAGGCGCCCTGCATGGCATCTCGTGGCGCGACGGTGCGGGGGGCGTCGGTGCGATCGAACCAAGCAACCAGGGCGGCCCCCAAGGCACCACCGGCATCGCCCGCCGCCGGCTGAACCCAGATGTCATCGAACAGCCCGGTGCGTAGGAGTTTGCCGTTGGCCACACAGTTGAGCGCGACCCCGCCGGCCATGCACAGATGCCGCGCGCCGGTCTCGGTCCGAAGCGTCCTGCCCAAGCGCAGCACGATTTCCTCGGTGACCACCTGAATCGAGGCCGCCAAATCCATCTCCCGCCGGGTCACCTGACTTTCGGGTAACCGTGGTGGCCCACCGAACAATCGATCGAAACGACTATTGGTCATCGTCAGTCCGGCGCAATAATTAAAGTAATCCATATTTAATTTAAATGTTCCATCCGGCTTTATGTCGATCAATTCATCGTAAATAAGTTGAACATATTTGGGATCCCCATAAGGGGCCAGACCCATGACTTTATATTCTCCAGAATTTACTTTAAAACCTGTATAGTAGGTGAAGGCGGAGTATAGAAGTCCAAGAGAATGCGGGAAATCGATCTCCCACAGGGCCTGCAGCGCCTTGCCGTCGCCGAGCCACGCGGTGGTCGTCGCCCACTCGCCAACGCCGTCAATGCACAAGACCGCCGCGCGATCAAACGGAGATGGAAAAAACGCGGAGGCGGCATGGGATTGATGGTGCTCGGCGAACATCAAAGGCGGGACAGGACAGTCAACCTGGCCGTTCAACTGTGCGAGCTCTTGACGGAGCGTATGTTTGATGTATAGCTTTTCCTTCATCCAAACAGGCATGGCGGCGAAGAATGAACGGATGCCACTTGGTGCATAAGATAAATAAGTCTCTAGAAGTCGATTGAATTTCACAAGTGGCTTATCATAAAACACCACACATGAAACGTCGCTCAAACTGATACCGGCCCGGGCCAGGCAGAACCGAATGGCATGGGCTGGGAATGACGGATCGTGCTTCTTTCGGGTGAATCGCTCCTCTTGTGCTGCCGCAACCACCGAGCCCGATTCAAGCAATGCTGCCGCACTATCATGAAAGTAACAAGATATTCCAAGGATATAGTTAGCAGGCCCAAGCAAAGTAGACCCCCGTACAAGGCGCTCAAAAACTGAATAAGCACACAGCCGATTATAATCACTTATCCTGGCTCAAACGGTTCACCGAGCCGGGTTACAGCCCCAATCGGCAATCGCCATTGTCTCTAAACAGGGACCAAGGAGGCGTCAAGCGATTTCCTGGGCCGGCGATGCCAAAGCCTCCGGCCTTGGCGTACACATCGCCACCGGATCGGCTCGTGAACGCGTGTCCTCAGACCATGATGCCAAACCGGGCGTGCCACACCTGAGGTGCCAAACCTGGATGGACGGATGCACCAAGATCGGCTACTGGATTGGGCCTTGAAACGGTCAAGCACGTCGGCCTCGTGTGATGATCGAACGATCGGTTCCCGACCGCATCACTTTGACTCGCACCGGATTCAATCAGTTGGCGTGATGTGTCGATCGAATCGGTCCAGTTGACACATCACACTCGACGTTATCGATTACGACTTTAACTAAAAGCGATGGATGTGATGAACCGGACTGGCGTAGTCTTTGCCTTGGAAACAAAAAAACGACAACCCCAGACCGTTGGCGCATCGACCAATGATGTTGACCATTGGAGTGGGCTCCTTGTCGTCCTCCCGCCCCTGCGTTGATGAGGACCGCTGCCATGGCCGATGCCAACGTCGATAGGGAGCAAGGACCCGCTTCGCTGCCCGCCCCGGACTCAACGGCACAAGCGCAGGCCGGTCCCATCGGACCACGTTTCCCACGTCTCCCTGTGCGTAAGTGGTTCAAGAGCATCCGGGGTCGTCTCAAGCGCGGCGTCAAAACATTCCGAAAAATCGCCAGAGCTGGTACGAAGCAACTGAGACGGGACGTGAAACGGGTTTCGCCCCACATCCTGAAAAATCTGTGGCTCAAGAGCATCCGGGATCGTCTCAAGCGCGGCGTCAAAACATTCCGAAAAATCGCCAGAGCTGGTACGAAGCAACTGGGACGGGACGCGAAACGGGTTTCGTCGCGCATCCTGAAGAATCTGCGGCACCCCAAACGACCCACGGCCCGGGAAACCGCGGAGCAGAAAGCCATCAGACGTGCCCGTCGAAAAGCGGACGCCCATCACCTCAAGCAGGAGGAGAAGAAGCGCCAGTACCAAAGACTCCAATCGCTGATGGAGCCGTTGACAACGACCGATCCACCGCCGCTGCCACCTGATCCAGCCGACGTCAAGCAGATTGCCGTCGTCGCCGATATGGGCATCGGCAATCTCATCCTGTTCCAGCCGTTCATGCGCGCGCTTCGGCAGCGTTTCGCAACGGCAGAGATCATCTTGATCAACTTCAAGTCCCGGGGCACCGCGGCGCACGCTCTCATCGGCGATTGGGTCGATCGTCACCTCATCTTTCCCTACCGCAAGGAGGTAAGCCAAGAAGCACTGGAAGCGGTCCACGCCGAGATGGCAGCGATGGACCTCCGACCAGACATTGTGGCCGCCCGTTGGATGCAGGACGTCAATATCCTCTATCTGCTGCGGGCAACCGAACCGCGCTATCGGGCCGGCTTCGTGACCAGTGGCGGGTTCGTCGGCACTCTGGACTGCGCCTTCAACGTGCCGGTGACGATGGAAAAACACCAGCACGAGGTCGAACGCTACCTGCTGCTGGCGGCGGCGCTCGGCTGCGACACCAGCGATCGGCACATCGAGTTGCGGATCGGCAGCGCCGCGCATCGGCGCGCCTCGGCGTTCCTCACCGAAACCGGCATCACCGACCGGACCGTCATCTGCATCCAGACCGGATCAAGCACCATCCAAACCTGGAAGCG
Organism: Azospirillaceae bacterium; assembly: GCA_028281465.1. Lineage (GTDB taxonomy): Bacteria > Pseudomonadota > Alphaproteobacteria > Azospirillales > Azospirillaceae > JANQJV01. The sequence goes on along the minus strand of JANQJV010000160.1, from coordinate 12,474 downwards.
TTGGCCCTTGGAGAACTGGATGGCGCTTGCGCAACGGCTGCAATCCGCCGGCTTGGCGGTCGTCTTCCTCGGCTCGGAGGACGAATGCGAGGAAATCGAAACCACCCTGGCCGAGGCAGGATTGCAGGGAGCCTCCGGCATCGTGAACGCCGCCGGTACGCTTTCGCTCCTGGAATCGGCCGCCGTCATTGCGCAAGCCCGCCTCATGGTGGGCGCCGACAGCAGCCTCATGCACGTGGCGGCGGCGACAGGCACCGAGGTGGTTGCGCTCATGGGGCCAACCGACGTAGATCGAACGCGCCCCTGGACCGAGCATTGCGTCCTGATCCAACGTCCCTGCAGATGCAACACCGGCACCCTGTTTGACCTTTCCATCCAAAAGAAGATGGCACACTGCAATGCCCCTTGCATGGCTGAAATCCAAGTTGACCAAGTTGCGGACACTGTCTTCTCGCGACTCCGCTGCAGCAAAGGTGAAGGCGGCAAAGCAAGCGAAGAAGGCCGCCAAGCTCGCCAAACATCCCAAACCGACCAAAACGGCCACACCTGAACCGGCCCATGTCGCAGAAATCACGACACAGGCTGCCGATTCGGCGGTGCCACTGATCGACGTCAACCGACCGTGCTGCATTTGCGGCACGGACACGTCGACGCATCTATTCACCAACACCTACAAGAAGAAAAAGGTCGTTGCGCCATTCCATATGCGCAAGTGCAATGGCTGCGGCCTGTTGTTCTGTTCACCGCGTATCCCGGACGACCGTATTTCCGATTACTATGACGAGACGTATTACGTCTTCCATCGCCCGGACGCGGATTACTTCTTCAAGTCGGCGGACATATGCCGGCGTACGGTCGGGTTGGCGGTGCCGCCGCCGGAGCGCCGCGACATTGTCGAGATTGGCAGCGGCAAGGGCTACCTGTTGGCGCTCCTCAAGGACATGGGCTGGCGGATCCAGGGAATCGAGCTTGCCGCCAATGCCGCCGCCTATGCCCAAGAGCAGTTCGCGGTGCCCACCTACTGCGGGACACTGGAGGACTTCACGCGCGACCAGCCGGACCGACGCTTCCCGATCATCGCGTGTATTGACCTGATCGAACATGTGACCGATCCGGCCTCGTTCGTGACCGCGCTCGCCAGCATATCGGCCCCCGGTTCCCTCCTCGTGATCGATACGCCGAACGGCCAAGCGGCGCACATCGAAACCGAGGGCGGCGCTTGGCGCGGCTTCAACCCATACCACATCTACCTGTTCAATCCGGACAATCTGACCCATCTGCTGGAGCGCCATGGTTTCCTGGTGCTGCGGAGCTTCACGTATAACAACCACCTGCAGCCGCAGCGCCGGGCCCCGGCCGTCAATCCCGACGGCAGTCCCATGGCGGCTGAGGAGGCGCGCATGCGCAGCCGCGCCTTGTGCCTGGCTGACGACACCTATTTTGACTCCGAGGATGCGTCCGCTCCCCTGGCGGCCGACCGGCGCGGCGAAAACCTGGTCCTGATCGCCGTACGCGACATCGAGACCGACCGGAATTCCAAGCAATGAAACTCCTGTTCGATCTGGGCATGCGCTCCCATATCCGCCACTTCGATACGGTCGTTGCCGAGCTCGAACGCCGCGGGCACCAACTCGTCATCAACGAATGTTTCCGCGACGGGGTGGGGCAGAGCCTGCACGCGGTGGCCACGGATGCCGATCATCGCGAGATGATCGCCCGGGCGGCCATGAACCGGGCGGATGCGTTCGGCCCACGCGCCTACCAGATGCGGTGTGCCCGGGACTATCTGCAGTATCTCACGCCGCGGCACGCGCATTCGGAGGTGCTGCGCACCCGGATGCGCAACATGCTCATGCTCGGCTACGAGGGCATCGAAGACCCCCATTTGGGCGAACGCCTGGCCACGCTGATCGATGCCTTGGCGCCCGACGCCCGCCTTGCTCTCGATACCACCTTGACGACCGCGGAACGGGCCCTGCCGGCCGACCCGGCGATCATCCGCAAGCTGCACGCGATGCGGTTGGACGGTGTCGTGGTGACGCCGCTCGTGATCACCCAATATGGCCAGGTGGACCTGATCAAGGCGGCAAAACACCTGGGCCTACCCGTCGTATTCTTGGCCGGTAGCTGGGACAATCTGACCACCAAGGGCATGCTCCATGTGGCCCCCGATCACACGGTGGTGTGGAACGATATTCAGAAGACCGAGGCCGTGGAGATTCATGGCTTGCCGGCTCACACGGTGCACGTGACGGGCGCCCCGCGGTTCGATGCCTTCATCGAACGCACGCCGACGGTGGACCGCGACGCCTTCCTAAGCAAGCTCGGCCTCGATCCGGCCCAGCGCACGATCGTCTATCTGGGTTCATCGAACCTGATCGCGGCAAGCGAGTTGGGCTTCCTGGAACGCTGGCTCCAAGCTCTGCGGACCTGCGACTCCCCCGCGCTCGCCGCCACCAATGTGATCCTACGACCACACCCCAAATTCATCGAAGGCTGGTCCGAGGCGTTCGCAGGCCGGCCTGGCGTCGCCGTCTCCTGGTCGAAGAGCCTGAACAACGACCCGTTGCTGCACCACACGCTGGTGTACAGCGAGGCCGTGGTGGCGGTGAACACCAGCGCGGAACTGGAAGCCGCGGTGCTGGGCAAACCGGTGTTCACAGTGCTTGACGCGGATTTCGCCCTCGGACAGGCCGGGACCGTGCATTTTGGCTACCTGCAGCGCGAGAATGGCGGCATCGCCCGCACGGCAGCCCGGCTCGACGAGCACATCGATCATCTGCGTGCCGAATTCGAGCAGCCCACCCCGCGCGCAGACATCGACGCCTTCGTGCACAGCTTCCTTCGTCCGCACGGCTTGGACAAACGCGCCACCGACACGACCGTCGACACCATCGAACGCGTGCTGGCCCGGTCCGCCACCGAAAGCAAGCCGGCGAAACCGTACCGTGACCGCATCTACGAGACCTATTATGCCGTCCACGTGGCACCGCGCAAAGGCGCCATGGATCGGCAGCGCCTGGACAAGCTGGCCAACACCTTCGACCATCACTTCGGCAAGTTCCTACCGCCGCAAAAGGACGCCGCCATCCTCGACATCGGCTGCGGGGTCGGCTCGCTGGTGTATTGGCTGCATGCGCGCGGCTACGAGAACGCCCGTGGTATCGACACCAGTCCCGACGTGGTTGCGACCGCGCAGCGGCTCGGCATCCGCAACGTGATTCAGCAAGACTTGCGCGCGTTGATCGGTCGGGAACATGACACCTACGACGCCATCTTCATGCGCGATGTCCTGGAGCACATCCCGAAGGACGTCGTGCTCGACGTGCTCGACGGCGTGCTGGATCTGCTCAAACCCGGCGGCCGCCTGATTCTTCAGGTCCCGAACGGGGCCTCACCGCTTGTCGGACGCGTGTTGTACGGCGACTTCACCCATGAAACCGCCTACACCGAAACCAGCCTCTCCCAAGTGCTGCTCACCTGCGGCTACACCCAACCCAGCTTCAAGAGCTACGATGCGCCGGAGAAACGGCCGACGTTGACGCAGTTTCTCACCGACCGGCGCTGGCGCCTGCAGTGGAAACGGCAGAAGCGCATCGCAATCAAACGTTGGCTGCTGCGCTTCCTGCTCGAGGCGGAAACCGGACAGCCTGGAGCGATCGTCTCCTTCAACATCATCTGCTGCGCCTCCAAGCCGGTCGACGAGGCCGACGTGGCAACCAAGGCCGACGCGAAAGCGGCGAAAGCGGCGAAAGCCAAGGCGAAGAAGAACCAAGACGCCGACGCAGCGAAGCGAAAGAAAGCAGGCAAAAACAAGGGCAAATCGAAACCCGGCGCCATCGGCGCGGAAACCGCCTCATCCCGGCCCCCGGCCCCGCCAATCCCGTGACCATACCGATCGCCACCGCATCACGTCGCCCGTGTCACGGTTGTTCGATGTGTCGGGCCCGACCTGGCTTGAAGATCGTCCGATGACGCCCGAGCGCAATGACATCGCTCGCCTATTGGAGGCGATGACCGGCACGACAGTCTTGCTTGTCGGCGACGTCGTATTGGACCGATTTGTCGAGGGGTGCGTGGAGCGCATTTCCCCCGAAGCGCCCGTACCGGTCCTGCGGATCGAAGGCCGTCGGACGGCGCTGGGAGGGGCCGGCAATGTCATGCGCAATCTGGCCGCTGTCGGGGCCCGGCCATGGTTCGTGTCGGCGGTCGGCCGTGATCCGGCCGGTGCCGAAGTCAGGCAGTTGGTCGAAGCGCTCTGCGTCGACGGCGCAGAGGTGGCCGTCGAGCCGGCCCAGCGCACCACGGTCAAGGAGCGCTTCCTGTCCGGTGGCCAACAACTGCTGCGCGCCGATTACGAGGATCTGCCCTTGCCGGTCCCGGCCACCGTTGACTCGCTGCTGGACCAAGCCGAAACCCGCCTCCCCTCGGTGCAAGCGTTGCTGCTGTCGGATTACGGCAAGGGCATGCTGCGCCACGACCGGCTGACACGCTTGATCGCGGCGGCGCGCGGGCGCGGCTTACCCGTGGTCGTGGACCCAAAGGGCCGCGACTACAGCCGCTACCGCGGTGCCTGCTATGTCACACCCAACCGGCGCGAACTCCAGGAGGCATCCGGGCATTCGATCCGGGACCTTGAAGACGTGGCCCCGGCCGCCCGCCGGATCATGGACACCTGTGGCATCGAGGGTGTGCTGGCGACATTGAGCGAGCAGGGCATGATGCTGGTCCCGCACGGTGGCGACCCCCGCCATCTGCCGACCGAAGCACAGGAGGTCTTCGACGTAACCGGGGCGGGCGACACCGTCCTCGCGGTATTCGGCGCTGGCCTGGCCGCGGGCGCCGACGCGATCGAGGCCGCCCAGCTCGCCAATATCGCCGCCGGCGTCGTGGTCGGCAAACACGGCACCGATGTCGCCTCCCCCGTGGAGATTTTGCGGGCGGCCCAGACCCGTCGACTGCACCGCGCGGAACGCAAGGTGACAGACACCCCGACCGTCGTCGCGCACACGCGGCAGTGGTCGGACACCGGTCTCACCATCGGGTTTACCAATGGCTGTTTCGATCTGCTGCACCCCGGCCACGTTCACCTGCTCCAAGGCGCCCGGGCTTCGTGCGATCGACTCATCGTCGGCCTGAACAGCGACGCCTCGGTCCATCGCCTGAAAGGCAACGGTCGCCCGGTCCAAACCGAGGCGGCACGCGCCATCGTCTTGGCATCGCTGGAATGTGTCGACCGCGTCGTGATCTTCGCTGAGGACACGCCCAACCGGTTGATCGAGGCGGTTCGCCCCGATGTCCTCATCAAGGGCGCCGAGTATGCGCTCGACGGCGTCGTCGGCCAGGATATCGTTCGCCGCAATGGCGGCCGGATCGTCCTTGTCGACCTGCTGGAGGGGTACTCCACATCGGCAACCCTCAAGCGGATGTCCGATTGAGACGGCTGCGGCAGGCAGCCAAACCGGCCCGCGCAGCCGTCATCCCATCAACGCGTCCGCCTGCCGCAGATCCAGATGGGTGAAGGAGACCCCCATGGTGTGGAACATGCGAATGGCGGTTTCCAAATGGATCGGCGCAAAACGGTCGGGGTCGGAGGATATGGCGATTGCCGGAACGCCGTAGAGCGGCGGGACGTAGGATAACCCACCATACGTGCCGACGAACAGGCGGGCCCGCCGGATCACGTCGCTTTGCAGACAAAGATTGTTGCGGCCATTGATGAAGCTGCTAATGCGAACGATGTTGCTGTCGACCGAAGGTATGAATTCTTCATGATCATCCAGGCTGAGGCCCGTGTCGATTAGAACCACGGGTCGGCGCTGCGCCATCTGGGTCACCAGACGGGTGGCAAAGGCCCGGTTCTCCGGTGTATCGGGGAAGGATGGACGGAAGTAAAAACGCACCGCCACGAAATCCTCGGGCAGAACGGCATCGAGCATCGGCTGCGAGTCCGGCCAGAACCGCGCCGGACGGGTATGCGCCTCGAAGAAGCGGCGGCCCTCGCGACCGTGCCAATACGACCGGAAGAGGCGGTAAATCAATTGCGGATGCAGCCAATCGAACGTCCCGGTGCCGAACCGGGTCGTCACCGTATCGGCGACCAGATCGTCCAGTGCCCCGAGTTGCACGTGTTTTTGTCCGCCCACTTCGCGAAAGCGTGCCTGGGTGCTCTCCCGGAATCCGGTCTCGTCGATCAAGTCGAAAATATCCAGATAGTCACCGGGCTGTAGATCGGCATACCAGCCGGAAACACCACCGCGGGAACAGATGTGCAAACGTGCCGTCTCAACACCGTAGGTGGACACGAACCAACGGACAAAGGGTATCCAATACAACACCTCGAAACCGATCTCGGAAATCCAAGGGCCGACCAAGATCGGCCCCGTGCCGGCGGCGATGGCCTCCAGAATCTGGTTGAGGCGGACGCCGTCCAGCTCGAGCTCCGTGCCCCCGTCGAACCGCCGCACGACCGCGGCCGGGAGCACCGGCGGCGCTGCACCGGCGGCCACGGCCGATCGTGCCGGCAGATAACGCCCCAAGGCGTAGGCCATGCGATACGGTCGGCCCGGCGGGCGACCCGCCGCCGCCGCCAAAATCTCGGCCAAGCCGCGCCCGGGCGACAGCATCTGACGATGTATGGGCGCTTTCAGAATCGCCGACAGGGCTTCGGCGTCCTGCACCAAGCCGGCGCCGAACCGTCCGGTTTGACCCGCTTTGCGCACGAAACCGTGCGCCTGCGGAACGGCGGCAACGGCCGCCCCTGCGGCCGCCGCGTCCAGAAGCCGGATCGTGCGCTCGCCGATCACCAGCGCCGCCCCGCCGGTCAGGACCCGAAAGCCGCGTTTGAGCGCGGCCGGCACCCCCCTGGACGGCCCGAACTGCCCGACCCGGCCGGCCGAACCGGTCGCGACGGCCTGTGCAGCCGGGTCCGTGGCCTTCATGCGGAGCGGGTCGGGCAGAACCACCACTTGTCCCCCGATGGTCTGCGCCGCCTCGAGCGCCAGAAGGAGCGGGTCGGGGTCCATGACCACGCGGCCGCGCAAGTAAAGCAGATAGGGCTGATCCGGAACCAAGCCGCTCGCCGCGAGCAGATGGCGGCGGGCCTTGGCAAGCATGGCGGATTCGGTCGGGAGGCGGACGAGACACCCGAGACTGTGGAGATCGCAGGAGCCGCGCCGTTTGACAGCATGCGCGTCGGGCACGACCAGATCCGTGAAATCTCCAGACCAAGCGGCAGCCGGCACGCGTCCCCAGCCGTTGAGCATGACGCGCGCGACACCACGTCGCGCCGCCGCCGCCAAAACGGGGCGAAAGGCGGTCTGCGCACCGTCGTCGCCAATGACGGCCACCGCATCGGGCGCCACATCCGCCAGCATCTCTTCGGCGGCCGGCAGAACACTCAAGGCCACCCCGGTCAACCGGAGCCAAACGGACCGATGGCCGGCCGCCCAGTCCGCCCATGTGGGAAACGGCAGCGTGGTCGGTGGGGCCGCCGTGAGCGCCCAGGCCGGATCGTGCCAAAGGCGTGAGCGCAATTCCGCCACCTCCGGACCATCATCCCAACTCCGAGCCGCAAGCACGACCTGCCAGCCTGCGGCGGACAAGAGGGTGAAATGGTCGATCCACTCGGAGATGCTGCCGCTGGTGCGGGCAAGAACCAGGAGTTTCATGATGGTCCAGAACAAGATGGGAGAAACCGCCACAGGCCGTCGCAGCGGCCCAAGACCACGGATGGCCGCAGACCGTCAAGGCCTATCGCCCAGTCCGCAAGCGCGTTGGCCATCTCCGACACACAACCGTGTCGAAGCCAGAGCGGTTTCATCGTCAGGGGCGTCAGGAAGACCGTTCCAAGGCCCGTGGACCCGAGCATTTTGTGCGTTTCTGGTGGTTGGTTGCCTCTCGATACAAAATATAGTCTGCATATACCCCTTCCATGCGCGGTATGCAGTGTCTATTTGACCGGTCGCGTGGACACTCACACACTCAGAAACCACGGGGATTTTGTCGGCGCAGGACGGATCGGCGGCGCCGCGTGTGCTGCGGCTGGCCCCATAGGGGGAGCGTATCGGCAGCCGGGACCGAGATCATCCGGCACGGCCCGAATTCCGTGAAACGGAGCGCAACGCATTGATGGATTGTCTCTTTTGCTCTTAGACCCGCAACCCATGATGTCACAAAGCCAGTGAACTAACCCTAGTGAGACAGCGAGAGCATCTCATCCGCCTGCCTCATTGGGGTATACCCAACAGGGATAGCCGACCGCAGCTTCGAATTCGCGGTTATCGCTGGATGAGCACCAAAGCGGAAATAGGCGACCCGGCATGACGCTAACCTGTTGCGATAGCGTGTCGGTCTACTCCCGCTTTAACCAAAAGCGGACATAGAGCCGTTAGGCAGCTGAGGCAATCGTAACGTTCGCGCTATAAGAGAGCGTGTATTAGGTGCCCCTCCCCAGTAGACGCACCTCCAAAGAAGATGAACAATGGTTACCGCGGTGCAATTTCGCAATGAACCGTTAGTTAATATCCATCTGTGGTACGAGATTTAGTAACTTGTTTATCAGAACCCGTTGTCCTGTACTGGAGCTAAAGCTGCCAGCAGCGCCTCCGGAACCAGCACGCCAGAAATCAGCACCTCTAACCACATCACCGCGTGCGTTATCACCTTCAACGTCGCGAAATATCCGGTCAATTATCTCCTCATAAGATGCGACCTCGAATACCGAATTTCCTCGACTTCGGATAACTTCGACGACATTTAACAGTATATGATGGCACGCATTAACGCCGACCGATTTTTGTAGGCTGAATTGCCCAACGTCATCTTCAAATGGCTCCGGACATACTCGCTGTACCGCGGTCCAATAGCAGCCAATGATGTCAGCACCCTGTTGATCTGTTAATTGTTGAAAATAGGAGCTTTGGAGTAACCGTTTTAGGCTTGAAACAAAACCGTTTGACGAAATTGTTGTATTCTCTTTTGGCGCATTCGGGAATCGAATTGTGCCACGCCAAACCCTGCACTCCTTGTCGAGTATTTCTGTTATGCTCTGTGCCTTGACCTTCCACACCTCGCCACGCTCGACCGCAGCATCCAATGTGCGACTATCGGATTCAACACGTTGCTTTAGTAGGTCTAACGCTAAATCTGTCTTGACCGATTTTGCTGTGCTATTGACAGTGTAAAATTGCTCCATCTCCTGGCGTTCCGTTGCGCCGAGGAAGCAAATAAATGGGATCGTGAACTTGGACCAGCGTGCCGTATCTTCTTCAAAGACCTCCTTTAACGCCAGAATGCGGTGTTGACCGTCAACAACATAGAACGGGTGTTCAGTGGCCGTTGCGCCGGGAGAATCGATTGCATCAATCTGCAACGTTCCGACGCCATTTTGCTCATCCATCAATAACGCCAGTGCATTGGAGCCGCGAATATTAAGAAGCAAAGATGTTGGCAAATCAGTACGATTTTTCCTTAAATCATCAGCAAGTTTATTAACGCGGCTTCGCTCGACAACCCGTTGATAGCCAACCTTCTTTTCAGCATGGCGTACTGGGACGATGAAGTTGTTTGGTAACAGGTATTGTAGAGGCATATGTCCAGAAATAACAGTCACATTATCACGTAGCTTGGTTGGGCTAATCACAACACGAAGCATCGTTGTTTCTCCTCGTTTCAGTGTGCCCGCGTGGTGTTCACGGTTCAGGTGCTTCCTGCGCTCGGTACGTTCACCGCAGTTGGGGACTATCTAGTATCAACGCTGATCTGTGTCAAGAGATCTAGAATTTTAGATCTAAAAAAATGGACCTAGTAGGGCTGCGTGGCATGGTGGGACGTATCGGGCCTATGCCCGCTTTTAGAAAAGTGGGAATAGGCCCGGCAGATGCGGCTGTGTCACGGCAGACTTGATTTGTACGGGATTTTCCCGTACACTATACAATAAGGAGAATTGATCATGCCGACACCTGAAAACCGTTCCGAGCGCATCGAGGCGCGGATACACCCCGAGACGCTGGCCGTCGTCCGTCGGGCTGCCGAGATGCAGGGCCGCTCACTCAGTGAATTTGTCGTTGCGGCCGCTGAGGAGGCCGCGCGGCAAACGATCGCCGATACGCAAATCATCCGCTTATCCGTCGCCGAGCAAACAGCCTTCGTCGAGATGCTGCTAAACCCGCCGCCACTCGCCCCGGCGATGGAGCGGGCCCGCACTCATCACGAGCGCCTGGTGGGTCCGGTTTGAGCGATTACCCGTTCACAATCGAGCCTCTTGGCAACCAGGAACGGACCGGGTTCTCCTGCGGGGTTGAGCCGCTGGACAGGTACCTTCACACCCAGGTGAAACAGGATGGCCGTCGGCGCGTAAGCGCCTGCTATATCGCTCTGGAGGCGGCTACGGGCAGGATCGCCGGTTACTACACGCTGTCGGCCGCCGAAGTCCCCTTGCTCGATATTCCTTCCGAGCTGGGCCGCAAACTGCCACGGTATCCCGCCGTGCCGGTGGCGCGGGTTGGAAGACTGGCCGTGGACCACCGGTATCGGGGGCAGAAACTCGGCTCTGTGCTTCTGCTCAACGCGGCGGTGCGCGCCGCTCGCTCCGAAGTTGCGGTCTACGCTCTGGTCGTCGATGCGAAAGACGAAGACGCTGCCGCCTTCTATCGGCACCACGGGTTTGTGGCTTACGGCACGACAACACGCCAGCTCATGGTCCCAATCGACCGGTTCAGAGATTTGCTGAAATGAGCCGGTCCTCAGCCCCCTATTCCCGCTTTTGCCCAAAGCGGGCATAGGTGTGGGGATCGGGATTGATGGCGGAGAATCCTCATGTGAAATCCCTGACCTGGCGTACCCACCGAGGAGCTGATCAGTGCCCCGGTTTCGGCGGCTCATTGACGGCGCGCGCAATTCCGTGTTGTTGGAATATTTGTCACAGAGGAGAGGCGAGACTGTACTGACGACACAAGAGGCACGGCAAGCACTGGAATTGCTACTTGACGCCGCCTATCAGGATACGGGCGGGTCGGGACGCTGCGCCAGGTTTCTCTTGAGCCTTTGGGATGGCAGCACCTATCGCATTGATCTGCAGAATGTCATGTACATCGACAACCTGCATTTTGAGGCCATGGTGCAGCTTTGGCGGTATATCTATTACCGGGCAAGGCAGTTGGATGGTTTGGTCACGCGGGAGCGCATGGCCCCTATTATTGACAGATGGGGGTAGAGATAACGGGCGCTGATCACACCCGCCGTTCTGTGGTAGAAGACGCGATGTTTGACTGGGACCCCCAAAAGAACCGCCAGAATCTGGCGAAGCACGGCGTTGATTTTGACGTTGCTAAAGAGATATTCGAGCATGAATACATCGAGGATATTGACGATAGCATGAGCTATGAAGAAGAGCGTTACATCGCTTTGGGAAGAATTGGTGACAAACACTATGTTGTTGTGTATACTATGAGGGATGGTAGGCGCCGCATCATCTCAGCACGGAAGGCCAAGAGGCAGGAAATCCATGGATATTACAGTCAGAACCCGTAAAGACGTGGAAGAAGGCCGCTATCCCGGCGCCATCGATCACGCCCGCGTGGACGCCATGACGGATGAGGATATTGACCGGCAGATCGCCGAGAATCCGGACGCCGCCCGCGAACTCGGCGAGGCGTTTTTCAAGCGGGCACGGCGCATGCCACCCCTGGTCCGGCGTAAAGTGCCGGTGGAATAGGGCAGTTGTGCCTTTGCCGCCTGCCTGTCGCCCTGTTGCGCGCCTCGATTTCACCAATTCCTTCGCGTATTTCCTGTGAGGATGCATCAATTTGTGTGAAATCCCATGCCTGAAACCGGGCATGAACAAAGAGAGAACTTTATTCTTGATATAGGAATATAAACCTATTACGATCTTGACTATACAACGCTTGAATTCTGTTCAGACTCGGCCTTTGTGCCGGTTTTTATGCCCGAGCCTCAGAAACCATGACCCTTCCTCAAATGGCCGGGCGGGAAATCCCGCCTGCTTGATCGCGTGTTGCCGCTGACTCCGCCCCGATTCAACCTTCTTCTTCTTTTGCCTTTGCCGGTCCCGGCAGGCAGCGAATGGCGTCCGGCCGGGCATCTCGCGGCGAGCAGCGGCAGGGAGTTTGAAAAGCGGATTCAGGCCCGGTTCGAGGCGATGGGCGTGCCGGCGATCCCCTATCTGTAGCGGCTTGAGATCATCTGCGCTTGGGCGCGAGATCATCGCGATTTTCGGCTCAGATTATCTGATACGGAACACCCTTCCGAGATGAATTGGGTTGAGGAGCCACTGTAGATATACAACTTTAGATTGCAGTTTCTTTGTGAACTTTTTGTTATGGAGATTCACTAGCACTACAGGATTTTGTAGCCTGCCCTAGGCTGGGAAGAACATGCAGGTGGAGGGCCCTATCATGGCGGTGTTTTTCTTTAGGACCGAATATAGTGCAAGGCAGCTTCGGCAGTTGGCGA
>JANQJV010000153.1 GCA_028281465.1 Azospirillaceae bacterium | reverse complement strand
CGGCGGGAAATCCGCCGGGACCGGGAGAAGCTGCCAAACGGCGAAGCCGAGGACCAAGCCGAACACGAGAACGAGCTCAATCAGAAAGACGGACCCGCTCACGGCAGCCTCCACGCCCTAACCGAAAGGCCCGGTCGCCGATCAATCGCACCTCAGGGCCAAACACGAGCGGGGTCTTGAACCAGACCGTCGTGTCGGCCACGGGGGGCGCCCCCCTTCCGCCACAGCGACTCCAGAGCGCACCGGCCTGTCCCGGGCGTCATGTCGCCCGCGCTGCGCGCAACGTCTCGGCGTTCAGACGCCAGACGGCAAAATTGAGCGCGGCCGCAAAGCTGACCCATGCAAGATACACGATCATAAGAGAGGAGGATAGCGGGTCGATCGGATGGAAGGTCACGATCATGCCGACGACTGACAACCAAAGAAACACCACCTCAATGAAGGCCAGGTCGGGACGCCGGAGGCCGAAGAAGAGCCAAGACCACATGCCGTTTAAGACCAGTTGGATGGCATAGAAGACCAGGGCCAACAAGGCGCCGTCAAAACCAGCCAGGTACCATACGCGCCAGCCGGCATAAGCGATGACCGCATAGAGCACCATCCATGCCGGTGGAAACAACCAATTCGGCGGCGTCCACGAGGGTTTGGTCAGCGCCGCGTACCATTGGTCCGGGCGGAAGAATGCACCGCTGGATGCCGCCACCGTGTTGGCGGCAATGAAACCCAACAGTGCCAGGTAAGACCCTGTGTCCATGGTGTGACCTCCCCACGTCTGCCGCACGGCTGCCCCACGGCAGCCAGTGCGGCCTCCGCTGCCAGCTCAGGATTTTAGATTGAATGACGTCGGTTCGGCGAACGGGCGGTGCTTGGCGCGCAGGATCATCCAGAGACCGTAAGACGCCATAAGGAACAAAAGGCCGCCCAAATCGAACAACGAAAAGAATCGTCCAGCATCGACAACAAAATAGGCGAACGTAACCTTCGCCCCGACGATGGCCAGTACGATGCAAACGAGCGGTGGCACCACGTCGCCGATGATCGCCATACCGGGGCTCAACACCGGCAGGGGTGCCCCGGAGCCATCGGCAGCCGCGGCCTTCGCCGCCATCACCTGGCGTCGACGCTGTAGCCCCGACCAAACGAACCATGCACCACACAAAAACAGGATCGCCCCGACCCAATACCGCATCGCTGCTCTCCGTTGCTGGCTTCCGCAAACACAAACGCAACGGTTTCGGGCCCAAGGCCGGTTGGCGTCGACCTAAACCGCGAAACCATTCGCCCGCGCTGCCAAACCATCCCGATCCCGCTGCTCCAGTCGGGCAAACAGATCGATGACCCAGCCGACCTGTTCATCCATGGCGCGCTTCTCAGCACCCCGATGGACGTGGTTCACGGACGGCTCGGCGGCAACCACGGCATCGACAAGAAAACGCGTCTCATCCAAACACGGATAAGCCCACCCGTTGCCGGACAGCGGCATGCCCGCAACGGCCGAAAGCGCCAGGGCGAGTTTACGCTTGGTCGAAACCACCGCCCGACGCGACACCGAGTCGTAGCCGTGCCGCGCCACCTCACAGCCGATCTCGCGATAGATCCGCCGGGCAGCATTGATGGCCGGACGGCAGCCCAGCGGCAACCCGGCAATGCCCTGACCGGCCCGGGTGTAGAGATCGTCGGCAGCGCGCAGCAGACGGCACACCACGGTGGCTAGAGCGTCGCAGGGCTCGGGCCTCAGCAACCAGGCATCCGGGTCGAGGCCGACCTCCAACATCCACTGGCGCGGCAGATACAGGCGCCCGGCCTGCGCGTCCTCGCCGACATCCCGAGCGATGTTGGTGAGCTGCATGGCCACACCGAGATCGCAGGCGCGGGCGACCACATCCGGCGATCGACGCCCCATGATCATGGTCATCATGGCGCCAACCGTGCCGGCCACCCGGGCTGCATAGGCATACACCGAGGACAGCGTGTCGTAGCGACGATCCTCGGCATCCCAGGCAAAGCCGTCGAACAAAGCCTCCGGCAGGGCCCGCGGAATGCCATGCTGGGCGACGGTTTCCGCGAACGCTTGGTCCACCGGTGCCGACAACGGTCGTCCTGCATAGACCCGGTCGAGCCGGTCATGCAAACGTGCCACCGCCATCCGTCGATCAGCCCCGAAATCGACCGCATCATCGGCGAGCCGACAGAACGCGTAAAGCGCATACGCCGGCGTGCGCACACGAGTCGGCAACAACAGCGACGCCGCAAAAAACGATTTCGAACCTTGCCGGATCAAACCCCGGCAAAGCCGATGATCATAGACCGAAGCGCGAAAAGTGTCAGGTAAGAACTGCTTTTGCATCGGGCACCACCGTATCAAGAACTTTGGCGGAGGAAATGACGCCCGGGATGCCGGCGCCGGGATGGGTTCCGGCGCCCACGAGATACAGGCGATCAATGTCCTCGCTCTGGTTTCTGGGTCTGAACCATGCACTTTGCGTAAAAATCGGTTCCAGGCCGAAGCCGGCCCCACGGAACGACAACAGCCGATCCTGGAAATCCTGCGGTGTGACCAGACGTTGGGTCACGACGTGATCTTCCAGATCGGGTAAAACCGTCTCAGACAGGTGCCGGGCCACCTTGCGTCGGTACGGCTCCGCCGCTTCGCGCCAATCGATTCCACTTTCCAAATGCGGCGCCGGAGCCAAAACGTAGAAAGCGTCGCACCCATCCGGTGCCATGCTCGGATCGGTGGCGGTGGGCCGGTGCAAATACAGGCTGAAGTCGTCCGGCAGGATTTTCTTCACGAACAGATCATCGACCAGGCCGCGGTACCGCGGTCCCAACATGATCGTATGGTGCCCGACGTCGTCGTAGCGCCGATTCGTGCCGAAATACCAAAGCAGGACGCTCATGGAATAGCGGGCCCGCTCGAGCCGACGGTCGGTCCAGGTGCGGCGCGCCTCCGCCGGCACCAGGTGTCGATAGGTCCAAGCCGAATCGGCATTGGAGACGACCACGTCGGCGGGTACGTCTTCGCCCGAGGTCAGGCGAACGCCGACCGCTCGCCGGCCATCGAGCAAAATGCGCTCAACCTGCGCGTTGGTGCGTACGCGATTGCCCTGTCCTTCGATCAGCGACACCAGACCGTTGATCAGGCTACCGATTCCCCCGATCGGGTAGTGCACGCCGTATTCCCGCTCCAGATAGGAGATCAGGCTGTAGACGCAGGTGACCTTGAATGGATTGCCGCCGACGAACAGCGGATGGAAGCTGAAGACGAACCGCAGGCGCGGATCGCGGATGTGACTGGCAACATGGGCGTGAACGCTGCGATGACCACGCAGGCGGATCAGGCCCGGCAAGGCCCAAGCGGTCTTGAAGAACGAGGTGAACGGCACGTGGCCAAGCTGTTCGAAACCAATGCGATAAGCGGTCTCCGCCTCTTTCAGGAACCGCTCATATCCTTTGACGTCGCCGGGCGAAAGACGGGCCACCTCGGCGCGCATGGCATCCGGATCGCCGTAATAGGGAAACTCCGTGCCATCGTGGAACCGGATCTTGTAGAACGGCGTCAGTGGCCTCAAATCGATTTCATCTTTGAAGTGGCGGCCGCAGAGGGACCATAGCTCTTCGAACAGGAACGGCACGGTCACCAGTGTCGGCCCACCGTCGAAGGTGAAACCATCCAATCGGTGCACATAGGCCCGGCCCCCGGGTGCATCTAATTTCTCGAGAACGGTCACACGGTAGCCGCGGGCACCGAGACGCACCGCAGCCGCCAAACCACCGAAACCACCGCCGATCACAACGGCGTGGGGCCTTTGGCACGTTTGCCCGATGGGTGCCGAAACGGGAGAGGCGGGAACATCCGGGGACAGCATGGTTCGTCCTGTATATCGGGTCGATGGGGGGACAACCAGAGACAAAAAGCGCGCACTGCAGGACAGACGTCATGACCAGGCTGATTCAGACCAGCAGCGCGATCAATCGGCGGTCCCACGTTCGGCACGGGTGGCAAACCTGCGCAGCCGAGCGACCGCGCGGGCAAGGAGAAACAGAACGACCGGAACACTGATGCCGACGATCAGAGTCGCATCGACCGGCACGCCGGCTGCCTCGATCCCCTTCAAACCATAGCCGAGGATACCGAGCACATAATAGGAGATCGCCACCACCGACAGCCCTTCCACCGTTTCCTGCAAGCGCAATTGCAGTTTGGCCCGCCGGTTCATGGTCTCCAAGAGTGCCTGGCTTTGGCGCTCCCGCGTCACTTCGACCCGGGTGGTCAGCAGTTGGGTGGCCCGCGCCACGCGCCTGGACAGGGACTCCTGGCGTTGGGCCACCGCCAGGCAGGTATTCATGGCCGGCGCCAGGCGCCGCACGGTGAATTCCTGAAACGTCTGCAATCCCAGGAGGCGTTGTTCGCGCAACTCGCCGATGCGGCGCTGCACCAGTTCGTGATAAGCCGCCGCCGCACCGAACCGATAGTGCGTATCCGCGTGACGGCTTTCGATCGCGGCCTCGAGACTGGTCAAACGGTCGAGCAGCGATTGTTCGTCCTCCTCCGTCGCCGTCGTCATCGCCGATGTGATTTGGACCAGTTCCCGTTCCCAGCCGGTCAGCGCCGGCGTCAGGCTGCGCGTCACGGGCAGCGCCAGCAACGCCATCATGCGATAGGTCTCGATCTCCAGCAGACGCTGCGCCAACCGGCCGCGCTGCCATGGCGTCAACTCCTTCTCCAGGACCAGGAAGCGGCTGAAGCCGTCGCCATGGACACGGAAGTCGGTGAACGCGGTGGCCTTGCCGCCGGCCACACTGGCACCGACCAGCATGTTGCCGGCGAACGACCGGCGTGAAATCGCGTCATGGTCCGGATGCTCAGTGGGATCGGACATGGGCACGATCGCCGCATGGGCCGCCACGAGAAGCTGGCCCGGCAGATCAGCCAGCCAGGCTCCCGGCACCATGCTGAGCGCCGGATCACCGAACGGGTCGTCGCCAACCCCGGACACGAAGAACGTGTACCGGGTGAATTCGGTGTGCCGTTCCCACTTCATGCTAAACCGGCCGAAATCGGCACTGAAGTGGTTGCCACCATGTCCGGGGGGGAAAATCTCGAAACGGCGAGCCAGATCGCTGACCGGCCGCCAATCGTCGTCGCGTAGCGGCCAGTCGGTGAAAAGCACCAAATAGGACACACGGGCGGGTAAGCCCAGCGCCTCCGATGGCCGAGCATGGACCTCATCATTGAGCAAAATCCGCTGCGGATGATCCGCCGGCAGTTTGACCGCCATCTTTTGCTCCGCACAAAAACCCTATCGCAGGACCGGGAAAGCACCAGCGACCTGTATTGCTCGATTCCCAAGTTTTAGGGTGTCATGTCCAACGGCCCAGGTCCAGCATCTTGATGCCGACTTTGTGCGATGCAACATCGCGCGTCCCGAATGGACGATATGTTCCAGGTCGGCGCCAATTCAGGAGGTCCGCCCCCGGGCTAGACGACCCCGGTGGGGGATCGGTCACCAGCACGGCCCCAGTCCAGCCAGCCCAGAGTCAGCTCACCGAAACGTGCCGTCTCAACCGTCGCTCCTTAGTTTGGACCGCCGATATCAAGTGTCGCACAGAGTGGTGCCACCACCCCCAAGGGCATGATCGATACGGAGCCCGGCCATGCCCTGTCGGGATGTCCTGCGAACTCCGGACGGTGCAACACCCGATAGCCGAAACGGCGAGCGGTTCCAGTATCGAAGCGGATTCGGTCACTGCTGGCGATCAATGCCGCGATCCAGTGAAAACCCCCTCCAGGCTGTCCGCCTCGAGCACGACGGAGAGCCAAGCACCGCACCGATCCAACGTCCCAGCCATGACCTGTTTGCGCCGGCCGGGCGGCACTGGACGACCGAGGCAACGCTCGAGTAGCGGGAAAAGACCTTCCGCTTTGCCATCGATCTTGCCCTTTGCCGCGCCGCGTTCAAATACATCCCTTAAGAATGCACTGTCGTTCACATCAATCTCGATGCCCAAGGCGGCCACCTCCGCCATGACGATCCGCTCAGCCTTGCCCAGTCCTGCCAAGAACCGGAAGCTTCCTGACCCGTTCGGCTAAGCTACCGTCATCCGCCCGCGCCGTCGGCGACCGCCTGATGCACCATCGCGATAAGGCCGTCCACCGGCTCCGCCCACCCAAGGATCGTCGGCGCGGCCGATGGTTACTCCTCGCCGGTGGCTATCGCCGTATCGGCTTCAGGCACCCCGATCATCGCATCGGCGACCAAGCCGGCGTTAGCGCGCACTTTTTGCTCAATGGTATCCGCCGCCGCCGGATTGTTACGCAGAAAGGTCTTTGCGTTCTCTCGCCCCTGACCAATTCGCGTGCCATCGAAAGAGAACCAGGCACCGGATTTTTCCACGACACCCGCCTGAACCCCCAAGTCGAGAAGCTCACCGACCTTGGACACGCCCTCGCCATACATGATATCGAATTCGACCACGCGGAACGGCGGTGCCATCTTGTTCTTCACAACCTTGACCCGGGTCTGGTTACCAACCACCACGTCCCGGTCCTTGATCGACCCGATGCGACGGATCTCCATTCGGACCGATGCATAAAACTTCAGGGCATTGCCCCCCGTGGTGGTTTCTGGATTGCCGAACATCACGCCGATCTTGAGGCGGATCTGATTGATGAAGATCACCAAGCAATTCGACCGAGAGATCGAGGCCGTCAGTTTGCGCAATGCCTGACTCATCAGACGCGCCTGCAAGCCGACATGGCTATCCCCCATCTCGCCTTCCAATTCAGCACGCGGCACCAGGGCGGCCACGCTGTCGACGACCAACACATCGATGGCACCGGACCGGACGAGGGTATCGGCTATCTCCAGGGCCTGCTCCCCGGCGTCGGGCTGTGAGATCAGAAGCTCGTCGACATCCACGCCAAGCTTGCGGGCATAGGCCGGATCCAGCGCATGCTCGGCATCAACGAAGGCGCAGGTGCCGCCCGTCTTCTGCGCTTGAGCAATGGCGTGCAGCGCAAGGGTGGTCTTGCCCGAACTCTCCGGACCATAGATCTCCACGATACGCCCACGCGGCAAGCCACCGATGCCAAGCGCAATGTCCAACCCGAGCGATCCGGTGGAGATGACCTCGGTTTCCACGGCCGTTTCCCGGGCCCCCAACTTCATGATCGAGCCTTTGCCGAAGGCCCGCTCGATCTGCACCAAGGCGGCATCCAGGGCTTTCTGCTTGTCCATGCTATCTTTTTCCACTACGCGCAACGCGACCGTCGACATCTGTCACTCCCTCTTGTTCTGTCACAGGGCGGGTTGCCGCGCAACCGGACACCACGGCACGGAGTGTACACATTTCGTTCCCATTGGCAAGCCAATGTTCTCTTTTTGTTTCAGCCCTCGTCAGGGCTGGGCCAAGCGCCGGTGCCAGAATTCGGAGATGCCGAAATCATTGCAACACCGGCATGTCGCGACTGGGGTTGCTGCACAGCACTTCTTTCACTTTGCTTGCCAATTGTTTTAGGCTGAATGGCTTGGCCAGATACGCAACGCCGGGCTGGTCGCGAAGATGCTCGCGGAAACGGTCCTCAGCATAACCGGAAATGCAGATCACCTTCAGCTCCGGCCAGGTCTGGCGCACCGCTCGAATCAAGCTGGGGCCATCCATCTCGGGCATGACGATATCGGTGATCAACAAGTCGATGGGATGTTCCGTCGCCTCCATCTGGGCCAAAGCGGAGCGACCGGTTTTGGCTTCGAGCACCCGATACCCCTTGTTGCGCAATGCCCGTGCCCCGAAGACGCGCACCGCATCCTCGTCTTCGACAATCATGACAGTCTCAGACCCGGTCAGGTCGGGTACTGGCCAGTCCCGGAACTCCGGCACTGGCGGTGCTGCGGTCGCCGGGTCAAGGCTCCCCCTGTGGTGCGGCAGCACCACTGAAACCCGCGTCCCATCATCGACCTTGCTTTCGACCAACACATATCCGCCGGTCTGGCGCACGATGCCATAGACCGTCGAAAGGCCGAGCCCTGTGCCAGACCCCACCTCCTTAGTGGAAAAGAACGGTTCGAAAATCCGTTCAAGGTACTCGGTCGGGATACCGATTCCGGTGTCAATGACATCGATCACCACATAGTCCCCAATCGGCACCACTTCCTGACGCAGCGTAACCGGCCGACCAACCGTCCAATTGCGCGTGCAGAGAGTCAACTGTCCACCCTCGGGCATGGCATCACGCGCGTTCACGGCCAAATTGATGATCACCTGTTCCAATTGCCCCTGGTCGACCCGCACCAACCCCAAATCACGTCCGTGCAGCACGCGCAAGTCAATATGCTCACCAATCAAACGACGCAGCAGATGGGTTATTTCGGATAGAACGTCGGTGATGTCCAAAACCCTGGTCTGCAATGTCTGCTGTCGGGAAAACGCCAGGAGTTGGCGCACCAGATTTGCGGCCCGATTGGTATTTTGCTTGATCTGCATGATATCAGCGAAAGATTGATCACCAGGTTTGTGCCGCAAGAGCAGCAGATCGCAGAAACCAACCATCGCCGTCAGCAGATTGTTGAAATCATGAGCGATCCCTCCGGCCAATTGACCGACGGCCTGCATCTTCTGTGACTGCGCGAACTGCAGTTCGAGGTTCTTGCGCTCGGTCATGTCGAGAAAGTGGAGAATCAGCCCAGCTTCGCCCGCCTCACCACCAAACCCGAGCCGGCGCGCGAACAACTGCACCACCAGATTACGGCCGCCGTGTAGACGGACTTCCAGGGACGGCACTGCGGCGGTGCCGGCCATGGCTTCCGCCAGGCGAGACGCCGCCTCAGCCCGGCTCGATTCGTCGATCAGATCGGCAATCGGCCGGTTCAGGAGCGAGTTCGCATCCAACTCCAGCATTTCCGACAGGGCCCGGTTGCATTCCACGAAGCGGCCGGACTGATCGACCAGAGCTATGCCAATCGGAGCGACTTCAAAGAACTTCTGGAAGCGCTGTTCGGAAACACGTAGTGCTTCCTGCCATTCCCGTTCTGGCGTCAGATCATGCATCATGCCACGCGTGCGCAGCGCTATTCCGCCGCCCACAGCCGCCCCCTCCGCCACGACGGTCTGCATCGCTAACACCTGAAATCGCCGTCCCTGCTGGCCCTGCAGCGTCAACTCCCCGCGCTGGACCGTCCCCTGATCGGGGAACAGGTCGTGCGGCATGGCGCCGGCAGGAACCTCGGCCAGAACGTCATGGAGCCGAAACCGGTCCAGCAGATCGCGGGCCTCCACCCCCAGCCAACCGGCGAGCGTGGCATTGGCAAACAGGAAACGCCCGTCTTGGTCAACCGAGAAAAAGCCCACCGGGGCATGATCGTTGAAATCGCGGAGTTGTGCCTGATCACTACGAAACGAATCCAAAACCACATGCCGTTCCGTCACATCTTCGATCATCCAATGCATGATGCCGGATTGGGCGGTCAGTGTCTGAAGGGTGACACGCAACCAACGCCGGCCGCGCCCCGCCGATGTGTTGTTCAGATCGGCCGACATCATGCCACCGGTGCCACCCATGCGGCGCAGATGTTGGTAGCTCGGGTCATCGCCAAACCGTTGGTCCAGCCACTGCACCGGCGAAGCGTCTGGGCCGGCACCAATGTCCAAGAGATCGGCGAAAGCGCGATTAACGAAAATGACCCGACCGCAGGCGTCATAGATCAGATGCCCGCAGTCAACCCTGTCGATTGCTTCTATCAGCAGCACGCCAGCCCGGCCCATGGCCCGCAGACGACGAAGACAGATGAAGAGGAAACAGAAACCAGCTCCCAAAAGGACGACACCAACGATGGCCACCTCGGTCGGCAACGGGACACGCCGACCATCCGCCACCACGGCACCGACCATGGCCGAACCGCTCAGGCAACACACGAGCGCAGTCATCCCCCCCCAGAAATGCCAACCACGGCGCATCCCAACAGGGGCGGCGGCATCGGCCGGCGCTTCGGGCACGTCCTCGGTCATGCTATTCGCCATGGCCCTCTCCCACGATCGGCGCGTTCCACCCGCGCGCCAACTCCACCAGGCGATGGCGCGCAGTCCCTCAGGCCGACGTCCGTCCCTTCAACCGGAACACGAAGCTAATGATTTCAGCGACCGCTCGATAGTGTTCGGCAGGGATTTCCTGGTCGATCTCAACAGTCTCGAACAAGGTCCGCGCCAGGGGTGGGTTGCGCACGATCGGCACACGGTTCGCTTCAGCGATCTCGCGAATTTTCTGGGCAATGAAGTCTGCCCCCTTCGCCACGACGACCGGGGCTCCCATTTCACTTGGATTGTATTTCAGCGCCACCGCGAAGTGGGTGGGGTTGGTCACCACAACATCGGCCTTCGGAACATTGGCCATCATGCGTTGCCGTGCCTTCTCGACGCGCAATTGGCGCAGCCGTGCCTTGACCTGTGGATCTCCTTCTGATTGTTTGTGTTCGTCTTTAACCTCCTGTTTGGTCATTTTTAGCTTTTCATTATGCTCGTGCGCCTGATAAGTATAATCGGCAATTGCCACGAATATAAAAATAATAAGGACAACCAAAAACAGATTGAACGCCAGGTCCTGTAGTTCGCGGATCATGGAAACAATACCCATGCCAGCAAACAAATCAATGTTCGCCATCATGGGATACAGCACGAAATAGGCAGCCGTGCCGACTACGACAACCTTGCCGACACCTTTCGCCAATTCAACCAGTTGCTTGCCCCCATTGAGGTACTTCTTGAACCCATTGATCGGATTGATCTTATTGAGATTTGGCTCCAGGGACTTGAAGCTGACGTTGAAGCCGGATTGCAGACCACCGGCAAGAATCCCGAGGATGACGAAAACCGCCAATGGAATCGACAGAATACCAATCAGGTCCATAATCAGATGACCCAACACATCCTGCACGTCCGCTTGATCCACAGTTAACTGAAATGAATTCCTAATGTAATAGCCCATTCGAACATCGATATCACTTAACACAAACGGCAGAATCCAACCAACCATCAGCAAACCACCAAAAATGGAAAATACACTATTGATTTCTTGACTCCGGGCAAATTGCCCTTCTTCCTTAGCTTTGTCCTTCTTTTTCTCCGTTGGCTCTTCTGTTTTGGATTCTTTATCTTGTTCTTCTGACATTCATTATCTCCCGCGCGGAACCCCACGCCAATGCGGTGTCTCTGGCAACCAAGCGCAGCCGCCTCCCGTCGCCACAGGTGTGGAGCCAAAACCAACCCCGCGCCAACCCATCCATCGTTGCCAAGGCAGTGGTTTACACCGGACGAAGCATCTGAACCACGGTCCCTTCGAAATAGCGCAACCAGAAAAGCACCATGCTGCCCAGGGTCAAGGACAGCAGGAACAGCCCGACGGCCACCTGCAACGACATGAAGACGAAGAACACCTGAATCTGCGGCGCCAGACGGGCGATCAGCCCCATAGCCAGGTTGACCATCAAGCCAACCGCGATGAACGGTGCCGCCATCTGAACGCCGACCCTAAACCCGCTCGCAACCAGCAAGGTGACAAACTCAGCAAAATCACCCCAAGGAGGTGCGCTGCCCGGGCGGAACACGGCATAGCTTTCCACGACCGACAAGATCAGCATATGGTGCAGATTTGTGACGAAAATCATCATCAGGCCCATCCAACCCAACAGCGCGCCGGGCAATGAACTCTGGGCCGAGAGGGCGGGATTGAAGATCGATGCATTGCCGAGTGCCGATTGCATGGCAATCACCATGCCAGCAACTTCGAGCGCACTCATCAGAAGCCGGGCAAAATTGCCCAGAAAGGCTCCATAGAGCGCCTCACTGAGAATCAACAATGCCAAGGCCGGAACATTATCCGGCTGCGACGGCAGAACATCCGCCACGACCGGAACGGTAATGGCGCTGATGATGAGGGCCAAAGCCAAACGCACCTGGGTCGGTACGAAGAATTCGCCGATCGAGGGAAGATTAATGAAAGCCACCCCAATTCGAACGAAAACCAAAAGCCACTGAAATAATGTGCCAGCAATGATCTGGTCCAACAGCACCTCAGGCATGGGGATACTACCCCGTCCCAAGCCCGATCATCAAATCGGCGATCCCTTGCATAAAAGAAATCAGATGAGACAGCATATAAGGCATCAAAAAAATGGCTGCCGTAAATACCAATATCATCTTGGGCACGAAGGTGAGCGTCATCTCTTGAATCTGGGTGACCGATTGGAACACCGAAATCACCAGGCCGACCGCCAATGTCAGCGCCATGATCGGCCCGGCCACAACCAGGAGAGTCACGATGGCCCGCCGGCAGATCTCAATGACATCGGCTTCATTCATGGCTTCTGCCCGTCCGGCCCCTGGCCGAGCAATCAATCGCCCACACCCATGTTGGGATGACGACGTCCGCCACCCCATCAGATCGGCATACGCAGGATTTCCTGATACGCGCTCACCACACGGTCGCGCACCGTGGTGACGGTCTGCAGCGTTACTTCTGCGTTGTTGACCGCATTGACCACGTCGGTGATGTTGGCTTCCCCGACTACGGCCTTGGCACTCATGGCTTCGCCGGTACGCAACGTATCGACGGCGGATTTGCCAGCCTCTTGCATCAACTCAGCAAACGAGGGACCACCGTCACGCGGCTCTAAACCAGATGCCGCAGCTTGGCCCGCGGCGCTGGAATAGGCGGCAATCGCGTTGTTTACTGTTGTCACCATGGCACTACTCCCAAAACACGCCCCAAACCGTCCACCAGGCCTTCAGGCTCACCGGCGCAACAAGTCAACCGTGCGCGACACCATGCGCCTTGCATTCTCGATCACCGACACATTGGCCTCGTAGCTCCGTTGGGCTTCTCGCAAGTCGGCCATTTCGACCATCCGGTTCACGTTGGGCATCATCACATACCCGTCGGCGTCGGCGCTCGGATGGTTGGGATCATAGCGCCGGCCGAAATCGCCATCGTCCAGACCGATCTCGTGAACCCGAACCGTGTCCACACCCAGCTCCCGGTCCAACACGTTCTTGAATGTGATCACTTTGCGCCGATACGGCAAATCTCCCGGGGTCAGGCCGGTGGTTTCGGAATTGGCGATGTTCTCCGCAATGACGCGGATTCGTGTTCCCTGCGCCCGCATGCCCGAGGCGGAAATGGCGGTGACCGCATCAACATCCATGGCCGTTTGCTCCTTCGATCCGTGCCGACTTACGACCGACCACCACCACCGCCCAGCGCACTTCGCAGCATGTTCATCTGTTTCCGATACAAGCCGCTGACGACGCCATGGTCCATGGCGGTCTGGGAGACCTTAAGAATCTGTTCTTCCAGAATGACAGCGTTTCCGTCCGGCTTGGTTTCGTACGGATGCCGATCCTCGCTCACACCAGCCGGACCTTGTCCACGCACAGTCCCGGAAAGGTGAGCCTCGTGCGTCGTCGTCGGTCGGAAACTGCGTGTGTCACGCAGGGCCATGCGAAAATCGAAGGGTTCAAGGTCACGGGGGCGGTAGTCCGGCGTATTGGCATTGGCCACATTTTGGGCCAAGACCGTCTGACGCTGGCCGAAATAGTCCAGACGCCGGGCGATCATCTTGAACAGGCCCATGTCGTTCAAGCTCATACGCGATCTCCCTGCGTGCAGCCGTCAGCGGCTTTGCCCAATAGCATCGGCCCCCTTCCATGAACAATTCATAAATGCGTGGCCGCGGCGGCACAACCGGCGACCGGCGGTCTTCAGACAATTCCCTATTCCATATGGCGGGCCTGTCGCACTTCGCCAGCCCCGTGGCTGATCCGTCAAAGGTTGCCGCCATCGGGCGACACGGGTCGTTGGTCCGGTGACAGCCTGGCCGCCAACCACGCGCGCACCCGGGTGATCACCATGGCGATGGCGAGAGAGTGGATCGCCACCGCCAGCAAGGGCTCGTAGGCCCAGTCCCGTCGAGTGCAACAGAGGTTGGCGGCCCCCATCATACCCACCATCGCGATGGTGAAAACCACGGCACTGCCCTTTGTTCCTCAAGACGGCCAGGGTGATGCCGTTCCACGCCTGGGTTACCGACTCGCCCGTCCCCCATTTCGCCGCAAAGGGCACCTGATATGGCGCCCGGCTCCCTGCCATTCGGCCCGATTCTCGGACGGGTTAACCGCGCCACGCCGCCGGCAGCAAACGACAAGTGGCTTGCTGCCGGCGGAGGCGTATTTCCGTTTCATTAACCCGTTGCCCGGAAAAATCTTCCACATCCTCGATGCTGGGCAAATCTTGCCGCAAGCAACCCCGGCAGAATTTTCCGATCGCCCCCCTCCAGCCCCCGCCTAGCGGCCCGATCGCGCCAGCTTCATTGAAGAGAATCAGTTGTTTATGACTCTCTCCGACTTGGCTCGAGGTTTGCTTCGCTGTGCTGGCAGAACCGTGCGGCACCGGATCGCCCGCGCCTCGACCGCTCCGGTTCAGGTGAAAACCGATCCGGCCGCTGGGCCCAGTGGGCGCCACGGCCGGCAGAAAATCCGCCAGAAAGCTGGAGAGGAACCATGAGTCTGTCGAAACAATGCATCGAGACGTTGATTGATTTGGTCGAAAACAAACTAAGCCTGATGGAAGTCACCGATCGCGAAGACAAACGGGAACGCGACATTCTCGAGCGCTGTGTCCACGAGCTGCATGCTGAAGCCGGTGGCCGCAACGGCGAGTTGGTGCATTTTCCGATCGCACGCCGGCGTGGACGCCGCCCCAAGACCTTGGCCACGCAGGACGCCGTTGCCTGCGCCTGACACCGGCCAGGTCTGGACCCCGCGTCCACCGGCCAGCGCCCTCAGCTCAGCGACGCCGCGGGGGCCATGGCCTGATCCAAATCCGCCAATAAGTCCGGCGTCGCCTCCAACCCAACAGACAGACGTAAAAGATCGTCGGGAACCGGGGTATTCGGGCCTTCGATGCGGGCACGATGTTCGATCAGACTCTCGATTCCACCCAAGGAGGTGGCACATTTGAACACGCGAGTGCGGGCCGCAGTCGCCGCGGCATGCGCCGACCCGCCGCGCATCCGAACCGACAACATGCCGCCGAACCCATCGCGCATCTGGCGCGCAGCCACGGCATGGCCAACGTGATCGGTCAATCCGGGATAGAGCACGGTGGCAACTTGGGCATGGCTAGCTAGATGTTTTGCCACCACCATGGCCGAAGCGCAGCTTTGGCGCACCCGCAAAAACAAGGTCCGCAAACCCCGCAGCAACAACCAGGCCTCGAACGAACCCAGGATACCACCATGCTCGACACGCAACCGGCGCAACTCCTGCCAGAAGGCATCGGCTTCGGCGGTGACCAAGACGCCCGCCACGACGTCGCCATGCCCGTTGAGATACTTGGTCGCGGAATGCATGACCAAGTCAGCGCCGAGCATCAACGGCCTGGTTAGGACCGGTGTCGCCACCGTGCTGTCGACGACGAGGCGGGCGCCGGCCTCATGGGCGATGGCGGCCGCCGCCGCGATATCAACGATCGTCCACAACGGGTTGGCTGGCGTCTCGACCCAAACCAACCTCGTATGTCCAGGGCGAACGACCGCACGGAGCGCCTCCATGTCACCGGTCTCGGCGAAATCCACAGAAATGCCCCATTGCGCGCCAAACGAGAGCAGCCATTTGCGCAGCGACCAATACATCACCGTCTGCGCCACGACATGATCACCCGGCCGCAAGGTGAGGAATGGTGTGACCGCAGCCGCCATGCCGGACGCAAACAGCATGGCTGCCGCGCCGCCTTCCAGCTCGGCGAGCACGGCCTCCGCCGGGGCGTACCCCGGGTTTTCGTCACGGGCATAAACACGTCCAAAGCGGGCCGTACCGCCGTCAGCATCGCGTCGGAACGTCGTACCGGGCTGGATCGGCGGCACCAGGGCCCCGGTGGCCTTGTCCCAATAATCGAGGGCCTGCACAGCGATGGTCTCAAGCGCAGCGCCGCCGTCGGCGGGGGAGGAGGAGGAGGAGGAGGATCGGACGGTCATGCCGCGGCAAGCCTGGCCATGGACGATGGCAATTGCTCGGTGGACATGGTGTTGGCCCCCCATGTATGCGGTTTCTTTTGCACCGCAAAAAGGTGCACGGACGTATCAACGAAACCCATGCCAAACCGTTCCCCAAAGTGACACACCCGATCAGGAAATCGCATCTCGATCCTGGACAATCCATCGCATTGTAATCAGTCTGCCGGGCTGTTTTCCTTTATGATCTTGCAGAAGTGTCCAACAGAGGAGTCGCGTTGGCCACATATCACTGTCTCAGCATGAGGGGTCGACGGGACGTGACGCAGCACAAGCCCCCCGCCAGCCGGCCGTCTGCCGGTGTTTCGGCTTCGTTCGTCCTGGGGCTCGCGGCCGCAGCGGCTCTCATTTTGGCCCTGGTGCTGGCGGCACCTCGCAAGGCTTATACAACATTCGACAGCCTCGACCACTCTTCGTTCTTTGTGGCGATCGCAGCCATCTGGCTCGCCGTTCAGACCGCGCGGACCGCCCGCAAGCAGGTGCAAACGCTGGCGGAAACCGTAGCCGACGGCTATTGGGAGGCGGATGCCGGCCTGCGTGTGACCTGGCTGTCGGAGCGCGTGCTCACCCGTTTGGGTTTGCCATGGGCGGACATAACGGGCCCGATGCCATGGCACCTGCCTCCCCCCACTTGCCAGCGGGATGTGGCGCCCTGGCCACCGCGGGACGGCAAGGGGGCCATCGACACCACCGTCGTGGTCGATGGCACCGACGGCCGACACCGGGTGCTGCGCTTCACGGGTCAATCGGTCTCGTTCGCCAACGGCAGAGTGTGCGGTTACCGCGGCACCGTTGCCGACATCACAGCGGCTCGCCCGCCCACGCCCACGGCACCAGACGACGCGCTGCCATCGACATCGCACGATGCGGCGCGATTGGCGGTGGCTCTGCAAACCATGCCGAACGGCATTGTCATGTTCGGCGACGATCTGCACGTAACCGTCTACAACCAACGCTTCCTCGACATGTGGCAGTTGACGGAGGCGGAACTGGCCCGCATGCCACGCATGCCTGATCTCATCCGGTTTCTCGCCGAACGGGGCGACTACGGCCCAGGCGATCCGGCTGACCTGGCTGCCCAGCGCCAAGCCGTGATGCTGCGCGATGCGTTGTCGACGAACGAGATCACTCGGCCCAATGGCCGCGTCCTGGAGGTTCAGTGCCACGGGCGATCCGAAACCGGCTACGTGCTCACTTATCTGGATATTACCGAACGTCGCCGTGCTGAAATGGCGGTCCAGGACAACGAACGGCAACTACGCGAGATCCTCGACCACAGTCCGGTCGGCCTGACCATCGCCAGCGCAGACGGACGCACGCGCCGGTTCTGGAACCGGCGGCTCTCGGAGATGCACGGCTTTGGGCCGCACGAAGACATGACCCACCACTTCGTCGCCGAGAGCTTTGCAGCGACGGAAGATCACGTGCGCATCACCGAAGCAATCGTCGGTCGCGGTGCGCCGGTGCGGATGGAAATGCCACGCCGGCGGCGCGACGGCACGACCTGGTGGTGCCTGGTGGATATCGCGCCCATCCGTTACTTCGGTCAACCGTCAGTTTGCCTTTGGCACTACGACATATCCGACCGTCGGCGGATCGAAGAGGAGCGCGACGCCAACCGGCGCCTCCTGCGCGCGACAATCGATGCCATCCCAGCGATCGTCAACGTCAAGGACCGGTCCCTCCGTTATGTCTTCATGAATACGTATCAGGCCGAGCTGCTCGGCGTCACCTCGGCCGATGTGGTCGGCCGCGACCCCATGGATCTGGTGGGCCACGAACACAGCCGCCGTTGGCTCGACAAGGATGTGGAAGTGCTGCGCACGGGTAAAGGGCTCGATTTCTTCGAAGACGAGAACATCTTCGCCGATGGAAAACGTCGTTGGCTGCTGGCAACCAAGCAGCCGCTGTTCGACGACGCCGGATGCCTCACCCATACCTTGACCGTGGCGCTCGACATCACGCACCAGAAGCTGACCGAGCTGGCCTTACGGGAGAGCGATATCCGGCTCAAACTGGCCCTGCGAATTACGCGTGCCGGAATCTGGAGCCAAGACCTGGCCACCGGGCAACGCGGCTGGTCCTCAGAATTCAGCAATATCTTCGGCATCGACGAAGACGATCTCTCTGCGCAGGGTCGAAGCTTCCGCGACCTCATCCACCCGGCCGACCGTCCAGATATGGAAGAGATGTTGAACCGGCATCTGCGCGGCGAAAACAGCGAATATCGCACCGAGTACCGGATGCGCCACGGCAACGGCACCTGGCTATGGTGTCACGACGTCGGCCGGGTGCTGCGGGATCATTACGGCAACGCCACCCATTTCGTCGGCATTCTGGTTGATGTGACGGAACGGCGCCGGACCGAACGGGATCTGATTCGCGCCGAACAGATGGCGGCCCTGGGACGGCTGGTCGCCGGCGTTGCACACGAAATCAACACACCCGTCGGCCTTGGCGTCGGCGTCGCGTCGCATCTCGACGATTGTACGCGTCGCATGCAGGCCTTGTACGATGCCGAGAATGTGACCCAAGGTGATTTCGAGGACTACTTGGGCACCGCCGCCGATTCCACGGCGACGTTGCTCGCCAACCTGCAACGCGCCGCAGAGTTAGTGCGCAGCTTCAAGCAATTGGCAGTCGATCAAACCAGCGAGCGTAAGAGACTGTTCAATCTCTTTGGCTATATCCAGGAGATACTGATTAGCCTGCGTCCAAAGTTGAAGAGGACAGACCATACCGTCGCGGTCTCCTGCCCGACCGATCTGGAAATCGACAGTTTCCCTGGGGCCTTGTCACAGATTTTGACCAACCTCATCGACAACTCCTTGATCCATGGCTTCGATGGCAGGAACGGTGGTCGAATCGACATTACCGCAACCATGGAAACGGATATGCTGGTGCTCGGCTACAAGGACAACGGACGTGGCCTGGCACCGGACGCGGTGGATCGGGTATACGAACCCTTCTACACGACCCGCCGGGGTCAGGGCGGCAGCGGCCTGGGCATGCATATTGTCTACTCACTCGTGACGAAGACCCTGGGTGGCCGGATCACCTGCGAGTCGGAGCCGGACCAGGGTGTCCACATCCGGATCGCCTTCCCTTGCCGGCATGAGGGACGACCATGACGGCCCCGATCCCAGTTCGGCGATTTAGCCGCAGCCAACCCCTGAAATTCGCTGTACCGTCGGAGCATACCCACTTCGGGCTGGGTCCCGATGCACCAAACACCGAGCATGCCGCCTGGAAAGTGATCATCTCCGACGATGACGAGGACGTGCATGTCGTCTCGCGCATGCTGTTGCGTGACTTCTCCTTTGACGGGCGGAAACTGCATTTCCTCAGCGCTTTCTCCGGCGCGGAGACCCGTCGCCTGTTGCGCGACAATCCCGACGCTGCGGTTTTGATACTGGACGTGGTCATGGAGACGGACCACGAAGGCCTGCAGGTCATCCGCCACGTCCGTGAGGATCTGCGCAACGCTTTCGTCCGCATCATCCTGCGCACCGGTCAGCCCGGATTGGCTCCGGAGACTCAGGTCGTTGAAGACTATGATATCAACGACTACCGCGAGAAATCTGAGCTGACGGCGCAAAAGCTG
The DNA here is from genome assembly GCA_028281465.1 of Azospirillaceae bacterium. GTDB lineage: Bacteria > Pseudomonadota > Alphaproteobacteria > Azospirillales > Azospirillaceae > JANQJV01. The sequence goes on along the minus strand of JANQJV010000153.1, from coordinate 34,019 downwards.
GCAACATCCGTCCGGTCCGCTCTGCGCGCCTATCGGGACTTGCGCAGTCTGGACAACAGCCGCCGTGGGCTGGAACACATCATAGGCGCCACCGGCAATCTGTTCGCTCCACATTCGTCGCTGCGCCGGTTCGCCACCGGCATCCTCGACCACGCCAGTGCGCTGATCTCGCTTAGTCAAGGCGGTATTCCAGCCGGTGTTCTGGATGCTCCGACGGGGTTCGCCGCGACTCGTTACGAAGGTGGCTTACGCGTCGTGGCGGCAACCGACGCGTATCGCAGCCTGGTCGGTCATGCACCGGACGACGCCCTACCGGCCGGGTTGTACGATCTTTTGCGCGACGGGGCCGCAAATGGCGAGCCAGCCGTCATCCGCGATCGGACATTCGCCTCCCTGTTCGTCACCCGTGGCGGCCGGGAGAACCTGATCTATTTGAGCGCGGCCCGACCGCTGGATGACGTACAGCAGCGCCTCTTGCGCGTTTTGGCCACCAATCTCGCGGTCGCCTATGACAACATCTTCCTCGCCCGCGAACTGACCGACGGGCAGGCGGAGCTGATCCAAGCGCTAAGCGATGCGGTCGAAACCCGATCATCGGAAACCAGCCAGCACACCGGCCGGGTCGGACGTGGCGCCGCCCTGCTGGCACAGCTCATCGGCTTGCCGGACGACCAGATCGAGATGGTTCGCCTCGTGGCGCCGATGCACGACCTTGGCAAGATCGGCATCCCCGACGCGATTCTGAACAAACCGGGGCCCCTGACGCCCGAAGAATACAAGTGGGTCAAGGCCCACACGACCATTGGCCACAACATTCTCAAATCATCGACGCGGCCCGTCCTGGTCGTGGCCGCCCGTGTCTGCCTGGAACACCACGAACACTGGGACGGCAGCGGCTATCCGCAGGGGCTGCGCGGTCAAGACATCCATATTGTCAGCCGCATCACCGGCCTGGTCGACGTGTTCGATGCGGTGTCGCACCACCGCCCCTACAAAAAGGCATGGCCGCCGGAAATGGTGTATGATCTGATCCGGAATGAACGCGGACGCCATTTTGACCCGGACATGGTGGACGCCATGCTGGATCGGTTCGATGATTTCGTGGCGTTGCGCGATACCGGATCAACCTGGCTTTCGTAATGCGGCATCAATCAAGACGTCATTGCGCCCAACCTGCGGTCCTGCGCAGCCTCGTCCTGGGCGTCGCGCTCCTCTTGCCGGCCTGTGCTGGCTCCTTGGACTCACGCTTGGCCACAGCCGATTCGGTAGCCCGTGGTGGTGGTTTGACCCCCATCGTTTTCGACACCGGGCCGTTCGTGCTGTCCGGCTATTGGCGCCAGCCTGAAACCGTGGACAAGACTGAAACGGCCCCCTTCTTGACGGTCTATCTTGAAGGGGACGGCTTGGCCTTTCGGCGTAAGCGGCCGACGGAGGATCCGACGCCAGTCAATCCGACCGCACTCCGGCTCGCCGCCCTCGACCCACATACGCCGGTGCTCTACTTGGCTCGACCGTGCCAATACACCATGGCCAACACGTGGCGACGCTGCGACGTCACCTACTGGTCATCACACCGCTTTGCGCCAGAGGTCATTGCCGCCACGGGAAGGGCGCTCGACGTCGCCAAACGGGAGACGGGTGCCGCCGGCCTGGTCCTCATCGGCTATTCGGGCGGCGGGGTCGTCGCCGCACTTCTGGCAGCACAGCGTCAGGACGTGCGTGCCTTTGGAACCGTGGCATCGCCCCTCGACTTGGATGCCTGGGTGCGTCATCACCGGGTCACCCCTTTGGACGGATCACTGAATCCGATTCGCTATGCCGAAAGGTTGCAATCGGTGCCGCAACGCCATTTCGTCGGCTCCGATGATGACATCGTACCGGGACACGTCGTGCGCAGCTTTGCCGGCCGGATGCAACGCGGGCTGGAATCCGTGGTGCCGGTCCACGGTGCCGATCACGACTGCTGCTGGGAGGACGCCTGGCCCACGCTGCGCGACCAGATCCCGCCGCTTTAACCGGCGAACAGACAGCGTCGTCGATAGGCACCTCGCTGGTGATCGCGCTCAACGTGTGGATCGAAAACCGACCCCTGCAGGACAACGAACCTCTCCTCTCCGGTCGAGGACGTCCGCGTGACGGTGTTTCCGCATCAGCGACGATTTGACATCGGCACAGCGCCACCACCGTCACCCTCTCCCACCTTGGGTGGGAGAGGGGATTGCCGCTCTGCCTGTCCTCTGACGATAGGCACGCAACCAGTTACCGCGTCGCAGCAACCTGGAAGTCAGCGCCCTGGCTGTAGACGGTCGGGAATTGCTCCATTTCGGAGTATTGGAACGCGATCGCCGGCACCGTTTCCACCGAGTAGTTCAAGACCTCCATGGCCTTGAGCACGCCGTCGCGCGGCTGCAAGTCGGCTTGACCTTGCAGGGCCTGCAACACGGTGTACGTGAACGCGCCATGGCCCAGGTCGGACAGCTCCACCGCCAATTGGTTCTTGTCCGTCGCTGCGATCACGTGGATACCGGCGGTCCGGCTCATGGATTGGATATCCTTGCGGTCCGCCTCGCCGCCGAAGGCTCGGCGCATGCTACCGGATTTGCAAGCGTCGATCAGCATGAACACCTTCTGGGCCCCCATTCTGACGATGGCGTCACGCAAATCCTGGGATGCCACGCCCTGGCTCGCCACCGCCTGCAAGGTCAGCGTGCGGCCAAACTCGGTCGGCAGGAAGTACCAATTGCCACCGGAGGTCTCACCATGGCCGGCCATGTAGATCACCACCACATCTTCCGGATCCGTGTTACGCAAGCGACCAAGCAACGAGGTGATTCCATCGGCCGACGCATCAGTGTCGAACAACTCGTACACTTTGACCTCACGGAATGCCCGACGGCCTTGACGCTGGGCCCATTGCACGAAACCTGATGCATCCGCCACGGCATAATTGAGGTTGAGCTGTGGATTGGCGTATCGGTTGACGCCGATCGCCACCAGATGCAGCGTTGGCTGTGGATCAGCGGCCCGCACCTCAATGTTGACCGACGCGCCCTCGCCCTCGATGCCTTCGATGCTCGTGGCAACGGCACGGAAGCCATTGCGACCGCCGATCAGCGCGACACCGTAGGCCACCGACCGGCGATCACCACTCGTGCTGTCGCCGACAATGCGCGCTGGATCAACCAATTTGCCGTTCTGATAGAGACGCACATCCTGGATTCCAGCGCCCTCGTCGGTCGCAACCACTGTGACTCGCGCCTCACCGGGCTGAGTGGTTCGCGTTCCGACCGAAGACTGGATGACGATACTGGGCGGCACCCCCACGCCCTCCTCTTCGACCGAGACCGCGTTTTGCGTGATGATCGCCTGGGGCGCTTCCAACGTCTTCGCCAACAGACCCGGTTCGTAATACGGTTCGGAAAAATTAGCGATGTTGAGGGTTGCCTGAGAGCCAACCCAGTCGACATTGCCGACCCCACCGGTCGAGCCGTCGAAGCGACCATTGGCATCGGTCACGGCCCAACCGTCCCGGGTCAAAATCAACTGCGCCAGAAACCGACCGGAGTCGACATCCCAGATCTTGGCGCGACCATCTTCGCCACCCGTGATGATGCGCTTGCCATCCGCCGTGAATGCCACCATGACCACGTCGTTGTCGTCGTCCTCGATGCGTTGCAAGCGCCGGCCGTTGGAACGCCAAATGGTCACGCGCTCGCTGTCGGTCGCCGTGACGACCGTTCCGTTGGGAGCAACATCGAGACTGGTGACGTCACCACGTCCAGCCGACCAGGACTCCCGCGACCGATCCCCATTCGCTGTCCAGGCCTCGACATCGCCGTCTTCGCCACCGCTGAAAAACGCGCCGTCGTCGCGGCCGAATCCGATGGCTGTGACGGCACCACGATGCCCGTCAACGGTGCGCAGGCTCCGGCCAGAGCGCGTATCCCACACGATGAGGGTCCCGTCATCGTCACCGCTGACCAACGTATGGCCGGACGGACTAAAGGCGAGCGCGGTCACATCGTCGCGGTGGCCGCGCAACTCTGCCGACTGGCGACCGCGCGCCGTATCCCATAGGCGCACGGTGCCATCCGCACCGCCGGTCGCGGCCACCCGACCGTCGGGCGACAGGCGCACCGCATTGACACCGCCCCGATGGCCCCGCAAATTCGCGATGGTCTGGCCGCTCAGCGCATCCCAAATCATGGCGCCGCGCTCCCCACCGACGATCACGATACGGCGGCCGCCATCAACGCTGCGGGTGCGCTGGCCGGTTCCAAGAACGCCAGCGTCAGACGCCATCGGCCGGCCGGTGGACCGGGCGGCGATGCTCTTCAGTTGGCGTCCGTTCTTCAAATCCCAAACCCGCACACTGCCGTCTTCGGAGATGACAGAGAGGAAACGGCGTTGTCCCCCCACGGCGATCGCACTGATGTCGCCGGCACTGTTACGCACCCGCAGGGTCGGCCGAAATGCCCGCCGAATCTGCCGATTGATCGCGCCGGAGATAACACGCGACTGGCTGCGCAGCACCGAACTGCGCGCTTGCGCCTCGGCGTCAGCCGCACCGAAAACGGGAACATCGGTGGCGATCGCTCCAAGGCACAAAAGAACAGCACAGGCCACGGCCCGAACGGTCGGGCCACCGAACGCGGCCAGGCCCATCGCAACCAGAATCCTGGCTCTTGACGGTTTTTTCTGCAATGTCATGACGCGAACCATTGGTTTGGTGGCTGTCGGCCGGCGCGATCGAACGCGTCGGCCACGGGCCGTGCGCCCCAACCGGCACCAGGGCGTCACGGCAAATCCTTTTCGGGATTGGTCATTGGAGCTCAGTCTACCCAATCAAGACCGTTCAAGGAAACCATTACGCATGGACGCGCGCGTTTCACGATGACCATAGACGGGCCATCCATCAACCTCGCGGTCGACCGGGCCGGCAACGCTGTCACTCTGCGCTTCCGAGGCCGACTAGAAGCCTGGACCGTCGGAACCGTGTGGGACCGTGCGATGGCCGTGCTCAAGGATCGCCCGAACCAGCTCGTGGCCGATGTGCATGCCATTTCCTACTGCGACGGCTCGGGCATCAGCCTGCTCTTGGAGTTGCGCCGGCATCAGGCCGAGCAAGGCCGGTTTACGCTGGTCGGGGCAAACGCGGATGTGCAACGTCTGTATGAGCGCTTCTGCCGGGTGGAGGAGCCACCTCCGGCAGAACAAGGTCCGGTCTTGTCCGGCATCGAACGGATCGGCCGGGATATTTTCGCCGGTCTGCAGGCATTCGCAGCCCAGATCGCATTCCTGGGTGAACTGGCCCTCGCGAGTGCGCACGCTGCCCGCCATCCGCGCTCCATCCGGTTTAGGGACATCTTACGCATTGCCGAAGAGGCTGGCGTACGCGCCGTACCCCTGGTCATGCTGCTCGGTTTCGTCATCGGCCTGATCATGGCGCTGCAATCGGCCATCCAGCTCCGCTGGTATGGAGCCGAATTGCTGGTGGCCAATGTGGTCGGGCTGTCACTCGCCCGAGAACTCGGTCCGATGATGACAGCGATTGTTCTGACGGGCCGGTCCGGCTCCGCCTTCGCCGCCGAACTCGGCGCCATGAAGGTGAACGACGAGATCAATGCACTCACCACCATGGGCATCGACCCCCTGCGTTTCCTGGTGTTGCCGCGCTTGATCGCCGCATTGCTGGTCACCCCCCTGCTGGCCATGTTCATGAATTTGGCTGGCTTGATGGGTGGTCTGGTCGTGTTCCTGTCGCTGGGGTTCCCCCCCGTCACCTTCATCAATCAGGTGGTGGGCGCTGTCGGACTTCAGGACCTGCTGAACGGCCTGACCAAAGCAATCATGTTTGGCGCCCTGGTGGCAATGGCCGGATGCCGCGCCGGGTTCACGGCCGGCAGCGGGGCGCGGGCGGTGGGCGAAGCCACCACCGGAGCAGTCGTGTCGGGCATCGTCCTGATCATCCTGGCCGACGGTGTGTTCGCCGCCATCTCCTTCGCTCTGGGGATATGACCATGGCCACGGCCGCCCCCGACCCCGCGCACCGGCCGGTGATTCGCGTCGACAACTTGCGTGCCGAATACGCCGGTCGCGCCGTGCTCAAACACGTCACATTTCATGTCGTCGAAGGTGAGGTGTTTGGCATTCTCGGCGGCTCCGGCAGCGGCAAGAGCACCTTGATGAAGCACATGATCGGGCTCTATCCGCCAGCCCGGGGCGCCATCGAAATCGCGGGACGCGACATCGTCACCGCGGTCGGCGCCGAACGCCGGTCGATCCTGGCACGCATTGGCGTCATGTATCAGATGGGTGCGCTCTTCGGCTCCATGACGCTGCTCGAAAACGTCCGGCTGCCGTTGGAGGAGTTCACGCAGCTTCCCTTGCCAGCCATGAATCGCATCGCCGAACTCAAACTTGGACTGGTCGGCCTCGGCGAATTCTCCGACCGCCTTCCCAACGAGATTTCGGGCGGTCAGCAGAAACGCGCAGCCATCGCGCGCGCCATGTCACTTGATCCGAGTATCATCTTCCTCGATGAACCATCCGCCGGTCTCGACCCGATCACATCGGCCTCGCTCGATGCCCTGGTCCTTGACCTGGCACGCAGCCTACGCATCACCTTCGTCATCGTTACGCACGAATTAGCGAGCATCTTTGCGGTCACCGATCGCGTTATCATGTTGGACCGGCGGATCAAAGGGATTGTGGCTGAAGGCCGGCCCCAAGATCTGCGCGACCATGCAGATGACCCGGTGGTGCGCCAATTCTTCAACCGCGAGATGCCTGAGGCGCAAACAACACCATGAGCCAGACCGCGCTTTACTTTCGTGTCGGCCTGTTCGTGCTCGGCGGCCTGTTCCTGCTCATCGGTGCGGTCGGCATCCTGGGGTTGGGGCATTTGCTGCGCGACACGATCCCGGCCGAAACATACATCGACGAGAGTGTGCAGGGCCTGCAGGAAGGCTCGCCAGTCCAATTCCGCGGCGTGCCGATCGGCCAGGTGGAAGCGATCGGCTTTGTCACCAACACCTATCCACTGGCGGCGGACGACCCGCGCTTCAGCCAGGTGGCACGATTGGTCATGGTCCAATTCAACCTGGACCCAAGCCAGTTGGGCGGCCCGCTGCTGCGCGGACCGGACGGCGACGACCTGATCGACCGTATGATCGCTGACGGACTGCGCGTCCGTCTGGCCAGCACCGGATTGACCGGCATCGCCTATTTGGAGGTGACTTATGTCGACCCGGAGCGGAGCCCACCGCCCGATATCCGTTGGGCCCCACGCACCCTTTATCTGCCCGCCACGAGCAGCAGCCTCACCCGCCTGCAGGAGAGCGCCGAAGGGGTTTTCCAGGACCTGGGGGATGCTGAGTTGGCGGTTCTGGCCAACGACGCCGACCAGTTGATCCGGCAGGCAACCGGGCTGGTCACCGATCTCCGCGGCTTTGTCACCGAGGTACGCGGCACGATCGGCGGACCGGCACTGACCGCGGTGCTGGACGACGTGCGTGGAGCACTGGGTCAACTCAGCTTGGCCAGTACCGATTTCCGCCACCTGCTCGGCAACGTCAGCGCGGCCCTCGCGGTGACGGACTTGGCCGGTGCATTGCAGGACACACGCGCCATGCTGGCCAATCTCAAGGCGGTTACGGGCGAAGTGGACACATTGCTGAAGGCGGTCAACCACTCAGCCGGGCCGGCCCGGTTGGATGAATTGGTGGCAAATGCCGTAGCAACGGTGACCGATATCCGCGCGGTCGCCGCCGTCGCAGCGCGCGAAGCGCCCGACGTTTTCCTGCGCCTGCGCGAGACTGCCCACGGTATCCAAGGTCTGAGCCGGTCGATCGGTGATGTCCTGGCCGACGACCACCTGAGCGGGATTTTCGCCGACACCGGAGCGGCCTTGGCACACCTCCGTCAGAGCACGATCGGACTGCCGGACGCGGTGGTTCTGACCAACCGGGCGCTGCGGCGACTGAACGACGTGGTCGCGACGACACAAGGCAATCTGAGCGGTGTGCTCGACAATCTGGCCGTGATCGCTGAAAACTTGCGCCAGCTCAGCGCCAGTGCCCGCAGCTATCCCGCGCAGATCCCCTTCGGCGCACCGCCACCGCGCATCGACTATGGGAACCGCCCATGATGAACCGACGGACCCTGCTGACCGGCACGGCGGTCGCCGCAGCACTGACTGGTTGCGCCGATCCGCTGACCAAACCGTTTCCCGAGCGCCGGTTTTACACCCTCGACGTGGTTCATCCACAGGCCCGCCCGGCACGCGCGGACGGTCCAGTGCTGGTGGTCCGCCGGTTCCGCGCGAGCCCAGGCTATGACGACGTTAGCCTGCTCAGCCGGACCGAACCCCTCACGCTCCGCCGGGATTTCTACAACCAGTTCCTCGTGCCACCATCCACCCAGATCACCGACATCGCCCGGCGCTGGTTCGCCGACAGTGGCCTGTTCCGCGAGGTCGTGGTAGGGACGAGCCAACTCGACCCCACCCACACGTTGGAAGGAGCATTGGTCTCTTTCTACGGCGATTTCTCACAAACGCCCCCGACCGCACAGGTGCACCTGCAGCTGCTGCTGCTGGATGTGCGTGCGGCCACGCCCAGCCCGATCGCCCGCAGCGACGTTCCACGCCGGGAAGCGCTCCCTGGTGCGACACCGGATGCCCTGGTGGCTGGCTATCAACGCGCCCTCGGCGCCATCCTCGGCGCCTTTGAGAGCACGCTCGCAAGGCAACTTGCTTGAGAGAGGCAGCCTCGCAACAACCGGTCACCTGGCCACACGCAACTCGCTCAACTGCGTGGCGATGGCCACGAAAGCATCTTCCAGATCCTCATCAGTCGGTGAGTCGAAGTGTTTTGCCTCATCACTGGCGCAATCACGGAAGAGATTCCTCATCTTCTTGTTGCGAACCTTAAAGGTGATCGTATAGAGGTAGATTCCGTTACTCTTAATGTTATTGCAAACCTCTGCCGTCCGAGCGTTCAATTCCGATTCAGCCGCAGAGTAACGGGCTTCAATTTGATCGACCAGATCCTCGCGCACCACCTCGACGGTGCCGAGCCGGCCGCTGGACAAAGGATAGCCGTAGGCGTTGAAGTTGGTTGCTGGCCCACCGTTCTCTAAGCAATACGGCTCGGCAGAACTGACACTGTTCGATCTTTCCCGGTTCCGACCTTCGCGCCAAAGCTGGTTGTGGCCATCCGTCAAGACGACGATGGCCTTGTTCCAGTCCTCAGTGTCATAGGGTAGCGCATCGGTGAACGGCGCTTCCGGCGAAACAACCCGCAAACCCCAAGCTAGACCAACCGAGGTCATGGTACCGCCGTTGTTCCACGGTTCCATGGCTTCAATCTCGCTGACCAGACGGTTACGGTCGTTGGTGAGCGGCAGGATCGGACGGGCACAGCTCTTGTTCGGACCGGAGGTCGCTCTCGGCACTTCATCGATGGTGCGGCTGTGGCCCGGGCAGTTTTCCGGCTCCGGCGGCCACAGGTATGCCATCCAAGGGCCGCCCTCGGTCACCGACGTGTCGCGCACGTCATGGGGATAGGGGCGTGCCATCACACAGCCCTTCCAGCCTGCCCCCTCGAAGTCGAATGTGTCGTCACCGATCACTAAATCGGCATTGTTGGTGCCGATGTTGACCGTCGTCACGTAAGGCACCAGCGCAACCCGTAACAACTCGGGAAATTCCTCGCTGCCGAACAGGATGCGCACCAACTCCTTGGCCGCGTTGCGCAGGGATCCAATCTTGTTGCTACCGGCCATGGACCCAGTGTTGTCCAACACCAGGACGACCTCAAGCCCCTTGGTCTCACGGACGATTTCGGTGCTCACGGTGGCGGTCAGGCGCTCGTAGCCGGCAACGCGCAGGAAGGTGGTCGGCACATCCACCGACGCCGTCACCGTGAATACATTGTTCACCGGTTGCATCGACAGACCGTACGGCGTGCCCAGCGCTTCGCTCGGGTAGTTGGCGGCAAAGAAAGCTTCCAGACGGTCTTGCAGCTCCACGCTGCCATCCTGGGTCGAGCCGACCGCCAAGCCGGCAGCCTCAATGGCGTGCCCAAGGCGGGTTCGCGCGGTGTACAATTGGGCAAAATCAACGGCCAGCCCACTGAGGATGAGGATCGGCGTCAGGGCCAGCGCAACGAAGACGGCCACAACACCGCGGGTATCGCGGCGCAGGCGTCGGGCCAGCAGGCTGCCCCGGAAACGGACCGGTCGGGTGTGATGGCTCATGCTCCCCTCACACACAGGTGTCGCGTTGAATCTGCCGCGCCTTACGCGGCCGATAGACGGCGCGTTCGGAGAAATCGATCGGAGCATCCAGGATCGAGGTGAAGATCGGCCGATAGGTGAAGCGCACCATGGACACGATCACGCTTTCGCCTGCCTGGCCCAACCCGTTCACGGTGCCAGCAACGAAATCGTCCTCGGCGCCGACCGCCCCGCGAAAGTTCTCGCGCCATGCGACATAGGGCGCCCCGCTGCCACCGTCGAACACCACGCTGGCCACGTCGTAGGCGGCATCAACGCTGGGATACGGTGTCATGATCAGATCTAGGGCCGCAAACAGATCATTCATCTCCAGCGTCGTGACACAGGTGTCGCGCGCAAGCAGATCGGCGGCGGTCTGCGAGGCGGCGACCACCCGGCTGCTGACCATCATCATGTGCGACACCTCGATCAGCCCCGACCACAACAGGATCAGGACGGGTGTGATCAGTGCAAACTCAGTGCTTACGACGCCAGCCCGATGCCCCCAAACCCGCCGGCACAGCGGCTGCATCAGCACGGCAATTTGGTTTGCCATATCGCAGCTCCTTGGCTGTCTCGCCCGGCGCGGTCATAACGCCGCCGGCGGAAACGGTTCGTTCTTGAAAACCGTGGTGGAGGAAATTTCCATCTCTCTGGAATCGCCAGTGCCCAAGATCAGAGCAAGATGTGGATTGAGGAACCCCCATAGGTGCGAGACGCGCACAACGACCGCTTGGTTGGACGCTCCGGCGTCAAAGCCGGTATTGATTGGCTTGCCACTGGGATCGAACAGATCATTCAGCACCAGTGTCCTGAAATCGGCGCCTGCGGTGACCGAGTAGTTGAGCTGATCGCACGGAATCAGCCAACCGATCTCTGTGCACAACGCGGCGGTGAACACGCCGACCGGATCATCGGCCGCCTGCGCCTGGCCCGTGCGCACCAGACGACCGGTTTCGCGCACGGCCCCTTCCAACAAGACGGCACGGAAATAGACGAAGGCCGTTTCGGTTAAGGTCAATAGCATCAGCATCATCGCCGGATAGGTCAGGGCGAACTCGAAAGCACTCGTCCCGCGGCGGCACCAGACGATCCGTCCAACGGCACGCCGTGCCCAAGTCCATGTGCCTTTCAGCCGGTCGAACAAGGCAGCCTCCGTCTCACCGGTAGATTTTCACCGTCTGTGCAACGCCACCGCGATACACGACGATCCGATCGACCGGTTGGCGCCGCTGCCGCCGCATGGCGTTGGCGGTTGCGGTTTGGATCACCAGTTGCTGCAGACCCGCACCAACCTCCAGATCAAACAAATAGGATGGCGCCGGGTCGACATCGGACGTCCCACCGCCGAAGGCTACGGGCGTCAAACCGTCCGTCAACTCAGCGCGCAAGCTCAAGGTTAGGCCGCCCATATCCGCGGCCAAGGCGACCATCTCGGCCTGCTTCGGTGTCACCTCCAGAGTCGCCGTAGCGCTATTCTTGACCTCAGGTGTTTCGCCGGCGGTGTCCTCGATCAGAAACGTCTGCATGGACAAGACACGGACATCAGCCACCACCGTCTCGCCGTAGAAGCGCTGATTGACCAGAAAGGCGTTGGTGTCGTCGTTGATCATGTCGGTCAGAATCACGTCCACCCGGTCGCCCGGCCCGATGAAACCGTTCACAGCGGTATGGGCCTCAACTTTGATGCTGACGGCACGCATGCCTGGCCCGATTGCCTTGGCGGCAAACCCCACGTCGCCGGGCCGCATGATGTGGGACGGCCGTACCATCTCACCGGCGGCGAGCGACGTGAGCAGGAGGGCGCCGCGCAGTGATCGGCGCAGCTCCGGTGCTTCGATGAACAGGTCTCGGTCTTCCGGTACGCCGGCCAAGCTGTCTGCCCAGGTCAGGTCGATCTCGGACAAAAGGTGTCCTGCCGGGAGATCATTCGCCACCACCAGATACCGCGGTGGTCGGCGGGTCCGGCCGGCCCGTACCAGCGAGCTGACGTCGATATCGCGGGTGAACGCGAAGCGGCGTTCGGTGCCGTCCTGCGCATCGCTGCCGAATGCGCTCCGCAGCGACAAAGTGAGGTCTCCCATGGCGGTGGCGAGGGCCAAGGTTTCGGCTTGTTCCGGCGTGACCTCGATGGTCACCGTCTTCGGCGTCTTGGCCCGGCCCTCCTCGGTCGTGATGTCGCGGTCGATCGCCAAAACCCGAAGGTCTTCGAGCACGGTCTCGGCAGCATTCACCATACCTGCCCCATCCGCCGTGCCACCGTCACCGACCTCCGCTGGTCGATGTGTCAGGACCACATCGATGCGATCGGCCGGCTGAACCAGGCCGGCGATTCCCGAGGCCACGTCGACGCGCACCGTGACCGCCCGATAGCCACGCCGTACCACGGCGGCCAGGAAGCCACCGCTGCCGGGACGAACGAGTTTACCGTCAGTCACCGGCTCACCAGCGACCAATGCCTGCCGAGCCCCTGACCCGGCCAGGGTTTCCAATGCATCCGGGCGAGCCTGACGGGTGATGAAATTCGGATTGAGCTGGATTGCTGGCCACGCCTGCCAACGCAAGTGCTCGACCGTCACGATATCAGCGATTGACAGATTGCGATCGACGACCAGGACCTCGACATCGGCCGGTTTCGCTTCGGTCGCCGGCCGTGGCATCGGTTCCGGAACCCCAGACCGGCCGACCTGCATCGCCTGATTGACCAACAATCCCGCAAAAACGGCCAGAACCAAGGCAATGCCTAGCAAAATGACCCGGATCATGGTGTTCCCCTTTCGGTGCCGCCCCAGGTCATCGGGCGATTACATCCAACCTATAAGGACCGACTGGAGTGGCATGGGCAGCCCCGCCGTTTCGGCAGCAGCGTCGATGCAACACAGACCGCCGATCGCCAACGCCACGCCATACGGCACACCGATCCGATGCGGATCGGAAACCGATCGCCGCTCGGTGCCGCCGCGGACCGTCGCCGATGTGTGCGCCAGCGACCGCAAACGCGACGCCAGCACCATGCCGAGCGCCAAGACACCGCCGGCGACACTGAAGCAGGCGACATAAAGGATCAGGGTGTCGGCCGGAAGCCAGATAACGGTGGCCGGAACCACCTTGGCGTCCCCGCCGCCCCAAACTCCCAAAAAGAAAAGCCCTGCCGAGACGCCGAAGACCAACAAAACGATACCCAACCGAGCAAGCAATAAGTCAATGTCATTTTGCATCAAAATTGCCAATAAACCACATGAAAACAATAAAATAGATACTGTATTTGGTATCTCAAACTTCCATATATCCCAAATCGCAATAGCTATCATCAGAGTCAAAAACACTCCAAGGAAGATCATTGGCAGAATAATAAACATATCCATGGACCAGATCCCGATCGAAGAGACCAATGACACGGCGTGCCGCCAGCCCGGGGGGCAGGAAGGATTGGCGGCACCAGTGGCACCGCCCATCCCCCTTCGAGAACGCCACGATCAGCCGTTCGGCATCGTGGTTGCATTCAGCGCAGCACCTAACGTGTTGAAAAGAGCCAGTAGTTGCGGCGCGAAAGCCTGGATGGCAGCGAGCAGCGCCACGCCGACGCCAGCAGTGACGAGGGCATACTCAACGGTCGAGGTGCCACGACGGTTGCTGGCAATGACGGAAAGGTACTCAATGGCGGTCAAAAGCGCTTGCATAGTGATCTCTCCTTAATCCGAGGTTTTCTCGAAGTGGACGATAGATATTGCCGAAGCACTTTCGAGATACGCACACTCAACGACAGTGTCAAACAAAATGAACTTCCCCATTGATCTAAAAAGCCTAACAGTAACCAATCCTTAACCAACAAAAAGGCGATTTTGTTCAGGTTGGTGACGTATATCAGCCGACCAATCTGCAATTGTCGTCGGAATTTCGGCCGTTTTCTTGAAGCAATTGGCATGCATTCCACGGCCACGCGCTAAGCCATTGAATTGGTTCAGTTTTGCATTTTTTTCATAATTGAATCATGTGACAGATTACGGCATTCACTTTGAATTCAAGAAATTACTTTGGTAAACTTCTCGAGAAAGAGTCGCTCTGGCAAGCTTTTGGCCGTGTCATGAGCTCATGACGAATAACGAGGTGCGGCAGTCGGCCGCACTATTTTGCCCTAGAATGACCTTGCATGCGTGCCGGCGATCGTCCGACTCAGGTTGCGAGCGAATCGCTCACAAGGCCGGCGGCAGACGGACCCTTGTACCGGGCTGCAAAGCCTGAGCCGTCAGGTGTGGGTTGAGGATTGCCAAGACCTCGGCATCAAGGCCAGTCACGCGCGCCACATCGGCGAGTCGTCCGCCATGGCGCACGACGTAGTATCGCCGCTCAGGTTCGAAATCATCACCCGTCACCGGTTTGGCAGATGCGGGATCGGTCATGGGCGGCGCGATCTCAGAGTCCCCGGCCGACGGCACAGCCGATCTAGCAGCGGGCATCATCTCGGTTTCTTCCCCGTTCCCCCGTACCGCGATGGACGCGCCGTCTTTGGCGCTGAGTCCCGGTTGGTCAGCCGATACGGCGGGGTGCTGGATGGTCTGGCCGCGCGACGGAACGGAACCGGCCCGGAGCGTGTCAAGCAGCGCCAGATTGTGCTCCACCTGTGCTCCGGCCCCGGCCCGAACGGCGCGGTTCAACAACGCCAGCCCACCCTGGAGGTCGCCCGCCAACGCCCGGGACAAGCCGTAGTTGTTCAACACCAAAGGATTATCCGGAGATAGCGCGAGGGCCTGCTCGTAATGTCGCGCGGCCTCGGTATACCGACCGCTGCGGTCGAAGGTGATTCCCAACACGGCGTGGACTTGCCAAAGGTCAGACTCCAATGCCAGTGCCCGTTGCAGCGCAGCTTCAGCCTCGGTCGGTCGGCCATCGGCGAGTTCAACCCGCCCCAGTTCCAGGAGCAGCTCGGCGGAGTCGCCGAATCGGTCGATGCCCTCCGTCACAACCGATCGAGCCGCCACCGGACGACCGGCCCGGCGCAACGCACGCGACAACCGCCGTGCCACCTCCACACTCGGCTGCACGCGATAGACCGCCTCCAGACGAGCCGCCACCGTGGCGAAGTCCCCGGCTCGTTCCGCACGGCTGGCAGCATCCAAGGTCGCCGTCAGAACAGCGTCGCTGCGGTCGTCGGTCGGCAAAGCGCACCCGGTGCCGAGCACGGCCAGAACCGGCATCACCATTGTCAACATACGGTCACGCGGCCGACAACGGCCGAACAGGCGTGGAAGCATTCCAAGGGACTTTCGGTCTGATCGGTGTCGGGCCCGATTGTGCACAGCGGATCATGCGCGGTATAGGGGCCGAAGCCCGGGCGGATGGATCGCTCGCCATGCCAAAGGAGACGACCATGCTGAAGACGGCGTGTCGCCTGGCCGCAGTCGCCACAGTCTGTCTGGCGGGAATAACCGGTCGGGCCGACACGACCGCTGACCCCCTGATCCTTGAGGTCGACAGCGCTACGTGGCTCACGGTCAGCGGATCATTGGGCAGTGTCTTTATCGGCAACCCGGCCATTGCCGATGTTGCCGTGGCCGGCATCGACATCGTTTTCGTGATCGGGCGTCAGGCCGGCAAAACCAACCTGATCATCCTGGATCCGGACGGTCGCCCGCTCCTGGAGCGTTCCATCCGGGTGTCAGACCTGACCACAGGAACCTTGACGGTCCGAACACCGACCACGAACACGCTATACGCGTGCACACCGCGGTGCGTGGAGCAGACCGTCCGCGGCTCCACGGTCCAAAATCGCTCCCAAGAGGAGCTGGACCCCGACGAAGACGCCGAAGCGGCACCACCAGCAGGTCCGCCATTGCCCAACACGGAACGTGAACAGCGCCCCAGCGCGTTTTGACGGATGCGCGCATAGAACACAAGGGATGGGAGCGCGGAAGGACCAAGCGAGGCGGCCGGGCGGCACCTCAGGATTCGCCCGAGTGTTTTCACGTCGCCTCGCGTGCCTAACCCGGCCTTGGCCCAGGGTCCGGACGACCGAGCAGATAACCTTGCACCAAATCGACGCCGGCCTTGATCAGCCACGCCAGCTCCGCCTCGGTTTCGACACCCTCGCCCAAGGTCCGAATGCTGAAACGGCGGCAAAGGGCAATGAGATCAGCAACGATGGTCGACTTGAATCCGGAGCTGTCGATGTTGCGACTCAGTCCCATGTCGATCTTGACGAGATCCGGGCGCAATTGTTCCAAGATGTCCAGATTGTTGTAGCCAGACCCGAAATCGTCCAGGGCAACCTGGAAACCCATACGACGGTAATGGGCCAGGATGGCCCGTCGATGATCCACCGTGACCTGTCTCTCCGATTCGACCGACTCAAAAACCACCTGTTCCGGCTGGAGCCCCAGTTTTTTGATTCGGGCGATGGTGGTCCGTAAACAAAATGCCGGATCATAGATGGCGGTGGGCGAGAAACTGACAAACAGCTTAGCGCCGACTCCCAAGCCAACGAAGCGTTCAACCGCAGAGAGGCGTGCCGCCAAATCGAACTGGAAACGCAGTCCGGCATCATCCGCCGCTTGAACCAGACGACCACCGGAAATCAGCGCCCCGTCAATATCCATGCCACGCGCCAGGGCTTCGTAAGCAACAGGTCGCTCGCGATCCGCCGGCGCAAAGATGGGCTGAAAATGGGAGGTGAGGCGCCGCTCAGTCAGAAGAGACACGAGCCATGCCGACCGAAGGCGACGGTCGAGTTGCTCTAACGACGTCACATTTGGAAAATCGTCCAGTCCTGGCGATTGCCCCGCAGGAACCATGACCACCCGGATATCCGAACGCTCCTGGGGACTGAGAGATTGACACAGATGGGCAAGACGCTCCGTCAAGCGATCGGCATCGCATTCGAGCCGGGCCGGCCATGGGCGACCGGCCCCCCCAGGTCACTCCCCTCTGCGACCAACACACGGGCAAGCTTCTGCGACGAATGCCCGCCGGGGCGGCCAAATGGAGAGGTCGACCGTTCCGCTCACCGACTCAGGGCTCACCGACTCAGGTATGACGTCGCATTTGCCGCAATTCACCATCGGTCGACCCAAGCTTTCGAGTGCCTTCGTGCCGTCTGAGGGAGCCAAGGGTATAGGGTCTGCAGTCTTAGATTCTGGGCGGCATCAACCCTCGGCATCGGGACCACCGTCACACCCGAGTTGAGGCATCCCTTGCTCAGGCAAGCCTCCCGGCTGCAAACTAGCGTGTAAACCGCTAATGCACACCGTTTTGAAGCGAAGGGGGTTAGACATGGCCGCCATGACTGCCGATACCGCGCCCAGCTTGACGGCCGGGCATAACCTGGCCATGAAGATTCCGTCGCACCAGTTCGATGCAACCGTGCGCTTTTATCGGGACATCATCCGATTACCGCACCTTGGCCGACACGGCGACAGCGAAGTGTTCGAGCTCGGCGCCATGCGCCTGTTCTTGGATCCGGTGCCGCATCTGAGCCAGGCAGAGATCTGGCTTGACCTGGAGACTCCGGATACCGATGCCGCGGCCCGCTACCTTGAAGACAGCGGCATCCCGCGTTGCGACGGGGTCGAAGAGCTGCCACACGGTTTCGACGGGTTCTGGGTCGTGAACCCCGCGGGGATTGTCCACCTGATCGACGGCACTCAGACGCGGTAATCCTGTCTGGACCCCCTCCCCAATCACCATCGGACTGACGTGCCGCGGCCGGACTGAGCCTTTTGGCTTGCATCGGCTGACCCCACATGCGCACTGGACTTGCGAGCAGAAGGATGGCGGCGCCTGTCTGAACCGGCCAGAGTGAGACCGGCCGATGCTTGTCCCCCCCAACGCCGACGGTTGTCAGCATCGCCCCAAAAGCGCCATAACGCATGCTGGAGTAGGGCTAGGGACCCCCGGCGTGGAGGTCATTCAGGCAGTGCCGGCACCCCAGCCGGAGCGCGGAGGCAAGGAGTACCATGTCTGAGCAAAGCTATGACGTCGTGGTGATCGGAGCGGGACCGGGGGGCTATGTTGCTGCCATCCGCGCAGCCCAGCTCGGCCTGAAAACCGCCTGCATCGAGAAACGCCCGACCCTGGGTGGTACTTGTCTCAACGTCGGCTGTATTCCCTCTAAAGCCCTGCTGCAGAGCTCCGAAAAATTCGAAGAAGCCAAACATCACCTGTCGGCCTTTGGCGTCGTCGTCGGCGAAGCGCGCGTTGATCTACCGGCACTGATGGCGCACAAGACGCAGGTCGTGAAAGCCAATACCCAGG
Organism: Azospirillaceae bacterium; assembly: GCA_028281465.1. Classification (GTDB taxonomy): domain Bacteria; phylum Pseudomonadota; class Alphaproteobacteria; order Azospirillales; family Azospirillaceae; genus JANQJV01. Next base: position 15,494 of record JANQJV010000153.1, on the reverse strand, counting down.
GCGTTGAATATCTGTTCCGAAAAAACAAAATTGACTGGCTCAAGGGACATGGTCGCCTGACCAGCCCGACGAGCATCGCCATCGACGGTCCGGATGGCAGTCAGACCGTGACAGCCAAATCCATTATTGTCGCAACTGGCTCCGACGTCATGCCGCTGCCGGGCGTGGCCATCGACGAAAAGCGCATTGTTTCCTCCACCGGCTCGCTGGCATTGGAGACAATCCCGAAGCGGCTGGTCGTGATCGGCGGTGGCTACATCGGCCTGGAAATGGGGTCGGTCTGGCGCCGGCTGGGAGCCCAGGTCACCGTCGTCGAGTTCCTCGATCGCATTTTGGCCGGCATGGACGGTGACGTCGCCAAACAAATGCAACGCATCCTCACAAAGCAAGGGATGACGTTCAAACTGCAAACCAAAGTCACCGCCGCGACAAGCACGGATTCGGGCGTCACGCTGACCATGGAACCGGCCGCCGGCGGCGACACCCAAACCTTGGACGCAGACGTGGTGTTGGTTGCCATCGGCCGACGTCCTTACACCGATAACCTCGGTCTGGAAGCAACCGGCGTGGCGTTGACCGAACGGCGCCGCATCAAAACCGACAGCCACTTCCGCACCAGCGTCCCCAGCATCTATGCCATCGGCGACGTCATCGACGGTCCAATGCTGGCCCACAAGGCCGAGGATGAGGGTGCCGTCGTCGCCGAGATCATCGCCGGCCAATCCGGCCACATCAACTACGATGCTATCCCGGGTGTCGTGTACACCACCCCCGAAGTGGCGCAGGTTGGCAAAACCGAAGAGCAGCTCAAAGAGGCCGGTGTCGCCTATCGGGTTGGCAAATTTCCCTATACCGCCAATGGCCGGGCTCGAGCCATGAACGCCACCGACGGTTTTGTCAAACTGCTAGCCGACGCCAAAACTGACCGGCTGTTGGGGGGCCATATCGTCGGCGCTGATGCCGGACACATGATTGCCGAGCTCGGGTTGGCCATGGAGTTCGGCGCCTCGGCCGAAGATGTCGCCCGGACGTCACACGCCCACCCGACGCTCAGCGAGATCGTACGAGAAGCTGCTCTGGCCGTCGACGGCCGTCCGTTGCACATGTGATAGCCACCGTCCATCACCGGACGAGGTGGGGCTACCGGCGCAAACACTGCGCCGGTAGGGTCAATTCACGACCATCACCGAGCGCTCGCTGTGCGAGGCCCGTGCACGCAGGGCCGCCGCTTCCTCCGCTTGGCCCTCGTTCTCCAAAATACGGGCCTGCAGGCGCAACAGGCGAGCAAACTGGCGCACCACTTGGAAATCGATCAGCGATGCGGTTGACTTGGAATAAAACGCATCCGTCATGGTATTTCACTCCCTTCAATGACGACGCGCATATCTGTGCAAAGCTGATTCCAATCTGAAATTGCCGCATATGACCGCCCGTGGTTCCCTGTGGCCATTGCGAACGGCAATACGCTTCGCAATCTGCGAGTCCAACTATCCCGTGACGGGGCAGAGGAGAGGCACATCCCTCTCGGCTAACATATCAGAGCCGATGCGCTGACGGAACAACGCAGAGATGGCATCCTTCACCCTATGGGCTTCCCAATGGTCGTGCATCGACCGCTCCCCAACCAGTGAGAAGACTTCAGGATGCTCGACACCACGATGCAGATCGTATGGCGCCCCTGCTGTCCGACGCGTCTCATCCAACGGCAGCGCCGTCTCGAGAGCGCCAGGGCGTTGGCCCGGTCAGGCCTGCCACCGCTGTCGGTGTTTCCGGTATCAAATCAGGCTGCACCGATCCGCCGTCGATAAGAATTCGGTGTGGCCTCCGCTTACCGGTAAATCAGGGTCGGCAGCCAAAGCGAAACGGCTGGCACGAAGGTGACCAAAAACAATACTGTCAATAACGGAATGAGAAATGGCGCCGTCGCAACAACACAACGCTCGAATGGCACCTTTGAAACGCGCGACAAGACGTATAAAACCATGCCGACCGGAGGCGTCAACAACCCGATCATCAGGTTCAACACCATAATGACACCGAAATGTACAGGATCGACTCCCACTTGCAAAACCACGGGCAGGAGTACTGGTACCAGGATTGTGATCGCCGCAATGGTCTCCATGAAGCAGCCGACCACGAACAGAATCATGTTGATCAACAGCAACACGACGATCTGGCTGTCCGAAACGCCCAGGACCAGGGCGGCAAAGTGCTCGGTGACCCGGTTCGAGGTGAGAATCCAGGCGAAAATAGCAGCCCCGGCAACGATGAAAAGGATCACCGCCGTCGTCTCGATGGTGTCGAACGACACGCGCAGGAAGCGCCGCCAGGTGAGCGTGCGGTACACCACCGCGCCCAAAAACAAGGCATACGCCGAGGCGGCAATGGCCGCTTCCGTCGGCGTGAAGACACCGAACAAAATCCCTCCGACAATGATGACCGGGGTCAGAAGCGACAGGAATGCTCGCAGGAACGTACGCCCCAGATATCCGAAAGCGAACGATCGATCGCGCGGATAGCCACGTACATGGGCATAGTACGCTACCATGACCATGAGCGCCACCGCCATGGCCAGACCGGGCAGAAAGCCGGCGGCGAACAACTGTCCGATCGACGCCCCCGACAACACACCATAAATCACCATGGGCAGGGATGGCGGAATGATTGGCCCGATGGTCGAGGAGGCCGCCGTCACGCCGACCGCGAAACCGTCTTCATAACCGGCATCGCGCATGGCCTTGATCTCAATGCTGCCCAGACCGCCGGCATCGGCCACCGCCGCCCCCGACATGCCGGCAAAGATCATGGATGCCCCAATATTGACGTGGCCCAACCCGCCACGCATCCATCCCACCAAAGCCTTGGCGAAATCGAAGATTCGGTTGGTGATGCCGGACGAATTCATCAGATTTCCGGCGAGAATGAAGAAAGGCACGGCCAAGAGCGGAAACGAATCGACACCGTTGACCATGCGGTGGACCACCACCAAGTCCGGTACCGTGCCTGACAACAGGACATAGAGCAGCGAAGACGATGCCAACGCGATGCCCACCGGAACGCCGATCAGAATCTGCGCGAACAAAGCCACGAACAGCAAAGCGAGAAGCATGGAGGGTCATTCCAGAGAAGGCCGCGAACCATAGGTCGGCTCAGGGTGGGACAACCGGCTGCGCCCCCTGCGCCAATGCCGCCAGGCGATGCGTACGGCGAGCACGGCCATGGCCACGCAGGCGGCCGATACCAGCCAATAAACGATGGATTTCGGCAGATCGATGGACACCATCCACTGCCGCGTGCGCAGCGCCAGCTTCGCGGCCACCCAAGCGAGCATGCAGAAGAACACCGCACCAATCAGGTCAACGGTGGTGGACAGCACGCGGCGCACGCCCATGGGCATCCAGCGGTACAGAATCTCCACGGCGATGTGGTTCTGCTTGCGCAACGCCATCACGGACCCGACGAAACACACGGCGATGAGCAGATAGCGCGCGATTTCTTCGGTCCATCCCAGCGATGCATTGAGCACATAGCGGGTGAAGAATTGCAGGAACACCACGACGGCCAGGGCCCAGAACACGACGAAGACAATGCTGTCGCTGGGATGCAGGTCCGACAGGTCGACCGGTTCCTCCGCGGTTGACTGGGTCGGGGCGTCTTGGGATGAATCAGTCATAATCATACCATCACATCACGGCACCGATTTGCCACGGAATGAACTCGTTGTCGCCGTAACCGAGTTGCTCCGACCGGCTGCGCTTGCCCGAGGCGACGGAGAGCACCTCCTCGAAAATCTCCCGACCCTTCTCGGCAATCGACACACCGTCGAGCACGTCGCCGCAATTGATATCCATGTCCTCGCGCATGCGTTCGTAGGTATCGGTATTGGTGGCCAGCTTGATCGATGGGGCCGGCTTGTAACCGAAGGCAGAGCCACGCCCGGTGGTAAAGCAGACCACCGTGCAGCCGGAAGCCACCTGCCCGGTCACCGAACACGGATCATACCCGGGTGAATCCATAAACACGAAGCCGCGCCGATCGATCGGTTCGGCGTATTCATAGACGCCACGCAGCGTCGTTGACCCGCCTTTGGCGGCGGCACCGAGTGACTTCTCCAAAATGGTGGTCAGCCCGCCCGCCTTGTTGCCGGGGCTCGGATTGTTGTTCATTTCCCCACCATTGCGGTGCGTGTAGTTTTCCCACCACCGGATGCGCTCGACGAGTTTCTCGCCCACGGCGCGGCTTTCCGCACGCCGGGTCAAGAGATGCTCGGCCCCATAGATTTCCGGCGTTTCGGCCAGAACAACCGTCCCGCCTTGTGCCACCAGCAGGTCCGCCGCCGCCCCCAGGGCCGGATTCGCCGTGATCCCGGAGTAGCCATCCGACCCGCCGCACTGCAACGCGACCACGAGTTCGGACGCCGGGACCGCTTCCCGCACCGCTGCATTGGCCGTGGGCAACATGTCGGCCAGCGCCGCCACGCCGCGCGCCACCGTCCGCCGCGTGCCCCCCTCCTCCTGGATGGTGAAACTTCGAAAACGGTCGTCGTCCACCAAACCATAGGCCTGTTTGAAGCGAGCCAACTGGAACACCTCGCAGCCCAAGCCAACCATGAGCACACCGGCAAAGTTGGGATGCGCGGCATACCCCCACTGGGTTCGCTGCAACAGATCATACGCCTCGCCATCGGCCGCCATGCCACAGCCGGTGCCATGAACGAAGGCAACCACGCCATCCACATTTGGGTAGTCGCGCAACAGGCCAGATCGGTTCGCTTCGTCTGCGATAAAGCGCGCCACTGAAGCGGAGCAATTCACCGAGGTCAGAATCCCCAGATAATTGCGGGTGCCAACCTTACCCCCGCGCCGCCGGAAACCTTGGAAGTCGCGCCGATCCGCCGCCGCCGCCAATGCCTCGGGAGCGGCCGCCTCTGCAAACCTGTAGTCGCGCGCAAAGTCACGCATGGCGCAGTTGGTCTCGTGAACATGCTCTCCCGGCGCGATCGGCCGCGACGCAAAACCGATGATCTGGCCAAATTTCCGCACCGGCGCTCCGTCCGCGATGGCCACCCGCGCCATTTTGTGCCCTTTGGGAATTGCCGCCAGGGCCTTGACCCCGTCCACCACGGTCCCCGGCATGATACGGTCGATCGCGACCAGGACCGGGTCATCGGCATGCAGACGGACCGTCCGTGGCGTTTCGGGTTGCCTATGACTCATAGCAGGACTCCGGTTCCAGGGCACCAGCCACCGGGGGTCGCCAGTCTAGGCAGACCCGCCCCTGCTTGGGAAGACTAACCGTCGAGTTAATGCTTCCGGGCCGTGGACGTCCCACGCCGCTTTCGACAGTATCCGCCGTCATGCACCGGGCGGGGTGCCGCCCGACCGGTGGCCCCCCGTCAGGTCCCACTCGTAGGAGGAAACCCATGAAACTGGTCCGTTTCGGTGACCCCGGGCAGGAACGCCCCGGGGTCGTCGACACCAGCGGCACATTGCGCGACCTGTCGTCCCTGGTCGCCGATTGGGCGGGCGATGCATTGGGCGACGCCTTTCTGGCACGCCTGCGCAGCATCGATCCGACCACGCTGCCGGCCGTGCCGGCCGAGACCCGGCTCGGCCCACCCGTCGGTTTGGTTCGCAATATAATAGCCGTAGGCCTAAACTATTCCGACCACGCCGCCGAGACCGGCGCGACGGTGCCGCCCGAGCCCATCCTTTTCAGCAAGGCAACGGCCAGTATCATCGGACCGAACGACGACGTCGTGATCCCAAAAGCGTCGGAGCACACCGATTGGGAGGTCGAGCTCGGCGTTGTCATCGGCAGCCGAGCCAGCCACGTCAGCGAAGCCGATGCCCTCGCCCATGTCGCCGGCTATTGCGTTGTCAACGACATTTCCGAACGCGCCTGGCAACTGCACCGCCACGGCCAGTGGCTCAAGGGCAAGAGCGCTGACACATTCTGCCCGTTCGGCCCTTGGCTGGTCACCCGGGACGAGGTCGCCAACCCGCAAGCGCTGCCCATGTGGCTGGAGGTCAATGGCCACCGCTATCAAAACGGTAGTACTGCAACCATGGTCTATGGCGTGGCGTTCCTGATCCATTACATCAGTCAGCTATTCACCCTGCTGCCCGGCGACCTGATCACGACCGGCACACCACCGGGCGTGGGCATGGGCCAGACGCCACCGATCTACCTCAAACCCGGCGACGTGATGTCGTTGGGAATTGATGGCCTCGGCATCCAGCGGCAGGACGTTAGGGCATTCGACGGCTGAGCTGACGACCGGCTGGCCGGCGGGACGATGCGCCCAGGCCTCCGGCCAACGGCGCGGGACACCGGTCACAGGGGTCCCGCGTCCCCCAATCATCCTGGGGACTGCCCAAAGCGGCAGGTTTGCCCAGCACCTCGTCACCGGCACGCCCGCCGAGACAGACCGATGGGCCGGCATGTCATCGGTCGGAGTGTCCTTCCATGGGCCACAACACGACCGCATCAGCCCCGTCACGGCCCTGGAACGTATGACCATCGGCACGGAAGCGGCGGTAATCAGACACCGTCATGCACAAGACGTCGACCAACTGGGCATACGGCAATGTTTCGGTATCCAGAAAAACGCCCGGTCGATCGGTGAGAACCAACAGGTCGATCTCGCTGCAGGCGTCCCAGGCGTCGGCCGCCCAGGGACCTATGAGACGGACCTCGACCACGCCGATTTGGGGCGGTGACAACGCCAGTGCTTCTTGGAAATCGGCAATCAACGTTGCACGCCGCTCGGTCCGCAGCGAGTTATAGCATTTCAGCAAGTGTAACGCGTCGCCGGAGGCGCTTTGCATGATCTCGCCTGGTCATCCGTGGCCAGTCCGCGAAAACTGCCCCTGGGGCAGCCGCGCGGCAACCACACCGTCCTTGGACCAGTGTCTACGGCAGATCGGTCAAGGTTCCAAGCGATTGCCGCAGCAAACCCGCGCAACCGGACGGCACGGCCCCGCCCCCAGAACGATGGCGAAGGAACCCGCTACGCGTCGACGGGTCCCAGTGACGCCACGGACCACCCACCCGTCGCCCCCGACTCTTGGCCCGCAGGGCCGCCCAACGATTTGAACAGGCGACCGCCTACCCGGTAACTCGTCTAGAGGGGGTAAGACCTCGGGCGCTCGCCTCACACCGCCGGCAACTGGTCACGCAACCGACCCATCGTCTCGTCGGCGCCAAGGATCGTAGCAACCTCGAAGATCGGCGGTGAGACGGTGGCACCACTCAAAGCCGCTCGCATCGGCTGGGCCACCTGACCAAGTTTCACGCCACGCGCCTCGGCCAACCTCCGTGCTTCGGTTTCGATCGCTGGCGCGTCCCAGGTCGCGAGCCTGCCGAGCTGGTCGACCAGCGCCGCCAACACCGCGGTGCCGTCACCGTCGAGCACCGACCTGGCTTTGTCGGTCAGGGGCAACGGACGGGACAAGACCAGAAACCGCGCGTTCTCGGCCAGTTCCACCAAGGTCTTGGCCCGCGGTTTCAGACTGGGCATGGCAGCCTGGACTCGGGCACGCCAGACGTCCGGCACCGGTGCCGATGCATCGGCCGCCAGGCGTTGCAACACCAGATCGGTCAGCCGATCGTCGGACGTCGCCCGCAGATAGTGCCCGTTCAGGTTCTCCAGCTTGGCGAAATCAAAACGCGCAGCCGACCGGCCGATCGCCTCCAAAGTGAACAGCTCGACAGCGCGCGCTGTGTCGATGATCTCCTCATTGCCGTGCCCCCAGCCGAGGCGCAGCAAATAGTTGCGCAAGGCTTCCGGCACGTAGCCCATGTCGCGATACGCCTCCACACCGAGAGCGCCGTGCCGCTTGGACAGTTTCGCTCCGTCCGGTCCATGGATCAGCGGCACATGCGCGAAGGCCGGCGTGTCCCATCCCATAACGCGGTAGATTTGCGTTTGGCGGAAGGCATTGGTCAGGTGATCGTCGCCACGGATGACATGGGTTACGCCCATATCATGGTCGTCCACCACGACCGCGAGCATATAGGTGGGTGAGCCGTCGGCCCGCAGGAGAACCAGATCATCCATCTGATCGTTGCGCACCCGAACCTCCCCCTGGACCGCATCGGCGATGACGGTCTCACCGGCCTGGGGAGCCTTCAAACGGATCACCGGAGGAATGCCGGCCGGCGCCTCGGACGGATCGCGGTCGCGCCACCGTCCGTCATAGCGCATGGGCTGGCCGCTCGCCTTCTGCTCCTCGCGCATGGCCGTCAGTTCGGCCTGGGAAGCATAACAGCGATAGGCCATGCCCCGCGCCAACATGTCCTCGACCACGGCGGCATGCCGCGTCGCCCGTGCCCACTGCGAGGTGGCGTCACCGTCCCAGGTCAAGCCCAGCCAACGCAGACCGTCCAAAATGGCCTGGACCGCCGCTTCCGACGACCGGGCCCGGTCGGTATCTTCGATGCGCAGCAAGAAACGACCACCATGGCGCCTGGCGAACAACCAATTGTACAAGGCCGTCCGTGCCCCGCCGATGTGGAGAAAACCGGTGGGTGACGGAGCAAATCGGGTGACGACAGTCATTGTTGGCCTGATCGGAGTGCGGCGGGCACAGGGTCGTGGATCCCGGATGGGTTAGTCAAACGGCCCGGCACTGTCAATGTGGGCGCACGGCGACGGCGCACCGACGGATGGGGATGGTGTGACGGGCGGGACGCAAGACAGCGGAACGGATGCAACCGCCGCCGGAGGCAGCCGGCGGATACTGGCGATCTTGGACGACCACCTTGATGCCGAAGCCACACGCCTGGTCCTGTGGCTCCCCGTGGCCCTGGGTCTTGGCATCGCCGCCTATTTCGCCCTGCGCATCGAACCAGCGGCCTGGGTCACACCGCTCGCCGCAATCCCGGCGCTTTGGTTCACACGTCAGACCGAAACCGGCTGGCTGCGCCGGTGGGCCGCGGTCGGTCTTGCCTTGGGTGTCGTGGGTTTCGGTGCGGCCCAACTCAGAACCTGGTGGGTGACCGCACCGGTCCTTGACGGGCCACGCTGGCAGGCCCACGTCACCGGCCGAGTCGCCAGCTTGGAGACGGCACGGCGGTCCCCGCGCATGGTGCTGACCCAGGTGGCAATCGATGGCGTGCCGGCGGCCAAAACACCGGCCCGGGTCCGGCTGAGCCTGCGCTCGGCGGACTGGCTGCCACCACCGGGCAGCCTGGTGCGCGTGCGCGCCGGCCTCTACCCGCCGGCCCCACCGGCTGCCCCCGGGGCCTATGATTTCCAGCGACGGGCATTTTTCGAACGCTTGGGTGCCGTCGGCTTCGCCCGGGCACCGCCGCAGGTCGTCGCACCGGCAGAGGCTGGGCTTTTCGCATGGATCGGCCGGCAGGCGACGGCGGCCCGCCAAGCCATCGCTGGTCAGGTCGACACCGTCGCCGCGCCACCCGCCAGTGCGGTGACGACAGCGCTGCTGACCGGAGACCGCTCCGGCATCGACGAGTCCGTCCTCGAGGATTTTCGGGCCGCCGGCCTCGCCCATCTGCTTGCCATCTCAGGCCTGCATATTGCCCTCATCGCCGGGCTGTGTTTCTTCGTCAGCCGCGCAGCGATGGCCGCCATCCCGGCCTTGGTGCTGTTCTACCCGATCAAGAAATGGGCCGCCGTGATCGGGCTGCTCGCCGCCATGGCCTACATGGTCCTGGTCGGCGCACCCGTGCCGACGCAACGCTCGGTCTTGATGACCGCACTCGTCATGCTTGCCATCCTGATCGACCGCAACCCGTTCAGCATGCGCACGGTCGCCTGGGCCAGCGTGGTCGTCCTGGCCGTGGAACCGGAGGCCATGCTGGGTCCAAGCTTCCAAATGTCGTTCGGCGCGGTGGTGGCTCTGATTGCCGTCTATGAACGGCTTGATCCGTTCATCCAGAATTGGCGTCGGAATGCCGGCTGGGCCGGGTTCGCCGTGCCACTCTATGCCGTCGGGCTGTTGGTGACGTCCTTCGTAGCCACCGTGGCCACCTTGCCCTTCGCGATGTTCCACTTCCAGCAGGTCGCCCTCTATGGACTCTTCGCCAACATGCTGGCGGTGCCCTTGACGGCCTATTGGATCATGCCCTGGGCCCTTTTGGCCCTGATCTTGATGCCCTTCGGCGCCGGCAGCTTCGCCGTGCAAGCCATGAATTGGGGGGTGTCGGGCCTGATCGGCATTGCCGACGCCGTGGCTGCCTGGCCTGGGTCGACTTGGATCACGCCCGTGTTGCCCTCGGCGGGGCTGGGTTTGATCGTCCTGGGCGGTCTCTGGGTGGCACTCTGGCAGCGCGCCTGGCGCTGGTGGGGGCTCATCGCCGTGGTCGCCGGCTTTGCAACCATGGCGACGGTGCGCACGCCCGACCTACTGATCACCGGCGATGGCCACCTGATGGCCGTGCGCACCGCCGACGGGGGCCTCAGCTACTCCGCCGCCCCGGACTCCTTTGCCGCCGAAATCTGGCAGCAACGCCATGGCCGCGGCATGGCACCGCAGCGATGGCCGGACCATGGGATCAGCACCGACGGCCGACTGTCGTGCGATCCGCAAGCGTGCCTGATCCGGCGAGGCCCGGTCACGGTATCGGTCGTACGCCGGCTCGAGGCCTTGGCCGAAGACTGCCGATCGGCCGACGTGGTGGTGACGCCACTGCACGCCTGGCGGTGCCCGGCCCCCCTGGTGATCGACCGCCGGGCGCTGCAACGGCATGGCGCCCACGCCCTGGTTCTACACGATGATGGAGCCGTGACCGTGCGCAGCGTCGGCACCGCCCGGGGCAACCGGCCGTGGACCACGCCCTGAATTCCACCCTTGACACAAAGGTGCCACACGCGATACCAACGCCGCTCATTTCGGCATGGGACCATCTGGAAGGGTGGCCGAGTGGTTAAAGGCAGCAGACTGTAAATCTGCCCGCGTATGCGTACGTAGGTTCGAATCCTACCCCTTCCACCAGTGGCTTGGCAGCGAACCCAACGACCTACAACTCCCGGCCGGCTTTCCATTCGCGCAGGCGCAAGGTGGCGTTGGCGCCGATCCAGGCGAGGGGTTCGGGCGGCAGACGGCTTGGCACCGGGCTGGCCTGATGGGCGGTGACGAGGTCGGACGGTGCGTCGGCGGCCAGTTCGGCGGCGGCGATGCCGGCCAGGGTGCCTTTGGTGGTGCCCAGCCCGTTCTGGCAGCAGGCGGCGAACACGCCGGTGTCGACTTCCCCGAAGGCCGGCACGCCGTTCCAGGACAGGCACAACCGACCACCCCAGCGGTAGTCCATGGCGATCCCGGCCAGTTTGGGAAACCGGGCGGCGAAGCTGGCGTCGTGGGTGCGCGCCACCGCGGCCAACCGACCGGCCGACACCTCCAGGCCCGGGTCATAAGTGAACCGATTGCGCACCACCAATCGGTCGCCGCCGCGGCCGGAAACGCGGCGCACCGTGGTGCCCATGGGGTCGGCCGGCGTGGCGCCCCAGCGCGCCTGGCCACCCAGACCGGCCACCTCTTCGGCCGACAGCCGCCGCGTCATGGACGCATAGGTGAACACATGCATCAGCCGGCGGGCAAAAAACCCGAAGCTCTCGGCGTGGCCGTTGACCGCCAGCACCACCCGCGGCGCCGTCACCGCCCCCGCCGGCGTCCGGGCCCGCACGGCCGCCCCGTCCCGCTCCAGGGCCAGCACCGGGCTTTGCTCGAACACGGCGACACCGGCGCGCGCCAAACCCGCCGCCACGCCGCGCACGAACAGCGCCGGCTGCAGCAACACGGTTCCCGGCGTGTACAGCCCGCCGACGTAGTACTCGGTCCCGGTCAGGGCGCGCATGGCTTGGGCATCCAGGACCTCGTGCGCCTCGCCCATGGCGGCAAGGTGGCCGGCATAGCGGCGGTTGTGCGCCAGGCCTCGCTCCGTGGCCGCGGCGTTGACTTTGCCCCAGCGCTCGAACGCCTCTGCGGGCAGGTCGTAGTCCGCGGCCGCCGCGCCGGCAAAGGCGATGGCGGCGCGGTTCGACGCCGTCTGGGCCTGGTCGCCGGGGAGGCCGCCGCCGTAGTCGTCCGAAGACAGGTCGTGCGGCAGGTCGATCATGAAGCCGGAGTTGCGCCCGGCCGGCCCGTCGCCGATCCGCGACGCCTCCAGCAGCACGATGCGGTCACCGCCGCGCAGTTGGGTCAGACGGCGCGCCGCCGCCAGACCGGCAAAGCCGCCGCCGATCACCAGCCAGTCGGCCCTACGGTCGCCGTCGAGCGGGGTCGGCGGGTCGGGCGGGTCGAGCAAAGCGTTCCAGCCCGCCGGCCCGGGGTCGACCGGCAGCCGGCGCACCCGCCGTGTCGCGGCAGGCGCGTTCAATCCACCGCCTCGCCGGTGCGGTCGGTCAGATCGATCCAGATCGTCTTCATCTGCGTGTACTGGTCATGGGCGTGCAACCCGTTGTCGCGGCCCCAGAAGCCGGACTGCTTGAACCCGCCGAAGGGCGTGGTGATGTCGCCTTCACCGTAGCAATTGACCGTCACCGTGCCGGCGCGGATGGCGCGGGCCGCCCGCAGCGCCCGCTTGGCGTTGGCCGAGAACACCGACGCCGCCAGCCCATACGCCGTCTGGTTGGCAACCGCGATCGCCTCGTCGGCCGACGCCACCGTGATCACGGACAGCACCGGGCCGAACACCTCCTCGCAGCCCAGTGCATCCCCCGGCCTGACGCCGTCCACAATGGTCGGCGGCACATAGGTGTCCCAGGCCTCGCCACCCAGCAAGACCCGGGCGTGCGCCGGTTTGCCGTTCAGGTAAGCGCCCACCTTCGCGGCATGATCGCGGTCGATCAGCGGCCCCAGGTGATGGGCCGGATCGAGCGGATCGCCGGTGCGCCAGTCGCGGGCGCGTGCCAACACCCGCTCCAGCAGGGGAGCCTTGACGGCCTCGTGCACGATCAGGCGCGACGCCGCCGAGCAGTTCTCGCCCATGTTCCAGAACGCGGCCGTGACCAGGTGTTCGGCCACCAGGTCCAGGTCCTCCGCATCCTCCAGCACGACCGCCGGATTCTTGCCGCCGCATTCCAGGCTGATCCGCTTCAGGTTGGAGTCCGCGGCATAGTGCAGGAACCGCCGGCCGGTTTCCGTCGAGCCGGTGAACGACACCATGTCGACGCCGGCATGGCGGCCGAGCGGTTCGCCCACCGACGGGCCGTCGCCGGGCAGCACATTGAGCACACCGCGCGGCACGCCGGCAGCCAGCGCCAGCTCGGCCACGCGCAACGCCGTCAACGCCGTCTGTTCCGCCGGCTTGACGATCACCGCATTGCCGGCGGCCAGGGCCGGCCCGAGCTTCCAGGCCAGCATCAGCAGCGGGAAGTTCCACGGCAACACCAGACCGACCACGCCGATCGGCTCGCGCGCGATCACCGCCAGGGCGTCTTCGCCCACCGGTGCCGCTTGGTCATACAGCTTGTCGATGGCCTCGGCGTGCCATTTCAGCGTGTTGACGGTCTCGGGCAGGTCGATGGCCAGGCAATCGCGGATCGGCTTGCCGGAGTCCAGGCTTTCCATCACCGCCAATTCATGGCGGTTGCGCTCGATCAGCTTGGCCAGGTGGATCAAAATACGCTTGCGCTCGGCCGGGTGCCGGCGCGACCAGCGGCCGTCCTCGAACGCCTGGCGCGCCTTGGCCACAGCGACATCCACATCCTCGGCGGCACAGGCCGACACCTGGGCCAGGGTCTTGCCGGTGGCCGGGTTGATGGTGGGAAAGGTGGCGCCGGACAAGGCCGGACGGAACGCGCCGTCGATGAAGGCGGTGCGCGGCAGGGTCAATCCGGCGGCGATGCCGGCGCACTCATCGCGGGTCAGCGCATCGCTCATCAAGGGGCCTCCCCGGCTCCGAACGCGTGTTCGCGCGTGAGTGCGGCCAGCGCCTTGTCCATGACCGTGACGGTCTCGGCCAACTGCCGTTTTTCCTCTTTGTTCAGCGGCTGCAGAGGGCGGCGCGGCGGGCCGACCGGCAGGCCGCGCAGGGCCATGCCGTGCTTGATGCATTGGATGAACTGGCCACCCTGTTCCAGCACGCGCATGAGCGGCAGCATGGCCTTCATGAGGCGCCGGCCGGTGGCAAAGTCGCCGCGTTCGACGCAGGCCGACCACAGGGCGATATGGGCCTCGGGGGCGAAGTTGGAGCCGGCGCAGACCCACGCACGCGCGCCCCAGGCGAAGAACTCCAGGGCCTGGTCGTCCATGCCGCAACACAGCTGGATGTGCGGATAGTCGCGCGCCAGCAGATGCAGCCGGTTGATGTCGCCGGAGGATTCCTTGATGGCGCAGAAATTCGGGCTGCGCCCGACCCGGTCCAGAAAGGCTTCGTCCATGTGGGCGGCCATACGGCCGGGGTAATTGTACAGCATCACCGGCAGGTTCACGGCGCGGTCGATGGCGAGCGCGTGCAGCGCGTTCTCGCGCCCGGTCGGCACCGCATAGGGCGGCGTGGTGACCAGGATCGCATCCGCCCCGGCCGCCTTGGCGCACTCGGCAAAGTGTATCGAGTCTTCGGTGCGCATGGCCCCGGTGCCGACGATCAAGGGCAGCCGGCCGTTGATGACGTCCTTCGCCCTGCCCATGAGGGCGACCCGCTCGTCGGCGGTGTGGGCATAGTATTCGCCGGTCGTGCCAGCCACGATGAGGCCGTGCACCCCCGCCGCAATCAGGTGTTCGAGGACGGCGGCGAACCGGTCCCTATCGATCGCATGATCGGGCCGGAGCGGCGTGACCACCGGCGTGTAGATGCCCTGGAACCGCATGGGTAGAAATCCGGGAGGTGGACGCGGTGTTGTATACATTGAGTGCACAATACTACGCCATACCCATGCCCGTTGCAAGCGGAATGAAGGAGTGGGGAGATGGACCGTCTCAAGGCATCCCATCGCGGGCACGGCGGTTGACGGCGAAAGCACGACTTCCCCCAACGGCATGGTCGCTTCGTGCGCTTCGTGGGTCTTGGGTGTCCTTCGTATGGCAACCGAAATGGCCCTACCACACCCCTGCCTGGCGCACCTGGCTCGCCGCCCGCGACCGCGGCGAAACCCCGCCCCTACCAAGGGAGTGACCCCGGGAGCGCCGGCGTCCTCGCCGGCCTCGTGTGCACGGCCGCACGGCTTGGACGTCCCCGGCTCCACGTCCGGCCGCCGGTGATCGGTGTTTCTGTCGCCGTGCCGGGGTAACGGGCCGAGCCGACAGTGACCCCGGGAGCGCCGGCGTCCTCGCCGGCCTCGTGTGCACGGCCGCGCGGCTTGGACGTCCCCGGCTCCACGTCCGGCCGCCGGTGATCGGTGTTTCTGTCGCCGTGCCGGGGTGACGGGCCGGGGCCGACAGTGACCCCGGGAGCGCCGGCGTCCTCGCCGGCCTCGTGTGCACGGCCGTGCGGCTTGGACGTCCCCGGCTCCACGTCCGGCCGCCGGTGATCGGTGTTTCTGTCGCCGTGCCGGGGTAACGGGCCGAGCCGACAGTGACCCCGGGAGC
>JANQJV010000119.1 GCA_028281465.1 Azospirillaceae bacterium | reverse complement strand
GCTGGGCGTGGTCCGGGCCGGCTGGAAGCCGGCGGTCCAGCCGGCAAGGATGCCGGCGCTCCGAAACAGGGCGGCCCGAGGACCGGTCAGTGTTTCGGGCCGGTGGTATAAGGCGCGCGCTGTCGGTCGAGCGGCAACGATGCTCTCAGCGGGTGCCCTTGGTTGGCCGCACGGTCGGATCGCGGGTGATGATGCGACTCTGATCGACCTGTGCATCCAGATCGGCCGCCTGCGCTTTCCGGTCGTCTGCGACGGAGCGTCCGTCCCTGGTCGAGGCCGGTGGTCGAGTCGGTCACGTTGTCGATGCGACGGGGACGGGTCGTCTTTGCCCCATTCTCACGATTTCGTGACAGGAGATTGGTAATCTCGCGGGCGACGGCGGTGTCTTGGCGCATGGTTGCGGTGGTCTCGCGCGCCTCGGCGACCGTGTGTGTTGCAAGGCCCGTTTCTTTCGGCAGGGCCTTGACCTCGCTCCCGACCCCGGCGAAACGGTGTCTGACCGATCGCCGAGGAGTTGGATTGTTTCGCCCGCGCGCCGGTTGATTCCGTTCGGCGAGTCGACAGACCGGCTTACAGTTGTTGCTGCCTGGCGCGATGTTTGCGTTGCATGGCTGGCAACCACCACCATGACCCGCTTTTCTTAGCAACGCCCTCCAGACGGTCGAGACTGTCGGCCGCCGAACGCGTCACATGCTTACGATTGCTCAGCGACTCGGCTGATCAGGTCGCGCCGTCGATCCGCTGTCAACAGAGCGCGGACCGTGTCCTCGCGCCCTGCCTTGTCGCTTCCGTTTCCTCACGCATGCTTCGAAAACGCCACGGCGGTGCCGAGGGCTTCCGACGATTGCGCAGAGAACGGGTGGACATCGACCGGGTGGGCGGACTCGACGGTATCATAGTCCTCATCCGACCGCTGGTGCCGCTGATGGAGCAAGGTGTGGAACGTTGGGGGCGATCGGATCGGACAGATTGGGCGATGCCCGCATGACCGAGCGCTTCGGGACAGATCGCTGATGGCCGAGCTGAGACGACTCAGCCGTGCGCGCCGCCGCCACCGTTTCGGTCTTGTCCAATCTTTGCTCAATGACGCGATGGGGTTCTATCGCGACCACGACAGGAAACAGCAGGCCAAACAAACTCGAACTGGGGAGATTTGACTGTTTGATTGTCAACAAAACGCCTTTCCACGGCCAGGATCACCACTCGATGGTTTGACTACTCTCGATTGCTCGCGGAGTATTTAGTGATCGTCGTCGCGATGTGCGCATTTCGGCATTGCATTCGCGACGCCGGTGTTCGGAGCGGTGTCATAAGATGGTGTGCCGCCCGCCGTGACCGCATGGGCGCCAAACCGTGAATCAAGCACGGTTTCCGTTCGGGCAGCCTGGAGCCTCGCACCGTGTGATGCCCCTGAGGGAGCGGGGAGAGGGCCAAATACAAGCGGTTTGGAATTGCCGGTTGAGCGATAGTCCGGGAGGGTCTGATGCGTCGGCGACGATTTCTTGGTTCCTTGGCTGCAGGCGCGTGCACAGCCGTGTTACCGCGCCGCGCCCCGGCTGCTGTCTTCAGCGCCGATGCCTTCAACGGTTTCTGGATGCCGGAGGAAGCCGTCCGGCACGAGCGGACCTTCATGCAATGGCCGGTGAACCCTGCGGCTTACGAGGGGCAGCGGCATTTGGAAGAGACGCAGCGGGTGATCGCGCTCATCGCCAACACGATTGCGGCGTTCGAACCGGTCGTGATGTTGATGGCGGCTGCGCATGCGCCGGCTGCCAGGCGTTGGCTGGGCGGCACCGTGGAGATTTGGCCGATCCCGACCGATGATCTCTGGGCTCGCGACTCCGGTCCGATTTTCGTCGTCAATGCGGCTGGAGCGCAGGCGGTGGTCGATATCAACTTCAATGGTTGGGGCAACCGGTGGCCCCATGCTGCCGATGCGCTGGTTTCGGCGCGGGTTGCTGAGAGGCTCGGGCTGCCGTTGCTCGAAAGCGGCGTGGTTGGTGAAGGTGGCGGTGTTGAGACTGACGGCGACGGGACGCTCCTGGCGCATGAGAGCAGTTGGGTCAACCGCAACCGCAACCGTTTGCCACGGGCCGAGATCGAACGCCGGCTTCTGGCTGCTTTGGGCGCGGAAACCATGATCTGGGCGCCCGGGTTGCGTGGTCTGGACGTGACTGACGCACACATTGACGGGCTGGCACGGTTCGTGGCGCCGGGCGTGGTGCTGATCCAGTTGCCCGAGCAGATCCGGCCCGGCGACCCATGGTCGGCCTCGGCCTTGGAGACCTATGACATTCTGGCGGAAGCCACGGATGCACGGGGCCGGCGGCTCAATCTGATCGTGGTACCGGATGCGCGTGCTGCATCCCTATCCTCTTATGCCAATTTCTATGTATGTAATGGTGCGGTTCTGTTTTCGATGCTTGGTGAGCCACAAGCCGATGCAAAAGCAGAGTCGATTATTGCAGATCTGTATCCGGATCGAGAGATTATCGGTCTGGAAACCGGCCGGCTTGGTGAGTTGGGGGGCGGCATCCACTGTGCGACACAGCAGCAACCCGCCGTTCGATCGGCGTGCTGCCGATTCGGCTGATGAGGCTTGTCCATACTCCTATGGATCGAGTCGTAGCCAAATTGAATTATTAATTCAAAATTTCTTCTTGATCCAGAGATTGGTGAACCATAGCCAGTGCTATGTGAACGCGACAATTTGATGCCCGATCCATCAGCCCAGATGCCGATTCCATTTCTTGAATCTGGTTTGTCTGTGTTACGGGTGTTCCCCATACCGTTGTAGGGCGGTCGTGGATGGGATCGTGTCGGCATGTCGCGGGGCCGATGTGTGGTCGTCTGTTGGGCGTGTCACCCGCGACGTCTGGCGTGTGGTCGGCCTATCCGCGCCGGCCTTCGGATGACATGGAGTTTGCAGCATGACATCGGTGAGGGATTGGGGCACGGTGGTTCGCGGCATGGTGCTTGCCGCCGGCGTGGCAGCGGCGATGGTGCCGGTGTCCACAAATGCCGAGCAGATCAGGTTGATCAGTGGCGAGTTGCCGGGTGTCATTTACAATGATGGCGGAGCGCCGTCTGGGCCGTACCATGATCTGGTGGTGCGTTTAGAGCAGGAAACCGGTGTGACGTTCGCGCATGAGGTGACAACCTTTGCGCGTTCCCGTGGTCTGTTCGAGCGTGGACGCGCCGATTGCCGGATGCCGGCTGGAGACAGCGACTTTCTGGTTTCCAAGCCGTTCAACCGCATCAAGTATGTGATCGTAACCCCGCCGGGCTCGGCTCCGATCACGGACTTGAGTGCCGTAGAAAACAAGACTCTCGGTATCGTTTCCGGGGTTGCGTATTTCGAGGATGGTCGGCTCGAGGGATTCCGGGTCGAAGAAGCCCCCGGCGAAACCATCAACATGCGTAAGCTCCTCGCAGGTCGTCTGGACGCCGCGCTGGCCATCTTGCCGGATTTCAACATTGCCGCGTCTGATGTGCCTGGCAGCGACCAATTGGTCATGGACGCCGATAACCCTGTGTTCGTTGCCGACGATGCGTTCATCTGCCAGCAAACTGATGTTGGGCGAATGGCAATCGATGCGATCAACCGCGGGCTGGATGCGCTTGGAGAAGAAGGGCTGAAGCAGGTACTCGGTCTTGCATATGTCGAGTGAGGTCTCTCAATCCACCGCGCCTGGTCGAAATTCTGATCCTCGGATCATGACCGGGTTATGAACGCCTCAGGGCCGGCCTTGCATCTCGCACGTCAGGTACAGGGCCGGCGGGGTTGGACCTGGCTCGTCGGCTCCAACCAGAGCGTTCACTGGTGGTTTACTGTTTCTCAGTAAATGCCACCATATTGATACCCATCAGAAGCAAGGTCTCTGTCGGTGCAGAGTGCCAAGTTCGGCGCACTGTTGAAGGGAATATCGGGATGGAGCTGCTCAGGTCGAGACTGGCTCGCAAGATTTTGGTGTCAGTCAATGTCATCGTTCTGCTTGCGGTGTTGATTGCCATCGTTACCGTTTACGGCTTCGTGACCAATGGCTTGATGCGGGCGGAAACATTGCGCGTAAACAGCGTGGCCCAAGGCACCGTGATCGCGATTTCCCAGAGCCTTTGGGATTTTCAGCCGGACAAGGCCACGAGTGCCATGACTCTGTTAGCCGAAACCGATGCCGCGTTCTTGTCCGGCACTGTGCTGGACGACGGCGGCGAAACATTTGCCAGTCATGATACCGGTAAGACCGCACAGATCGTAATCGATGAAGCGATCACTATGGTTCGTGATGGACAGGAGATCGGCGTATTTTCTGTTCGTTTTGCTGCTGACCACGTCGAAACCAAGAGTTGGCTTCTGGGTTTGGAATTATTTGCCGGTGGGCTTGTTGTGTTCATTGTCATTGCTGCGCTGATGGCCTTTCTTTTGCGGCCGATCATCCGGGGCATCGTCAGCTTGACCGAAGCCATGACCACATTGAGCCGGGCCAACCGGCTTGATGGCGACATTCCCTCGGTCGCGCGCAGCGATGAACTGGGTGATATGGCGCGTGCCCTGGTCGTCTTCCGGGACAACGCCCTGAAGATGACGGACCTGACAGCGCAGACGGCTGCAGAACAGCGGCACCGGGCCGAGGAAGCCAAACGCATGCAAGCGGCCGAGGCATTCGCCGAGGCGTTGAAAGCCAAAGTGGATGACATTTCTGGCACGGCCCAGCATTCGGCTCAGGTTTCGGATGCCATGCAGGCGGCGGCGACCACCAACAGTGAGGTCAGCACGACGGCATCCAGTGGGGCGGTGCAACTGACCGCGGCGATCTCTGTGGTCAGCCAGGCTGGGGACCGTTTGGTGGACTCGATCCAGGAAATCGGCAGCTATATGACGACGAGCATGGAGTATGCCCAGTCCGCTGGCAGCCGGGCGGATGAAAACCTCAAGAACGTGGATCGGCTTAACCAAGGTTCCACAAAGATCGGTGAAATCATCACGATCATCAGCGACATTGCGTCACAGACCAACCTCCTGGCGCTGAACGCCACGATTGAGGCGGCCCGTGCTGGGGATGCCGGCAAAGGCTTTGCCGTCGTGGCGAATGAAGTGAAGAACTTGGCCAGCCAGACGCAAAAGGCGACAGACGAAATTTCCAATCAGATCAAAGATGTGCAGGGTGCGACGGAAACTACCGTACGTGATTTCAAGGCAGTGCATGAAATCATCGTCAATATAGCGGAGAACAATCAAGCTATTGCAGCGCTGCTGGATCGCCAGAAATCCACGACCTCGGAGATTGTGCGGAGCGTGCAGGAAGCGACCGGCGTGTCAACCCGCATCACTGGACAGCTTAGTCACGCCACAGCAGCGGCCGACGACAATGCTCAACAGGCACAGAACCTGAAGTCGTCCTTGTCGGGTCTCATCGACGGCATCAGTGGGTTGTCGTCTGATGTGGATGACTATGTGAGCCGGCTGCGCTCGCAGTCTAGCGGCTGACGTTCGCTCACCGCCCTTCCGCTCATCGCAGGGCTGAGTCACGTGCACCCTACCCCGGCATGACATCCCCGGTGAGGCATGGGCCGGGAAGCACGGGGGCGGCGCAGAGGGGCGTGGAACGATGGCGGGGAAGGCCAACCGACCCAGCTTTCCAGTCCCCATTTTGGGGAGTACGATGACCTCGATTCCTGGGCGTCCTCGGGCCGATTCTGAAATAGAAAAGGGAGGAGGCCTCGGGGATGACAGGACAGTGGCTTGGTCTTGTGGTCATGATTGGGGTGCTCCTTGGCGCAGGTCCGGTCCGCGTCGCGGAGACGGTCACGTGGCTGCAGTGGCATATGGCGCCTGGGCACATCTTGTTTGGCGCCCAAAGAGGCCGCGGTGGGTTCCAGCGCGTGCAGGACTATCTTGTACAGCGCATTCCGGAATTTGCCCACCGGACGATGGAAATCAGCCGCGCTGCGCGTGACCAGGTGATTAGGAATCTTGACGAATTCTGTCTAGTTCCCGCGTTCTATACGTTGGCGCGGGCGCGCTCTTACGTTCTGTCGTTGCCGATTTTTGTCTTGCCGTATGGGGCGGTGATCGCTGCTGATCGCTCCGAAATTGCTCCTTTACTACCCTATTTAGACTCAGCCGGTAAAGTGGATTTGCCAAACTTGCTGGCCGATCCATCGCTTCGCACATCGATTACACGCGGCCGTCTTTATGGTCGGGAAATCGATCGGGCCCTGCGGCAGATTGGTCGGCGCCCACACCTCCACACCGCGCCGCATGGTCACACGCCGGCGCTGCAACTGTTCGCCGGTTGGATCGATTACGCCATCACCTATGAGGTGGAGATCGGGTTTGCGGCCCAACAGCTAGGTGAGCCCGTCGAGCGGTTACGGTTCTTTCCGGTGGCGAATGTGCCAGATCTGGCTCTGTTACACGTGATGTGCTCCAAATCTCCGTTGGGGCGACGCGTGATTGACCGCACCGATGAGATTATCCTCGCCGCGGGGCCGAAGCCGCCCTGGCTTGGGTTTCTCGACGAGTGGACGCCGGAGACGACTCGTCGTCGTCTCGATGCCTTTCTGGCACAGCAAAACCCATGGGCGGATCCGACCGAGCTGCGAGCCCTGATGTTGGCTCGTCGGCCGGTCCCCGTGACGCCTGCGACGAAGTAGCAACAGGAGGGCGGCGTGGTCAGCATCAACCGAGTGGCGGAGATCGGCGGATTGATTGGGGATCCTGCTCGGGCCGCGATTTTGTCGGCGCTGATGGGTGGAAAGGCGTTGACGGCGACCGAACTGGCGACCTGGAGCCACGTGTCGCCGCAGACGGTGAGCGGGCACTTGGCCCGTTTGGTTGCCGCGGGCTTGCTGACCGTCCAGAAATGGGGGCGGCACCGCTACCACCGCATCGCGTCTGCGGATGTCGCTCAGCTACTCGAAAGCATCATGCAGGTGGCGTCCGCCGGATTTTCGCCGCAGGTGCCGGTGCACACCGGACCGCGCAACCAGGCGCTGCATCGCGCGCGCTGTTGTTACGACCATATGGCCGGCCGTCTCGGCGTGGCCCTGAGCGATGCCTTGGTGACGCGCGGCATCGTCGTGTTCGACGACCATGCGGGTCTGGTGACCGGCGACGGGGCGGCGTTTTTGGCATCGCTCGGCATTCCAGTCGATGGGCTGGAGGCACGCCCCCAGGGCCGCCGCTCAGTCTGTCGACCGTGCTTGGATTGGAGCGAACGCAGACCGCATATCGCCGGCAGGCTTGGCCGCGATCTGATGACGCACTTCCTCGATCAGGGGTACGTGCTGCGGTCCGAGACACCACGGGTGCTTTCCATCACATCGGCCGGTGAGCAGTTCCTCGCCCACCGGTTGGGTATCGATTCCCTTTAATGGGACCCGGGCGTGGTCCCAGGCCGGGACGGAGGCCTGTGCGTCGTTCGGCGGCGGCTGTTGACGGGAGCGGTTTGAGTCTCCCCCGCCGCCGACCCCATGTCTTCATTCAGGCCGGCTTGCGTCAAGGCCGGCGGCAGGCTTTCGCTCCAGCGCCGCAACTCATCCAGGAATGCCAAGGCCGTCGCGCCGAGTGGCGTGATGGTGTATTCCACGGCAACGGGCGAGGTGTGCAGCACCCGGCGCTCCACCAAGCCCCAGTCTTCCAATTGCCGCAATCGTTCGGTGATCATCTTCTTGCTGGCACCACCGATCATGCGGGCCAGGTCGTTGAATCGAACGGCGCCGTCCTTCAAGTGCCACAGGATCGACCCGGTCCATTTGCCGCCCAGGATTCGCATGCCGCGTTCGATGGCGCAGGGCTTCGTGCACGGACCGTACACCTTCTTGCGTCCCATCGCATCTGTTTCGATCCGGGGATTCATCGCCATCCTTTGTTGACGTGACGAAGAATAGATGGGTTATTCATTAGCACCAATTCTATTACCTCAGCGGCTGCGAGGCAAGATCTCGCAAACCACCTTGATCGATCGCCGAATCGGAAATACCAGAAGAGGTACGGCATGCCAGACCAGACCGCCGCGCCGGTCCGCATCGACATCGTTGCCGATGTCGTTTTGTCCCTGGTGCATCATTGGATACAAGCAATTGGCGCGGGCCCAGACCGAGACGGGGTTCCCAGCGGATGTCGCCTGGCATCCGTTCGAGCTGACTCCGCAGATGGCCGAAAGTGGTGAGAACCTGCGTGAACATCACGTTTCGCGCC
Source organism: Azospirillaceae bacterium (assembly GCA_028281465.1). GTDB lineage: Bacteria > Pseudomonadota > Alphaproteobacteria > Azospirillales > Azospirillaceae > JANQJV01. The sequence goes on along the minus strand of JANQJV010000119.1, from coordinate 431 downwards.
CACCAAGTGTTGCATTGGGCCGGCACACAGGGCCGGGCGCACGACTTTAAAATGGCGCTGTTCGGCGCTTTCTTCACGGACAGGCGCGACTTGAACGCGTTGGAGGTTTTCGCCGGAGAGGCGGGGCGCATCGGTCTCGATCGGTCCGCGGCGCTGGCGATCCTTGCCGACGGGCGCTATGCTGACGCGGTGCGTACCGAGGCGTGCCCTACTTTATAGCACGGTTGTCGGCATGAAGGTCGGTCGTTCATTGGTGTCGCGAAGCCCGTGCTTTAGACCCCGCAAAACCCCGGCGAGCATATCACAGAGAGGGCGTAGTTTCTTGTTAGCCCCTCACCGGCCTTGCGGCCGACCTGCCGGGGATGAAACAGTCCAGTTTTCCGAGCGCATATATAGCAGCGAAGTTTGCTTTTGCTACTATATTTGGACAC
>JANQJV010000097.1 GCA_028281465.1 Azospirillaceae bacterium | reverse complement strand
TGGACTGTTTCATCCCCGGTGGGTCGGTCGAAAGGCCGGTGTGGGACTAGAAAGAAACTACGCCCTCTCTGTGAGGTGCTCGCCGGGGTTTTGCGGGGTCTAGAGCACGGGCTTCGCGACACCAATGAACGACCGATCTTCATGCCGACAACCGTGCTATAAAGGAGGGCACGCCGTCGAAAAGCCACGGTTTCGGTCATGGTGGGTCGGTCGAAAGGCCGGTGTGGGACTAGAGAGCAAGGACCGCGTCATGATTCCGCGCTACAGCCGCGCCGAGATGGCGCGCATTTGGGAATCGGAGAACCGGTTCCGCATTTGGTTCGAGATCGAGGCGCATGCCTGCGATGCCCAGGCAGAGCTGGGCGTCATCCCCAAGGCGGCAGCCGAGGCAGTGTGGCAGCGCGGCGGCTTCGAGGTGGCGCGTATCGACGCGATCGAGCGCGAGACCCGGCACGACGTCATCGCTTTCCTGACCAATCTGGCCGAACACGTCGGCCACGAAGCGCGCTTCGTGCACCAGGGCATGACCTCGTCCGATGTGCTTGACACCTGCCTATCAGTGCAACTGAGCCAGGCAGCAGATGTTTTGCTAACCGATCTGGATGCCCTATTGGCGGCGCTGAAGCGGCGCGCCATCGAGCACAAGCTCACCCTGTGCATTGGACGCAGCCACGGTATCCATGCCGAACCGACCAGCTTCGGGTTGAAACTGGCCGGGCACTATGCCGCGTTCGCCCGCAACCGCGAACGCCTGCAGGCGGCCCGGCGCGACGTGGCGACCTGCGCCATCTCCGGCCCGGTCGGCACCTTCGCCACCATCGACCCGCGGGTGGAGGCGCATGTCGCCGACCAACTCGGCCTCCTGGTCGAGCCAGTGTCGACCCAGGTGATCCCGCGTGACCGGCACGCCATGTTTTTCGCGGTGCTGGGCGTCATCGCCAGCTCGGTCGAGACCCTGGCCACGGAGATCCGCCATCTGCAACGCACCGAGGTGCGAGAAGCCGAAGAGTATTTCGCACCCGGACAGAAGGGCTCCTCGGCCATGCCGCACAAGCGCAACCCGGTCTTGTCGGAGAACCTGACCGGCCTGGCCCGGCTGGTGCGCAGCACCGTGACGCCGGCGCTGGAAAACGTGGCGCTGTGGCACGAGCGTGATATCTCGCATTCCTCCGTGGAACGGGTCATCGGCCCCGACGCCACCATCGCGCTCGACTTCGCCCTGGTGCGCCTGACCGGCCTGATCGACCAGCTCCTGGTCTACCCCGAACGCATGCGCCGCAACCTGGAGGCCACCGGCGGTCTGGTGTTCTCGCAGAGCGTGCTGCTGGCCTTGACGCAGGCAGGCATGAGTCGGGAGGACGCCTATACCACCGTGCAGCGCAGCGCCATGGCAACCTGGACCGACGGCGGCGATTTCCAGGCCCGGCTGCGCGACGACCCGGAGGTGCACCGCCTCCTGCCGCTCGAGACCCTCGCCTCGCTGTTCGACCCGGCCACCGCGCTGCGCCACGTGGACATCGTTTTTGACCGCGTGTTCGGCCCACGGGAGGATGCGGCGGCGTGATGGTTTCCCACCGCACGATCACCGCCCGTCACCCACGACAGCCGCTCGGCAGGGGATACGCTGGGTCCGCTGACCCTCAAAGTGATGCATCTGGGGGTGTCGCGCGCCAGCATGATCTCCTCGACATTTGGCACACGGGTTGCTTAACGTAAAACGCATCAATAATCGCAACCACGGAGGGTCCGGCATGTCCAGACGCGTCTCGTCCCCCATCCCTGCCCTGGCCGTCGCGGTGACGCTGGCGGTGGCCGTCACCGGTTGGTCGCCTGCGGCCCGGGCCTTGGATGCCGTGGCATTCCAGACCGATTGGATTCCCTCGGGCGAACACGCCATGTTCTACGGTGGCTGGTCCAAGGGCATCTTCGAAAAACACGGCATCGACGTCACCATCACGCGCGGCTACGGCTCAGGCGATACGGTGACCAAACTGGCAGGCGGTGCCTTCGATTTCGGCATCGCCGACATCGGCGCGGTGTTCGCCGCCAGGGCACGCAGCGGCATGCCGGTCAAGACCATCCACATGCTGTACACCCACTCGCCGCATTCCCTGTTCGTGCTGGAGAGCAGCGGCATCACCAACTTCCAGGCTTTGGAAGGCAAGCGCATCGGCATCACGCCGGGCAACAGCCACAAGCTGTATTTCCCCAAAGTGGCCGAGCGCGCCGGCACCGACCCGTCCAAGATCATCTGGGTCAACACCGACGGCGCCGCCATGGCGCCGCTGCTGATCCAAAAGCGCTTGGACGCCGCGCCGTTCTACTCCATCCACCACTATTACCAGAACAAGGCGGCGCAAGAGGTCGGCGAGAGCATCCGCGTCCTGCCGTTCGAAGAGGTCGGGTTCGCCATCTATGCCGCCTCCGTGGTCACCACCGAGAGCTTGATCGACGACAACCCCGATCTGGTGCGCCGCTTCCTGGCCGCCATCCAGGAAACCTACACCTGGGCAGCCGCAAACCCGGAAGAGGCATGCAGCCTGCATGTGGACCGCGTGCCCGAGGTCGCGCTGGACGACTGCCTGGGCAGCCTGCGCGCCGCCCTCGGCTTCGTTCTCAACGAGCATTCCGAAGCGACCGGCTTCGGACACTATGACCCGGAGCGCCTGGCGTTCACCTGGGACGTGGTGGCGGAGGCCCAGGGCCTCGACCTCGACGCCGGCTGGGATCCGACGCACGCTGTGAACACCGATCTCGTCCCCTGACGTCCACAGAAAACAAAGGGAGCCTGCCCGGTGATCGCGCTCGACGGGGTAACCCGCCACTTCACCAGCCGCGATGGCGGCCTGGTGCGCGCCATCGAGGACATAGACCTGCAGATCGGCGAACATGAACTGGTCTCGCTGGTCGGCCCGTCCGGCTGCGGTAAATCGACCTTGTTGCGGCTGATCGCCGGGCTGCTCCCGCTCACCCGCGGTCAGGTCCGGATCGATGGTCAGGCGGTGACGGCGCCACGGGTCGACACCGGCATGGTGTTCCAGTCGCCCACCTTGCTGCCGTGGGCAACGATCGAAGAGAATCTGTTGTTCCCGTTGCGCATGCTGCACCGGCCGGTGACGGCGGCCGCACGCGCCCAGGCGCGCGAGCTGTTGGCGCTGGTCGGCCTGGGTGGCTTCGAAACCCGGGTACCGAGCGAACTGTCCGGCGGCATGCAGCAGCGCGCCGCGATCTGCCGAGCCCTCATGCACGATCCGTCCGTTCTGCTCATGGACGAGCCCTTCGGCGCCCTGGACGCGCTGACCCGCGAAGAGATGAGCCTGGAGTTGCTGCGCCTGCGCCGCGAACGGCCCAAGACCATCGTTTTCGTCACCCACTCGATCTCCGAAGCGGTGTTGTTGTCGGACCGGGTCGTCGTGCTGTCGGCCCGGCCAGGACGGGTGCAGGAGATCATTCCGGTTGCCCTCAGCTACCCGCGCCGCTTCGGCATGGAGTCGCACCATGACTTCCAGCACTGTGCCCAGCGCATCCGCGCCCTCATCTTCGGCGACCGGCTCGCCGCCGCCGAATAGTCTGGGCCGCCGGCTGACACCGGTGCTGCAGACGGTCGTGGTGCCGCTGCTGGCCGTCGCTGCCCTTTTTGCTCTCTGGGAATTGGCGGTCGCACTGTTCGACATCCCCGTCTATCTGCTGCCGGCCCCGTCGCGCATCTGGGTCGACAGCACGGCCAATGCCTGGACCTTGGCCGGACATACGGCGGCGACCTTGAAGACGGTCTTGCTCGGCTTCCTGGTGTCAGTTCTGGTCAGCCTTCCCTTGGCCGTGGTCATCACGTCTTCGGTATGGCTGGCCAACGCGGTCTACCCGGTCCTGGTGTTGACCCAATCGATTCCCAAGGTTGCCTTGGCGCCGATCCTGGTCATCCTGCTCGGCACCAACGAGCTGCCGCGCATCGTGGTGACATTTCTGGTCGCGTTCTTCCCGCTGGTGATCGCCATCGCCACCGGTCTGTTGTCGGTGCCCGGCGAGTTGATCGAGCTGGGCCGGTCGTACCGCGGCTCATGGCTGCAGATGCTGTGGCGCATCAAGCTGCCCTACGCCGTGCCGATGATCTTCAGCGGCCTCAAGGTCGCGGTCACCCTATCGGTGGTCGGTGCCGTCGTCGGCGAGTTCGTCAATGCCGACGCCGGCCTCGGCTATTTCATCGTCACCTCGACCGCGTTCTTCGAAACCCCGCTTGCCTTCAGCGCACTCATCCTGCTGTCGGTCATGGGGATCGCCCTGTTCCAATTGGTCGTCTTCGTCGAACGTCGGTTCTTTCCTTGGTCCGCCGGCGCGGGGCAGCCAATGGTGGCGTGACCCATCAGCAGGCGGCAAGCCCCGGGGAACCGGCCGATTGCCTGTTCTGTTCGCTCCCTTATCCGCATAGGACTGCATGGCCATCGTGGAACGAATTCATCACGATGGCTGAAGGATGCCGGCGTCGAGACAACCCTATCTGGTCGTTTCGATCGGTGAAGCCATGCTGCCGAACGCCTCGCCCATGGCGTGGCAACGAAAGACGGGGTCGATGTGGGTACCCGCGCACAACGACTGAAAACCGACATGGACGCGCAACGAGCCCCTTTCTCGCCGACATGATGTTTGGCGCTCGGGCGTAAAAACCGACGGCATGCGCTGAGATCCAACTCACGATCGTCATCGCACGCCTGAGCTCGGTACGGTCTAGCGCCGTGATCCGCCCGGTGGTGGCGGAATGCGAGCGCTCCACCTACTCTGGTGGCGTCACGGAGCAACGGACCCTGAAAAATGGCGACCCAACGCATGACCCCGGCGGCGTTCATCGCGCATCTGATCGAGATGCTGGACGACATCCCGCCCAGGTCGCGGCGCTTGGTGGCCCTAGCCGGCCCGCCCGCCTCGGGCAAAACCACCTTGGCGAACCGGGTGCTGGCGGCGCTCGAGCGCACGGCTCCAGGGGCCGCAGCCGTTGTACCCATGGACGGTTTTCATTTCGACGATGCAGTGCTGGTGCCGCGCGGCTGGCGCCCACGCAAGGGGGCGCCGCATACCTTCGATGTCGGCGGATTGGCTGCGGCGCTGCAGCGGCTCAAGGTGAACCGAGAAGACTTCGTCGCCGTGCCGCGCTTCGACCGAGACCTGGAGATCTCCCGTGCAGGCGCGATGTTGATCGACCGTTCGGTGCGCCTGGTTCTGGTCGAAGGCAACTATCTGCTGCTGAACGAACCGCCTTGGCCCACCGTGCACGCGTCGTTTGATGTGACAGCCCTGATCCGCGTCGATGAGACGGTGCTGGCAGCTCGACTCGACGACCGCTGGCGCCACTTCGCCGTGCCACCGGACGAAGCCGCCAAAAAAATCCACGACAATGACCTGCCCAACGGCCGACTCATCTACGCCAAGAGTATCGCGCCGATCCTCGAGATCATTTCCGAAGGCTAGTGGCTCTGCACAGAGGTTCTGAAGCTTTTGTCGGAGAGTGGTCGAAGGATTGGTCGGTATTCTGACTGTGTTCGAAGCTTGCATGATACGAGTTTGCCAAGCGGACGACGCCATGGTCGTGCACATCCGGCTCTCCGAACTCCAACCTCATCGACCGCGGCAATGGAGGGGCTGTTGGCTTGTCGAACAACATTGGCCAGACTTGGACTTGGACTTGGACTTGGATCGTTTCTGGCCGAATGCGGACCACCAAGTCGGAAGGGAAAACGATGGGATCAGATTCTGCGAATCTTGGTATTAGTTCCACACCGTGCTACCGCCCGACCCGCCATGAATGAAACGGTGGCTTTTCGACGGCGTGCCCTCCTTTATAGCACGGTTGTCGGCATGAAGATCG
>JANQJV010000080.1 GCA_028281465.1 Azospirillaceae bacterium | reverse complement strand
CGCCCCGTCGGCCCGGCCCGTCAACCCGGCACGGCGGGGGAACACCGGACACCGTCCGCGGCGCTGTGGCCATCCGACGACGGCCCCCGCACCGGCGTGCACACGAGGCCGACGAGGCGTCGGCGCTCCCACAAAGGCCTCCCCGGATGGGCCCGTTTGTGCCCAACGGCACCGTTCGTTTCTTGTTAGCTCGTTGCTTTTTCAGAGCATCGTCGTTGCACACTGAAGCGATCAGCTCGGCATTTGCTCTCCGGTGCTGAGCTGACTGGGCGGTGTTGTGTGACGCCGTCACGGTGTCAGCCAGGCGGAAACGCCAAACACCAGTTCATGACCATACAGAAGTACGAGGTAGATCAGTGTTGCGATGGCAAGGCGAGCCAGGCCGTACTCGTGTGCGGCCGCTGTGAGGCTTTGTCGCCTTTGAGCGATTGCCAGAAACGGCAGGTTAGATGTGGCGGCCGCGAATACCTGCCATGTGACACCATGCCGTTGGGCGTTCTTTCGATCAATGGTGAGGGTGCCAGCCAGGGCGAGAACGGCGAAGGTACCGAAGAACAGAACAGAGGCCACATCGCCATTGTTTGGGATATGCGCCAGCGCCCAAAGGCCAATCGCCCACATCACCGGATGTCGGGTGATGCGCAAAATGCCACGGGCAGGGGTTTCGGCGTTCAACCCACCCTGTTGTCCCACTGCCGTGGGATTTTTGGTCGACACTCCACCAACGAGGAAGATAATACCGAGACCGGCGAAAAGCTGCGGCAAGAGACTGAGTGCCTCGGGTGCGGCCCAGATCGGTTCGACGGGGGCGGCGCGATAGCTGAGGACCAGCCACACGAGGCAGGTGATCGACACCAGTGAGTAGAAAACCAGAAATGGACGCTCGCCGAGGGGCATCACCAGGAAGGCTCGCAGCGGCGTGCTCGATAGTCCGAAGTGGGTCACGAGCAACACGGTACTGGCCAGGAGCAATTCTTCGAGCGTTCCGGTCATGGAGTGGGTCCTTCATGGGGGGCGCCGACCAGTGCCTGCCACCGGCCGCCGTGTCGCGGGCTGGGATAGCAGAGAGCGGCGCATGAACCAACGCGGACGACACCACGGTGCGGACGGCGATCCGGATGGCCGGTCGGCCGAGATTGGAACACGGCACAGTGTTGCCGCATGGGAAAGGCGATGAAAGAGCTGCGGTGTCTTGCGTTCTCCGAGGAGGAGGTTACTCGAGCCGTCATTGAGCTGATGAACAAGCTGCGACGGAGCTTGCCGCGAGGCACCATTGATAAGATCCTCTACCAAGAAATCCTGGATACGGTCGAAGCCACGTTGATCATCCGTGATGACGATGGAAAGGAGCATTCTGTTAAGCTGACGGAGCAAGAAGTGTCGGCGTCCCTCGTCAATTACTGCCTCTCACGGCAGATTCCACTGCCACGTCAATCTGCCCGTTACCTTCGTGTTATCGATGGTGACCTGTCATTGGTGCTGGACCAGGACCATTCGCTGCCATCGGTGTCTGCGAAAAAACCGGGGCGGGATGTCCAGCCTCCCTGACCGGGTGGCCGAGGGTGCCGCAGATGCGGCACCACCATGACCCGGATCGGCCACCGCATCAGGCGCCTTCGGCGACCACCTTGTCATAAGCCGACAGAGTTAGGAATTCGGCCAAGTCCGGTTGTTCAACCAGTTGCCGGAACAGTTCGGCGGCGTCGCCATAACGGCCCCGCCGGTACCGTTCTTCGCCAATGCGATCGCGCCACTTGTCCAATTCTTCATGGATGGTCCGTCGGACGAGCGGTACGTCGACGGTGCGCCCGTCCTCAAGTTCGGCGCCGGTATGCAGCCATTGCCACACTTGAGTGCGGGAAATCTCGGCCGTGGCGGCATCTTCCATCAGATTGAACAACGGTACGCACCCGAAACCGCGCAGCCATGCCTCGATGTACCCGATGCCGACCGCCACGTTTTGGCGTAAGCCGGTTTCGGTCTTGGTTCCAGGCGGCATGGCCAAGAGATCGTCTGCCGTTACCGTTACGTCGTCGCGCCTGCGATCGATCTGATTCGGGGTTGGCATGACCCGGTCGAACACGTCCTGGGCGACCGACACGAGCCCGGGGTGCGCCACCCAGGTGCCATCATGGCCATTGTTGGCTTCGCGCTCCTTGTCGGCGCGCACCTTGGCCATGACCTGGGCGTTGGCGGCTGCGTCATCCTTGATGGGGATAAACGCCGCCATTCCGCCGATGGCCGGTGCATTGCGCCGGTGGCAGGTCTTGATCGCAAGAAGGCTGTAGGAGTTGAGAAAGTGCACGTCCATGGTCACCTTTGCACGGTCGGGCATGACTGCATTTGGCGACTTGCGGAATTTTTTGATAAAGCTGAAGATGTAATCCCAACGGCCGCAGTTCAGACCGGCCGAATGCTCCCGTAACTCGTAGAGGATTTCATCCATCTCGAACGCGGCGAGGATGGTCTCGATCAGGACGGTGGCGCGAATGCTGCCGGTGGGAATGCCGAGCGCCTGCTGAGCCACGACGAAAACCTCGTTCCACAGCCGTGCCTCGTGGTGCGACTCCATCTTGGGCAGATAGAAATAGGGCCCCGAACCGCTCGCCAGCAGCGTCTTGGCGTTGTGGTAGAAGTACAGACCGAAGTCGAACAGGCTGCCGGAAATCGGTTGATCATTGTAGAGCACATGGCGCTCGTCCAAGTGCCAGCCGCGCGGCCGTACCTTCAGCACGGCCGGGTTTTCGCTCAGGCGATATGCCTTGCCGGTTACCGGGTCGTCATAGCTGATGGTGCGTCGTACGGCGTCACGAAGGTTGATCTGGCCTTGGATCAGGTTGTCCCAGGTGGGCGTGCTGGCGTCTTCGAAATCGGCCATGAACACTTTCGCGCCGGAGTTAAGGGCGTTGATCACCATCTTGCGATCGACCGGTCCGGTGATTTCGACCCTGCGGTCCCGCAGATCTGCTGGCAGTGGCGCGATCGTCCAGTCGCCGTCTCGGATGCCTTGAGTCTCGGTCGGAAAGTCGGGCCGTGCGCCGCCGTCCAAGGCACCTTGACGGTTGGCGCGCACGGCGAGTAACCGCTTGCGCTCATCGTCGAAACGGCGTTCCAGCTCAACCACGAACTCGATCGCGTCCTTGGTCAGAATGTCCTGATAGGCGGGCTTGATCGGGGCCAGCAAGGTGAGCCCGGCGATGGTGGTCGGCATGGTGCTGTGTGTCCCTGTTCCTTGTGATGGGAATCAATCAATGACGCGTCACCGTCGGTGCGGCGATTGAACTGGGCATGACATGACCGATCATGGCCGGTCTGCCAAGAACGGAGTAGGCTGGCTCAGCGACGGAGGGATGGTGACTCGTCATGTCGCCTACTCATAGGCGACGCCCACGACGATCGACTGGTAGGGCGGTCGCTGTTTCAGCCGCTCATACAAGGAGAGCAGGTTGGGCATGGCGGGTTGTGGCCGGTCCATCATGGTGAACCAGCGATGGAGCCAGACTGCAAGAGGGATGTCTGCGAGACTGAAGTGGTCGCCAAGCAGATAGGGCCGATCGCTCAACGCGGCTTCGGGAATCTGCAAGACAGCCGCCACGCTGGCCATCTGGTCATCGATCGTCTCCGCGTTGCGTTTTTCGGCCGGCGTTCGGACCAGGCTTCCATACAGTGGAAACAGGACGGGGGCGAGGGTGGTATGCTGCCAGTCCATCCATTGGCTGATGCGGCCCTGTTGCTTTGGGTCGGCCGGCCAAAACCGATCTGGAGCATAGCACGTCGCCACATAGCGGACGATGGCGTTGGACTCCCACAACACATAGCCGTCATCATCAATGACCGGCACCTTGCCGTTTGGATTGCGGGCCAGGAATTCGGGTGTATCCAGGCCGCCGAAGCGACCGCCCGCATCGTGGTGCGTCACGATCTGCCCCGCCTCGGCACAAACCCAAAGCACCTTTTGAACGTTGGACGACGAACGCCGTCCCCAGACCGTGATCATGGTGTCACCCCACCGGTTTTTGAACCCACTGCGGCCGCGCGGTCATGCCGGCCAAGCCGCTTTGTCGTCGGTTGTGGGTGGAATGTCCACCGCTTGGTATTGGCTTCAGCCCAGCCGCGTGGCGGTTGCAGAGCCGCTGGACCGGATCGGCCCGCATGCCGATACACGGCCAGCCATGAAGGCGGCCAGGTCATCCGCCGACATGGGTTTGGCGACGGCGAACCCCTGGATCAAATCGATCTCCATCTCGGTCAGCAGTTCAAGGGTGGCACGGTCCTCGACTCCCTCCGCCACGGTGAGCATGCCCAGGTCACGCGCCATGGCCGCCACGTGGCGCAGCACGATGCGCCGTCGGTTGTTCTCGGCACAGTCAGCGACCAATTCCTTGTCGAGTTTGAGCACATCGACCGCATAAGTCACGAGGGTTGCCAACGTCGATTGTTCGCGGCCGAAGTCGTCGATGGCGATCAGATAGCCGTCGTTCGCGAGCTGGGCGATTGCCTTTTGCATCTCCGGATTGGCGGCGATGCGCTCGGTGATCTCGATTTCGATCAGATTGGCCCGCAGATCATAGCGGGCCCGTCCTTCGGCCAGGCGTCGGCGCAGGTCTTCCGCATCGGCCAGCAGGTCGAGCTGGGAGACGTTGATCCCCACACGCATCAGGAGATTGTGACGGCGCCATTGGTTTTGCTGCCACAGCACGCGATCGCACACCCAATTGGTCACCGACGTGATCCGTCCGGTCGCTTCGAGGATCGGGATGAACTCCGATGGAGGGACATCGCCGAACACGGGGTGCGACCACCGCAACAGGGACTCGACACCATGCACGGTCAGACCGTCCGCGGTGCTGAGCTTGGGCTGGTACACGATCTGGAATTGCTGCTCCTGGGCAGCCACCGTCAACGCATCCTCCAATCGGCGGGTGCGCGCCATACGCTCGGAGAATTCGCCGAAATAGAGGCACAAATGGTTGCTGCCGAGATGGTGACCCTCGGCTGTGGCAATGATGGCCGCCCGGATCAGCTCATCGCACCCTTCACCATCGATCGGGCACAATGCCACGCCGATGGTGACGCGCAGATGTAAGCGTTTGTCGGCCAGTGCCACTGGCGCCGTCAGAACGCCGCGCAGGGTGTCCAGGAGCTCGATATCGTCCGTGGCGAGCAGGAACCGATCCTGTGCGCTTTGGCCGAGCACGGCACCGGGGGTGTGTTGGACCATGCGTTGTGCTAAAATGATTCGGACCATGCTCATTTCCAATGGCGAGGTCACGGCCGACACCTGGACGAAGTCGTCGATCTCCAAATGGGCCACCAGGGGTGGCGCACATTCATTCCTGCGAAATCGGTCGATCCACCCTTCCACCTGATTGCGGAATTCATCGTACAAAAGCAGGCCGGTCTGTCGGTCGGTCTGCGGCACACCGGCAATGGATCGTCCGAGCCGGACCCGTTCGGTCACATCGTCGATGATGGCGACATAGCCGAGCACACGGCCGTCACCGTTTCGAATCGGCGTGATCGACCATTCGATAATGAAGGTGCTGCCGGTCTTGCGATAGTTGATCGTCTGCCCATGCCAGACGCCGGCTTCTTCAAGTTCGGTGCGCAAATCGGTCACGATGGTTTGGTCGGTCAGGGGCCCCTGCAGGACGCGCGGCGTCTGGCCGATCAGGTCGGCGCGATCCCAATCGGCGAACGACAGGAAGGTATCGTTGACGTAGAGAATCGTTGGTCCGGGTGGATCCAGTTGGGCATCGGTGACGATCGCACCACGGCTTAGATGATCCAGAATGGACAGATCAGGCAGCATGTCGGCGTCAGATTGCGCCATGGAGGTACGCTCGTCTCAACACCTGATCCTGTTTCTGCTGGTAGGCCTGTGCCTCCCATGTGCGCTGGGCCAAACCCAAGATTCTGGCGCGGACGTCTTCGAGATCTTCCGACACCGTGATTTGCATCCGCGTAGATATTGAAAAGCTCCAGAATCAATCCCGTCGGTGGCTAAACGACATCTCCAGCTCTAAGCGCACCGGACCAGGCGGTGACACTAATCTAAGACATCAACAGCCGCGACAATTTCGCCCAGCCAGGGCACTTCGTTGAATTTCGCATCTTTTCTTCATTTGTATGCGCGCTCCCGATTCTGCGGCAATCTGCGATTAGGATTAAACTGACCATTCAGTTAACAAGAGTCGATACCACATGAGGCTGCCCCACCCAATCAGGAGTGGTCGCTGTCTTCGCGGCTATGCAACGGGTGATGGAATTCGACCACATGGCGCAGACGTGTGCTGGCCACATGGGTGTAGATCTGCGTGGTCGCAATGTCGGCATGGCCTAGCATTTTCTGCACACTGCGTAAATCGGCGCCGTGGTCGATCAGGTGGGTGGCAAACGCGTGGCGCAGGACGTGCGGGCTGACCCGAACCGGTTCGATGCCAGCATGTACCGCCAAGTCCTTGAGAATCTGGCCAAACCGTTGGCGGGTCAGGTGCCCTTGTGCAGCCGTGCGTGAGGGGAACAGGTAGCGGTTGCGGCGCCCCTTGGGCTCCGGTGGCAGGAAATGGGGCCGCAGTGGAAGGTACGCCTGCAGTGCCTGATGGGCTGCTGGCGTGAGGGGCACGAGACGTTCCTTGCTGCCTTTGCCGCGGATCGGCAGGTGCAGATCGTCTGTGTGGGCAACGTGAAGGGGCATGGCGACCAATTCGCTCACCCGCAGACCAGCGGCGTACAACACCTCCAGCATCGCGACCAACCGGATGCGTTCGGCCCCGGGTAGGGCCTGGGTTGCCACCAGGAGGCGCTCCACCTCGTCTTCGGACAGTACTTTCGGCAACGCCGGCGCTTGCCGCGGGCTGTCCAAACAACTGCTCGGGTCGTCGGTCCGGCGTCCGTCAAGGCACAGGAAACGGTAGAACTGGCGCAGTGCGGAAAGGCGGCGAGCGATCGTTCGCAGCGCGGCCGCGTCGCTGCGTGCGGTCGCCCCCAATGCCAGGGAACCGAGATAGGCCTGCAGGTCAGTCGTACTGGCGCTGGCCAGATCTCGTCCGTGCTGCTCGAGCCAATGGTGCACGTGGATCAAATCGCTGGCGTAGGCGGCAATGGTGTTGGCGGCCGCTCCCCGCTCGGCCACCATCATGTCGAGAAAAACATCCAGGTCGGCCGGCATGTTGGGTGCCGGCTTGCGGGGACGGCCGAGTTTTGCCCTTGGTCCGGTCACGTGAACGTCTCAGCGGTGCCGCTGCCTCCCCTCGAGCCGTGGCGAGGCTGTGGGCATCGCCCCATCAGCGTGGAAAGCGCTCGTCGGGCAGTACCTTCTCGATGGTTTCGGAGGGCGGTGCCAGATCCGCGGTGCCAAGAAACACCACGCCAGCAATCACCACCAGGACGGTCAGCAGCATCAAAACCCCGGCGATGGAGGTTGACGACCGGTAGGATGGGGTGGAAAAGGTGCGTTGGCGAAAACGTGGAGGCATGGTATCCGCTGGGTTGTAAGCGACTGTAAAGATATGGTAACCAAAACTGCGCGGTGCATGTTGCCGCAGGTGAGGTAACCTCTGCTGGCGAATCCATGCGTCGCCCTCATCTTCATGCCGATGCACGGACCATGTCGCCCAGTCATGATGCACCCTTTGCTAGCGGACCCGACCGGCTTTGGCAACCCTCGCGGGCCGGTGTGCCGGCTGCGGGTGCGTTCTCCCACGGAACAGAACCTGGGTTGGTGACCGGGGTGTCCCCTATCTTGCCTCGCAGCTTGGTGCTGGTCGGTTTAATGGGGGCGGGCAAAACCAGCATTGGGCGGCGCATGGCTGCCCGGCTTGGGCTACCGTTCACCGACGCCGATCACGAAATCGAGGCGGCGGCGGGCTGCTCGATCACAGAGATTTTTGACCGTTACGGGGAAGAGGCTTTCCGTGCCGGGGAACGCCGTGTCATCGCCCGTCTGCTCGACGGACCGACAGGAGTGCTGGCGACCGGCGGCGGTGCTTTCATTGATCCAGAGACGCGCGGGCTTGTGCGGGACAAGGCAATATCGCTGTGGCTGCGCGCCGATCTGGAAGTGCTGGTGGCGCGCACATCGCGCCGTCATACCCGGCCGTTGCTCAAGAAAGGTGATCCAAAACAAATTCTTGGTCACCTCATGGAAATCCGCTATCCGATCTATGCCGAGGCGGACATTGTCGTTGACAGCGAAGAGGTCCCGCCCGAGGAAACCACAGATTGCGCGATTGCCGCATTGGAAGAATTTCTGGGCACCCGACTGATGACGGCGGCGGCATAGACCGGCATCTTCGGATATGCACCTTCGACCTCAACGCTGCCAAACCCCGGGGACGCCCTTTCAGCCGATTCCTGGCCGGTCTGTCGCATGTCCGGGATGGTCGGTGCGACGCTCCCCCGGTGCCGGCGGTGCGACACAGAGCAAGCCATGATCGAACGCATCACTGTTGGGCTGGGCCACCGCAGCTATGACATTTTGGTCGGCAACCGGCTGCTGCCGGCGGCCGGCCGCTATCTTGCCGACGCTCTTGGGCAACGACATGTGGTGGTCGTGACCGATGCGACCTTGGCGGCCCTGCATCTGGGTCGTCTTGAAGGGGCGCTGGCGGCTGCCGGACACACTGTTTTGCCATCAGTCGTGGTTGGCGCCGGCGAAGCGACCAAGTGCTTTTCGGAGTGGAGCTTCGTCGTCGAAAGCCTGCTCGACCGAAGGCCGGATCGGCAAACCGTGGTGGTGGCTCTGGGCGGTGGCGTCATCGGTGATCTGGCCGGCTTCGCCGCCGCGGTTACCTTACGCGGCCTTCCGTTCATGCAGGTTCCGACCACACTGTTGGCTCAGGTGGACAGTTCGGTCGGCGGCAAGACCGGCATCAACACCCGCCACGGCAAGAATTTGGTCGGTGCGTTTCATCAGCCCCGGCTTGTGCTCGCCGATCTAGACGTGCTGCGGACCCTTCCGCGCCGGGACGTGCTTGCTGGCTATGCCGAAGTGGTGAAATACGGTTTGCTCGGGGATGCTGCCCTGTTCGGCTGGCTGGAGATGGTGGGCGAACGGGTTTGTGCACTCGATCCAGAACCGCTGCGTCGGGCCGTGGTAGCGAGTTGCCGAGCCAAGGCAGATATCGTGGCGGCCGACGAGCGCGAAGCCGGCCAACGGGCGCTCCTCAACCTTGGCCATACGTTCGGCCATGCTCTGGAGGCGGTGGCTGGCTACGGCGAGACATTGCTGCACGGTGAAGCGGTTGCGATCGGCATGGTGATGGCTTTTGGGTTTTCGGCGCGGCGGAGCCTGGTCGATCAGGCCACCGTTGCACGTGTGCGCGGGCACCTGGAGCGGGTCGGTTTGCCCGTTGCACCCAATCAGATCCCTGGATTGCGCGTCGATGCCGAGAGGCTGGTCGAAGCCATGCGGCATGACAAAAAGCTGCGGGATGGCCGTATGACCTTCGTGTTGGTGCGTGGCATCGGCGAGGCCTTTGTCGCAGTCGGTGTCGCCGACGAGGAAGTTCGGGACTACTTGCATGACAGTTTGGGGCCGCCGGCCACCGGGTGAGGGGCGGTCGTGACGACCGTTCAGGTGCCGCCGCACCGGCCAAACGGCGGGGGTGAAAACGTCTGATGACGGTTGAACTGTGGCTCAGTTTGGGGGCCATCCTGGTTTTGATCGTGGCGTCAGGCCTGTTCTCGGGGTCGGAAACGGCGCTGACGGCCGCGTCGCGCGGGCGCATGCACCAGCTCGAGCAGGAAGGCAACAAGCACGCGCGTATCGTCAATCGCCTGCGCGACCAGAAAGCACGCATGATTGGGGCGCTTTTGCTGGGAAACAACGTGGTCAACATCCTGGCGTCGGCCCTTGCCACCAACATACTGATCAGCATGTTGGGCGACAGCGGCGTTGCCGTGGCGACCGTCGTGATGACGCTCCTGGTTCTGATTTTTGCGGAGGTACTGCCCAAAACCTATGCGCTCACCTATGCCGATCGCTCCGCGTTGGCGGTCGCACCCGTGGTTCGATGGATCGTCGTCGTTTTCGGCCCGGCGACCGCTGCGGTAGAGCAAGTGGTGCGCTTCGTGCTGAGTCGCTTTGTCGGTGATCTGCACGGGGCTGGCGTGTTTTCCTCCGAAGATGAGCTGCGCGGGGCGATCGAGTTACACCGTGGCGAAGAGGAGACCGAACAGGAGAACCGCGAGGAGCGGGCCATGCTGCGCTCCATTCTCGACCTGACCACGGTCGAGGTGAGCGAGATCATGACACACCGGCGTAATGTGGTGATGATCGACGGGGATCTGCCGCATGCGGAGATCATGGATCAGGTCTTGGAGAGCCGCTACACCCGAATGCCTGTATGGCGCAACGAGATCGACAACATCGTTGGCGTGATTCATGCCAAGGCGATGTTGCGCGAGGTACAGGTCCGAGGTGGCAACATCGACGGTGTTGATATCTTCCAGATTGCCTCGAAGCCCTGGTTCATTCCGGACACGACCACTTTGTTCGATCAGTTGCAGGCATTCCGCCAGCGGCGCGAGCACTTTGCGCTGGTGATCGATGAATACGGCAGCTTCATGGGTGTTGTGACGCTTGAGGATATTTTGGAGGAGATCGTTGGCGACATTGCAGACGAGCACGATGTGGCGGTCGCTGGGGTCCGGCCAGAGCCGGGGGGCACTTTCGTTGTCGATGGCACCGTGACAATCCGCGACCTGAATCGGGAATTCGAATGGCGCCTACCCGATGAGAAGGCCTCGACCATTGCCGGCCTTGTCCTACACGAGGCGCGGCGTATTCCCGATGTCGGTCAGATCTTCACGTTCTACGGCTTTCGCTTCGAGATTCTGAGCCGACAGCGGCATCAGATCGCACAATTACGCGTCACGCCGCCGCACGGTGACGATGACGGGGCCCACACCACCGCCGTCTCCGTCAGCAAGGCCTAACCGACGGCGACCGTGCCGTCTGGAGGAGCGGGGTGATTGTGCCTGGACCGTTGTCTCGCCCAACCAAGCCAATCCAGGGGCGCGGGCGCATGTCACCAGGCTCGGCGCGTTGATCGGGGGCGGAACCAGGATGGGTGCGTATGGTGGAAGACGGGGCCCAATTGGCCGCGACGGAGGTGTCGGAACCGGTGGTGGCAGACCCACCGGCGGGCAGACCGGAGCCGGTTCGTTCCGACAGCACCCGGCCGGTGCTGCTGGGAGATCGGTTTGAAATCCAGACCGATGCGCCAACCTCAGGGCTCGACACACTGGCCGGCAGTGCCTTTGCAGCCGCGAGCCTCACAGGGCGCAAATCCGCAAGCTATGCTTTGGTATTGTCGGGCCGTGTGCCACCTCGGCACGAGCTCCCCAATAGTTTCGTCAATATCGACCCTACCCATGTGACCCGGCTGATTGATTGGGGGGTGGTCCATTGGCCGGGGGACCGGCGTCGTTTGGCGCTCGTGTTCGACCGGCCCGCCGGGCGGCCATTGATGGTCCACGCCGGCGACAAGATTGAGCCGTGGACAGAGGAGGCACTGACCCGAGCCGTCATTCGACCGGTTTTGTCCGGCCTCAAGGACCTGTCAGGTCGAGGCATCGTGCACGGGTCGATCGTGCCGTGGCGGCTGTTCTGCCGCGATCAGGCGGGGGGAACCGCTTTGCTCGGCGAGTGCCTTTCCATGCCGCCAGGCTACGGCTTACCACTAGCCTACACGACAATCGAACGCGGCATGGCGCAGCCGTCTGGCCGGGGGACCGGCACGGTGCTGGATGATCTGTACGCCCTCGGCGTCACGCTGTTGGTGCTTGCGCTGGGCGGCGACCCGACGGCGGACCAGGACGACGAGACAGTGCTGCAGGCCAAGATGGACAAAGGCTCCTACCCGGCGCTGGTGGGTAGTAAGCGTGTGCCGAATGGGCTGATCGAACCGTTGCGTGGTCTCTTGAGCGATGATCCAACGCAGCGCTGGGCCCTGCCGCAACTCGACCTTTGGCTCAGTGGTCGTCGCCTGAGCCCAAAACAGCCGCAGCTCAGCAAGCGGGCAGCCCGATCGATCCCGTTCGGCGGACAAGAATACTGGACCAGCCGCGGTTTGGCCCGAGCGCTCTTACAAGCCTCATCGACTGCGGTGACGACAATCGAGTCTGGCGATTTGGATCGGTGGTTGCGGCGCAGCTTGACTGCCGATGATCTTGCCGATGCCGTGAATGCGGCCATCGAAGCAACCCAGGGCAGCAAGGGAGTCACGCTGGCGGACCGCATGGTCGGTCGCGCTTGCATTGCGCTCGATCCGCTCGCCCCCATACGCTTCAAGGGCCGCAGCTTCATGCTCGACGGCTTGAGCTATAGCTTGGCCGAAGCCTTTTTGCGCCGTGAGAGCTATCAGGCGTTGGCGGAAGCTCTGGCTTTGCAGCTCCCCATGTTCTGGGCCAGCGCACAGACCGATTTCAAAGCCGAATACGTGCCCTTGGTCCAGATGCTGGACCAATTTCGCGGCCATCTGGAAAGCATCGCGCCTGCCTATGGGATCGAACGCGTGCTGTATGAAGGCAATCGCTGTATGCCGTGCATGAGCCCGATGTTGGAGACCTTCTATGCGCTCTCACCAGTGGATGTGCTGCTGGCCTTGGACAGCCTGGGGGCGACCAAGCCGCGCCCATCCGATCCGATCGATCGCCACATCCTCGCCTTCCTTTCGGTTCGTCACCGGCGTTTGGATGATGCTTTGTATGGCCAGTTTGCCGCCAATGCGGTACCGGCCCGGCGGGTCGTGGCCGCGATGACCCTCCTATCCGACGTTCAGGCGCAGCAGAACGCGCCCGCTACGCCGGCGTTGTGCCAGTGGCTGGCGTCGTTGGCGAAGCCGGCCGTCAGCCGTTTCCACAACCGGCGGTATCGCGACCACGTGCACAAGGAACTCGAAGCCGTGGCGAAGGGGGGCAAGATCGCCAAAATGCTTGCTCTTCTTGATGATCCTGAGGCGATTAGGAGGGATGCTGCCGATTTCCAGAAGGCGCGGCGAGAGCATAGGGACATCGTGGCTGAGATCGATCAACTGCGGCGGCGCGTGGCGGACCGCACCGGTATCGCTGAAACCACCGGACGCCAGGTGGCTGCCGTATGCTCTGCGGTGGCCACGACTGTGGTGGCCGCGGCGCTGATCTTGCGCCACGTCCTGACACCATGAGACCTGGGTAATGACGGCGAAAGCGGGCAAGGCCCGGCCGCCGGCCCGCTCCGGGCGGCGGCGGCCACGACGGCGTGGTGGCGCGGGCGTCGGGCCTTTGTTGGTGCTGCTGGTGCCGGCCGCAATCTTCGTCGCACCGACCACACTTCTGGTTGGCATCGGCATGATTCCGACATTCGTTGCTTTCGTGGTCGACCGTGACCCGGAAAAGCCTGCCCCGATCACGGTGGGTGGTCTCAACCTTTGCGGTGTGTTGCCTTATGTGTTGGACCTATGGAGCGGGCAAAACACGCTGCAGCAAGCCATTCGCCTGCTCGGGGATCCGACCACCTGGCTCGTCATGTTCGGTGCCGCTGCGGTTGGCTGGGCCTGTTACCACGGTATTCCGGGCTTGGTGGCCGGTTTCGAAATCGCCCGGGCCGAAGCGCGGATCGCGACTTTGCAGAAGCGAAAACGCCGGCTGGCCGAGGATTGGGGCGCCGACGTGGCGGAAAATGGCATGGGCGAGAAGCCTTGAGGACGAGCGTGACTACACAACCATGCTTTCCGGGGCATGGCCTGCCATGGCCGTCAGCCGGAGACGTGACGCAGTCTGCAGTGTTCGATTTCGCACCGAGCGTGTTGTTCCAGCCGACCGCAGACCAGACCGGTCAGTCAGTCGTCGATCGGCAACTCCGCCACAAGAACCGCCCACTGTGCCCCGTGCATGTCGCGATCAAAACGGCTGCCTTGCACCACGGGGCGTGGCAGGCTGAATTTGATCACGGACAGGCTCGGAATGTCGAAGCGCTTCAGGCTGGTGTCCGGGATCTGCAAACGCTCGGCCACGCGGCGCGTGGTCAATCCATTCCGCAGCCGGCCGTACGTGTCAGGATTCCCGCAAAAGACATCGATGGTGACCCAAAAAGGTCCGGCGTTTTTGGAGCGCACTTTGGCGGCGATGTCGGACACCTTAGTCATGGGCCCAGTCCTCGACTTCGAGGCGGAACGCGTCCATCGGGTCGTCCAATTCGAGGACGTGGTTCAGACAGAACTCGTACAACGCGCCACGATCGCACTGGGCTGGGGAATACGGAAAGGCGAAGGTCGGCAGTTCTTCGTTGTCCGTCAGCGGAAAATGCAGCACATACGGGTTAATCAGCCGGCCAATCTCCGATGCGATCTCCTGGCTGGTGGCGGTGATCAGTCCGAGCACGCCAACCTCCGTCGGCACACACGACCCGGTCTCCAACGGCCCCAGAGTTGCATTCAGGCCGATGACCCGGAACTCCAGAGTGTATGCGTCCGGCGCCAGTGCCATGCGTCGTTCGATGTCAACCAATAGAAAAGCCCGCAAACGATCGGCCCAAAGGGATGCGTGCGCGACGTAATGCGGATCTCGAAGGATGGCGAGGATGGTCGTTTGGTAGCCAACCGGACGCGCTGCCTCTAGCTTCACCGTATAGCACTCGGCCGGCAGCCAGCGTGCGCCAGTCACGCGCACGCACCGACCATCCAGGGCTGTGTACGTTGCTTCGGTGACATCCAGGGTGCCGCCTGGTTCGTGCAGGTGGAACGGATCGGCATTCTCGTAGAGCATGTGTGCCGAGACCGAATGTGGTGTGCAGCGGGCGGTTTCGGCCATGGGTTCCACCGTGAAGCCATCACCGTCGACACTAACCAGGATCACACCACTCGTCGGATTGGTCGAGCACAAGGCGCCGCATTCGCCAATCTTGGCACCGTGCCAAGCGGCCCCGGGGTGGCTGCCACGGTGCAGGGGCAGAGCGGCGATCACCGCAGTGTCCGTGGCGCGGCCGGCCAGCACGATATCAGCCCCAGTGTCGAGCGCGGCCTGAATTTGCTCCACGCCCGCCAGGGCAACGATGTTGCTCGTGGCGGTAAGGGTGTCGCCGGTTATATCGGGTGCGGGAACCAATGGCGTGATCCGCCCGGCTGCCCACGCCGTGGCGATTCGGTCTGGTGGTTGGCTACTGTAAAGGCGGGCGATCCGAACGGAATGACCCAATTCGACGGCGATGCTGCGCGTCATATCGGCCATCCAGTCGACGGTGGCATCGGTACCACAGGTGCCGCAACTGCCGATGACCAACGGAATACCGGCCTGTGCGCGGGCCTGCATGAGTGTTCGCCACTGCGACCGCGTGCCCGCTGCGGAATATTTGCTGGTTCCAGTACCGAGATAAAACGGGCCACTGTCGGTGGAGCCACCGTCGATAGCGATGACGTGGGGCTGGCGGTCCAACCCCCGCGCCAGATCGTCGGGATCGATGCCGAGACCCAGAACGCCGCTCGGAATCAGTACGCGGGTTGTGGCCGAGCCCACCGTCATGGGGTGGGCCCTTCCGGCGGCTTTGGCTTGTGGGGTTGGCCGCTCCGCGACCGAACGGTCGGTAGAACGATGAGCGCCAAGGCAATGATCAACATGCCCAGAGTCATGGGCCGCTCCCACAAGAAACTCGCACCGTCGGCGATGTTGGCGGCACGCGAGAAATTGTCCTCCATCATCTGGCCCAGGATGAAGCCGATCAGCAACGGCGCTAGTGGGAAATTGGCAAACCGCAGGATTGTGGCGAAGACCCCCATGCCAACCAGGATCAAGAGCTCAGTTGCATTGTTCTGCCCAATGTACGACCCCATCATCGTGAAGAACAGAATGAAGGGCACCAAGTAATTGCGAGGTAGAGCGAGAACCTTGGCGATGTACGGGATCAGCGGTAGGTTCAGAATGAGCAGAATCACGTTACCGATGTACATGGAGATGATCACAGACCAGAACACCTCCGGGTTATCCATCATCAGCCGCGGTCCTGGCTGGACATTGAGCGCGATCAACGCTCCCAACAGCACTGCGGTGGAACCTGATCCAGGGATGCCCAAGGTCAGCAACGGCACGAAGGACCCCGTACTGGCGGCGTTGTTGGCACTTTCCGGGGCCGCGAGGCCTTTGAGAGAGCCTTTGCCAAAAGCCTCTTGATCGGCACCTTTGGCGATGTTGCGTTCGACGGCATAGCCGAGGAACGAGGCGATGGTGGCGCCGGCGCCCGGCAGTACGCCGATGAGAAAGCCCTGGATCGATTGCCGGCCAATGACCGGTGCTATCTGCCGGGCTTCGGCTTTGGTGATGTAAAGCTCCTTGATTTCGCCGCTCTTGCCGCCTCCGGTCTGCGAGCGTTTCGGATCCAGGACCAGATAGATGGCTTCTGGCAGGGCAAACAGAGCCATGGCCAGCGTGATGAAACTCAGGCCGGATTGCAGGTCCATCAGCCCCATGGTGAAGCGCGGTGCGTTGAACAGCGCGCTCTCGCCCACCGTGGCCAGAATCAGCCCGAACAAGGTCATCATGGTCGCTTTGGCGACCTGACCTTTGCCGGCAAAGGCGGCGATGGCGGACAAACCGACGACCATGAGCGCGAAATACTCGGCCGAATGAAACAGCAGGGCGACGGAAACCAGGGCGGGTGCGAATGCCATCAGCAAAATGGCGCCGACGGTGCCGCCGGCGAAGGAAGCGATCGCCGCCACTGTGAGGGCTTTGCCGGCCTTGCCCTGGCGTGTCAACGGGTAGCCGTCGAAGGAACTGGCGACCGTGGACGGCACGCCGGGCGCATTGATCAGGATCGACGAGGTTGAACCGCCGAACACCGCCCCGTAGTAGACACCGGCCAGCAGAATCAGGGCTGCTGCCGGATCGGCCACCGTGATCGCGACCGGGATCATGATCGCGATGATCGACATCGGCCCGAGTCCTGGCAGCATGCCGATGAAGGTGCCGACCAGGCAGCCGCCTGTCACCATCAGTAGATTCTGGATCGATAACGCCGTCGACAGTCCGAGGAGAATCCCTTCAAGCATGGTACGCGATTCCCCTTATAGAATGGACGGCCAGGGACGCAGGAAAATGCCGAGCACTTCCTGAACAAGGTACCAGATGGTCACGGCGCCGATGGCGGCGGTGAGCACCATCCAGTGATAGCGCCGTTCACCCAGAATGAAGGCACCGAGCGCTAGGAACAGGGTGGTGGCGGCGAGGAAACCGATCGGCCGCAGCAAAAGGGCATACGCGATCATGAGTCCGATCAGAGTCAAAGCCTGGCCAAGGTTGTAGTCGAGCAGGCGGCGGTGATCGATATCACGCGATTCGGTGTCGGCACGGCTGGGGGATACAATGACGGCCAGCGCGGCCAGGACTCCGCAAACGGCAAGGATCTTAGGGAAGCTGCTCGGCCAGACCGGCGTTCGCTGCAGGATCGGCGGCAGCAGGTCGTCCATGCCGAAATAGGCTTCATAGCCGTAAGCCAGACTAAAGACCAGGAACAGAAGACCAATGGCCCGCTCAAGCGTCATTGCGGCGCCTCATGCACCAGGGCGTTGGGAAGAATTCGAAGACGGGAGGCGGCCCCAGAGAACCGCCCCCCTGCAATCCACACGGCGATCAGAGAAAGCCGAGTTTGTGCATCAGATCACCAATCACTTGCTCCTGATTTTCCAGGAAAGCCAAGAAATCGTCACCGGAGTTGTGGATGTTGACCCAGCCGTTGCGGGCCCGCACGGCTTCCCATTCGGCGGTGTCGTACATGGCGGCGAGCACGCCACGGTAAGCCGCAACCTTGTCCTCGGGTAGACCGGGTGCCGCAAAGAAACCGCGCCAGTTGACGAAGTCGACGTCGAAGCCCTGTTCCTCGAAGGTCGGTGCATCTGGCAGGGCTGACACGCGGGCGGTGGCGGTAATGCCGAGGACGCGGATTTCGCCGGCGGAGGCCAAGGCCACCACTTCCGAGAAGCCGGTCGAACCGGCGGCGATCTCACCGGAGAGCAGGGCGGCGTTCATGGCGCCGCCGGCGTCGTAGGGGATGTATTTCAATGCGATCGGGTCTGCGCCGGCGGCTTCGAAGGCCATGGCCGCAACCAAATGGTCCATGCCACCCGGGACCGAACCGCCGCCGACGGCGACGGACGACGGATCGGCTTCAAAGGCGGCGATCAGGTCGCCGAAGGTCTGATACGGGCTGTCGGCATTGGTGATGATCGCCGCATAGTCGCCAATGGTGCCGGCGATCAGGGTCAGATCGCGGAAATTGTGCGGGAAGAACCCGGTCAGCGAGCGGATGACGATCGGAGTCGAACTCACCAACATCGTGTCGTGCAGGCTGTTGGCATTCTCGATCATGTAGCCGATGGCCTTGCCGCCACCGCCGCCCGACATGTTTTCGAAGGTGGCGGTTTCCACCAGGCCGGCCGCGGTCAAGGCTTCGCCGGTTCCTCGGGCCGTGCCATCCCAGCCACCGCCGGCACCGCCGCCGATCAGGAAGTGAATGTGGTCGATCTGCGGTCCGTCCTGGGCCAGGGCCGGGGCCGCGAGTGCCACCGAAGCGACGGCGGCCGTAAGCAGGGCACGCCTTCCAGTACGCAATGCGGACATGGGGGATT
Source organism: Azospirillaceae bacterium (assembly GCA_028281465.1). Lineage (GTDB taxonomy): Bacteria > Pseudomonadota > Alphaproteobacteria > Azospirillales > Azospirillaceae > JANQJV01. The sequence continues at coordinate 1,372 of JANQJV010000080.1, read as the reverse complement.
CCTCCTCGAATCGAGCGACAATTGGTCTTTCCGACCTTTGTGCGGGAGTGCGGGTGTCGAGCCGTCGAGATATCCCGAAGCTCGAACCACGCTGGTAAGCGCAGTTAATCATAGCGACTTGCCTAAACCAAATACAAAGTGTCCTTATCTTGTGAACCGGAATCCTGTGACTCGGCTTCGACGGGTCCCTGGTCGGACTAATACGGATTCCCGTTGATCGGCGAATTCGGTTGCATAGAGTTCGAACTACAACTTCAAGTTTTGCTTCGCCTGATCAAGTGCGTTTTCAGCCCAGGTGGATCGACATACGGAGCAAGCGAGCGATGGGTTTGCGATGAAGCGTTTCCAAGCGTCTTCAATGGCGTCAAGAATGTCTCCAAGGTCTTTGAAGACGCGATTTGATAGCCAATGGGACCGGATATAGCGCCATGCTCGTTCAATAGGATTGAGTTCTGGGCTATACGGCGGCAAGATGATCAAAGTTATATTATCCGGAACGTCAAGGCCATCACTCTTGTGCCACGCGGCGCCATCGACAATCAAGACGACATGCTCGTCAGCTTCGATATGGGCTGCGACCTCCTGCAGGAAGACATTCATTCCTGTGGTATTGCATTTCTGAAGAAGGATGGCGGCAGCTCGGCCATCAGATGGGCAGACGGCGCCAAAAATGTATGCAGAGGAAAACCGTAGGTCTTTCGGTGCTCTGGGCCTTGATCCGGTTTCGTGCCAAATCCGTGTGAGTTGGTTCTTTTGTCCAAACCGAGCCTCATCGGCAAACCAGATCGAGACTCGCCGACCTTGTGCATCGTCTTCAATGACTCGCTCTAGTTGTAGGTGAAGAGTTTCCTAAACTGCTGCTGAGCCTGAGCGTCAGACCCCGGGTGCTGTGGCCTTGGCACGAGCCAACTGAGCTTAAGATGGTGCAGCAATCTGTAAACAGAACTTAGGGACAGGTCGATGTCATAGTCATTCTTCAATATTTTCCTAACATCATATGCGCGAAATGCGATGATGTTATCTTGTTCCAGAGATGCCCCGGCAACGACTCTCTCCTTGATCTTTTGTGCAATCTCATCGGAAACTCTCCGGTCCCGCCCGGAATACCCTGAGTGGCGTAGGCCGTCAATGCCCTCCTCTTCATAGATGTTGTGCCATTTGTAGGCCGACGTACGCCCTAAACCGGCTGCATGAGCTGCGGTGTCGTGGTCCATACCGTCAAGCATGTTGGCGATCATCAGGAACCGCTGCATCACCCGGCCTTTCTCCTGTTTCGCCAACTGCCGAAGCTGCCTTGCACTATATTCGGTCCTAAAGAAAAACACCGCCATGATAGGGCCCTCCACCTGCATGTTCTTCCCAGCCTAGGGCA
>JANQJV010000051.1 GCA_028281465.1 Azospirillaceae bacterium | reverse complement strand
GGTGTTCAGGAAATTGACGTCATTGGTAATCGTGGCGCCGCCGTTCAGCGCCACACCGTAGGCCTGATTGGCCGTGGTCAGCGTCGTCGCGGTCAGGGCACCGGCAAAGCTCACCGTCCCCGTCGTGTCCGTCAGGGTCACCGTCGTCGCATCGACTGAGTTGCCGAAACTGGTTCCACCGGACTGCGCCACCGTCACACCCGTGAGCGCCGTCCCACCGCCAACCGCGCCGGTGACGTTGATGGTTCCAGTTCCAGAGTTAAGGGAAAGTGCCTGTGCCCCGTTTATGGTCCCACCAATCGCAATGTTGCCGGCGGAACCACCACCTGTGCTGATCTCAACCGCACCCGTATCCAAGGTTATATTGCTGTTTCCCAGATCAATCGCTGCACCTGAACTGGTGATATTGACCCCACTGATAACAATGGCATTATCACCTGAAACGGTTAGGCCCCCCCCTGCCGTCACCGCTCCGTCCACATTCAATTGGCCGCCTATCGCTCCACTCTGTGCAATGGAAACGGTTCCTGTCCCAGCGTTCAAGGCTTCAATAGTTATGTCGCCCGAATCCTGGCCACCACCTGCTCCCGATTGCATGGTCAAAGAGATACTGCCGTTGCTGGCGCTTGTATCGATGGAAACGCCATCGGCCATGGTGATCGTCGCTGCACCAGCATCCCTGTTGGCAGCGTCCGCAGCAGTTGCATTGGCTGTCGCGGAAAAGTTGCCACGCAGCGAAATGCTGGCGTTGATTGCGATCGAGCGGCCGGCTTCAAAGGAAAGACTGCCATCCGCTGCATTAGCTGTTGCATCAATCGCGCTCGAAACTGTTATATCGTTATTTGCCTGAAGCGTGACACTGGCGCCATCCAGCAAACCAACCAAATCGGCAGGGGCGAAAATGGCGTCCGCAGCGGGATTCTCCGCGAATTCATCATTATCTGTGATCGAGTCTGTACCGGCATCAGAAATCGTGATGTTCTTCGGATCGAACAACAAGGTTCCTAAAGTACCTTTCGGCGCACGCAGGTCTGCCAACCCATCGAAAATCAGTGCTTCTTTGCCGGAGATTTCTGCAAACCCGCCGTTGCCACCAGCCGCACCGCCACGCGCCGACACCGAACCGAAGAACCGCGTCGTGTGATCCGCCCAAACAATAACACGGCCGCCATCACCCTGATCGCCAGCGTCGGCACTGAGGCTCGCATTGGCACCAACGAATGCGACCCGGGCCGAGCGCTGCGGGCCTTGTCCACCTTGATTGCCGCCAACCAGGATTTCGCCGCCTCCAGCCGAACCGCCGACATTGATGCTGCTATTCTCCAGAATACCGACTTTTTCACCCAGGACATGAACGGAGCCGCCGGTCGAACCATCGTCCGTTCCTTGTGCGGAAACCGATCCGGAAACGACCACCGTACCCGACCCCGTCCCGGAAAGAACGATCATGCCGTCTCGCTCGACCACGGTGTTGGCTTCAACCAAGCCATCGACATTGATGACCCGGTCCACGACACCCGCCGCCGCCGCCGCCGTGATGAGAACAGAGCCACCCGGCGCACGGATCGTTCCGGTATTGTTGACGAGAGGTTCCCCCTCCTCGGGCGCCTCTCCCACCGGTGATGTCGTCTGGAAGTGGATTAACCCATCACCGGCAAAATCGATCGCAAATGTCGACGCTCCAGCCAAGACGATCTTCGACTGCCGTCCTTCGATAATGCCATGGTTTTCGACGCCCGGCGCTACAAGGGCTCCAAGACCCTGGTCTCCAACGGTGATGGACCCATGGTTGATGATCTTTGCATTGGGATTCGATGTCGGCTGATCGAACCAATAGAGACCGTCCATGAAGTTTCGATCGTCGATATCCGCCACCGTTGCCATGAAACCCTGGGCCGCAACCACGGAGTCCGGCCCAAGAAAAACGCCATCGGGGTTGGACAACCAAACATGGCCATTGCTGGTGATGGTGCCGTGAATCTCCGTGCCGCTGCCTCCGATGACGCGATTGAGTGAGATGGAGCCGCTGTTCGGCTGGCGAACATCGACGGAATGGTCTCTTGCAATATCGAAACTGTCCCAATTGACGATGGCACGCCCCGATTGCTGATTTAGGATCGTCCTATCGCTACTTTGCTGGATACTCGCCGAACCGGCCACAACACGGCCCCCAGAGGGAGTGGCCATCGCTGCGCTTGCGGCATATGCCACCACCGCAGCCATAACGACCGAGTTCACCACGACCTGCCCGGCATATCTCCGACCTGGAAAACCGGCAATTGTCGTGGTGCAAAGCAACCATCGGCGCCATCCACGTGCCATAGGCTTACAGGTCTTGCTTTGATCGCAAGGAAACGGCCTCACGTCACCACCGGCACGATGATCCAAGTTCGTCATCATCACCCCTCCGCCTTGACCCGGTTCCAGAATGCGCTCAATCGCCGACTATTTGGATTATTCAGAACGCCGCACTCAAACTTAGGAACACCTGCGGCGATCGATTATCGACAAGTGCATTATCAGAATTCACTTTCACCTGCCAGGCCGCGAGCGTCTCCAGGTTGACACCAGGAGTAAGTGAAAGCCGCACACCAACTCCTGAAGAAAGCAAAAATTCCCCTCTATCCGCCGCATCGTTGACTTGAATATTCCAAACTCTGCCATAATCAGCAAATCCAAAAAGCTCATAACGCTCTAGGAAGTTCTGCAAACCTGTGTTGTCCGTAAATCGAAATTCTCCACTTAGAGCGAGTGCGTGATCACCAAGCAATTCCGACGGTTGAAATCCGCGGCCGAACTGGGTTCCACCCAGGCGGAACTCTTCATAGGAGAGGAGTGGTCCGTTGGCATACTGGCCCGCGGCACGTATCAAAGTCGAAAAGCCAAGCGGCAAGCCTTGTAGTATGGAGACGTCTGTGCGCACCGTCCAGAACTGGGCAGATGCTCCTGGCCGAGACGAAAAGCTATCGTCCTGGGTGCGGCCCCAAATGGGAAGTCCGTAGCGCCCTTCTACGTTTGCAACGACCCCGGTCTGAAAGGCCGACCGCCAGTTTCCGAGCAGGTTCACCCGAGCAACACGGAGTCGATCCGTCGAAAACCGTTCCTGAAGAACCTCGACGCGCGAATTGACATAATCAAAACCGGCAAACCCGGTGAGATTGAAACGTCGGGACCGCCACAGCGCGTAGCCGATTTCGCCTCGTAATGTGATCAGTCGGCTGTCGATCTCCAACGGTGCGAGTGATTCCCTGGGGAATGACGCACCATACGACGCCTCGGCATTGACTGATAGACCCTGTAGAGGGAGAGGCATGCCAAGCCGGATCAGACCCACCGCTTCATGCCCATCGCCTTTCGGAAGGCTCGAATACGTCGTCGCCTCCAGCCTTTCTCCCATCTGCAAGATGTTGTTGACGCGACCACCGACTGTAAAACCCCGCGGGTTGGTAAAGTTGGACCCGTAATTGTCGACGATAGCAAAAGCATTGAATCGCTCAAATTCCACATCAACCAACAAGTTGCTGGATCCCAGGCGGCCGGAAGGCCTAAACACGGCACGCGTGTCGATTCCGGGCAAATCGTTAGCGAGCAGGAGCGCACGCTCCAACGTCTCAAGCGACAAGGGCTTCGGTTCCTGTTCGACCGGACACAGTGGGCGAAGATAGGCTTGAATCAAGTCGACGGTTCGACGCCACTGGGCATCCAAGAGCACGCTTCGCGCACCCTCAGGCTCCGCATCCAGATCCGCATCCAGATCTGCGCCGTCCCCCGGCTGACAGAACCGCGTTGACACACTGATCTCAGAGGACGGCCCTCCTTCACCCGCCGCAATGCCAGTCCCTAACCACGCCTCCGGCCAACGGAATGTGATCTCATCGACGAAGCCCTCCACAACATGGATAGTTGCCACCTGGGAGGCTGGTGGACATTGTGACAGGTCTCGATCGGCCGGACAAAGTTCCTGCCCAAGGACCAAGGCCCTACTAATTATATATCCGTCGGATCGATACTTTTTCTCGACTTCCTCTCTGATCTCGTAGAGTTTGGGAATTTTAATTGTCGACAATGTTCGACCTGTGCCCGCGGGTTTTTCCAAGAATCCTTCAACAATGCGTGCGAGCTCGGACTGTTCATACACCGGGTCACGCAAAGCGTGCGGTTCCGTATCGGAACACACCGTGCCGACTGGAACATCCGTTTCCGGAGAAGATGCCGGCCGGTCGACCACCGAACGATCCGATCGGACAGCACAGATGCGCACCATCCGTACCTGAACCTCTCTATCGGCAAGGTCACGAGGCACCCGAATCGTTTCATCTTCGGGGATGATAAAGGGCTCCACGGTTGGGAGTGTCGGGGTGGGCCGTCCCTCTTCCGGGGTGCGAAGTAGCTCCGCCGGCGGCCGCACAACATCTGGGGATGCGCCCGCCGGTGTCCTGGCGGTCTGCGCTTGCGCGAATCCAAGGTCTCCAACGGATGCAGCAGAAACACAAACCGCTACCCAGACCGCTCTGCATTTCCCATTCATCTGCATGTCATCGACCTTATTGGATATGCCTCGGAAACCCTGATTCAGAGAACTTAGGCGAAATGCATCGCATCTATTAATGAACCTAGATGGTCTATTCGTGGCGCATCAAGAGATTTATCGTACTGTCGTGCATGGATCATCGAGCGTTGCGCCTTGGACACACCACTGAGCAATCAGTTTAATAATCATTGGGTTCTTTTTTCTGACATCATCCGCTTTCGCGGGTCACGTGACGAATCAGTTAGTGGTTTTGCATGGAGATTTTGTCTGTTTGTTCGAAGTCTTGCGGATGAATTGGTTGGCAATCGGCTCGATTCGAGCAGAGTCAGCGACTGGTGCGGTTGTGGACGGACGCTGGGGAGTGGCCGTTGATCGGCGGCTTTCGCCGTCGTGCCGGTAACCTCGGTCCAGGCCGCTCAAGCGTTTCCGGTCGCGGTTCGTCAAACCGGACGTGCAGATGTCCTGCATCCGGCTTTCACCTGCAACCTCAGGCCTTCGCATTCGATAGATATTGACGGGCGGCAGGGAGCCGATAGAGGCCGAGCGGCTGATGGCGGTCGCTTTCCGGATATTGGCGGTACCCGGTGCCCAGCTTGCCCGTCCGTCGTCGTACTCAGCGTTGCTGCCGTCGTTCGGTGGTCCGTTGGATGGCGCGCTAGACTTTTACGACCGGATCTTGATCGACGTTTCCGGCCCGGCCGCGGATCCGGCAGTCGACCACCATGATCCGATGTTCCGGGCGATCCTTGTCGCCTTGGCGCGACGTCGCGTCATGGATTGCTGGTGTCTGCCCCGAGTCACGGTCCCGAGGCAAACGGGCTGTTTTTGGTTTTTTTTCAACCGCTTCTGCGAGGCGGATTCTGAGTGTGTGCGCAAGCGGCTTGGGTCTCGGACGCGGCGTCACTTATCGAGATGATGGATTAAAGTATTGATATACCGAGCATTTTGAAGATTTTTTTTGCGCGCCTTGGATCAATTTTTGTGCGCTGAATCATGGCGCGGTTCGCGCTGATAGAGCGGACGGTCTTGAGGCTGGTCAGGAGAGGAGCGATGTGGTGCGGGGATTGCTCACTGCGCTGTTCCGCTTAGTAAGATACACAGCTCAATCCAGTTAAAATGTTTGGCCGTTCTTGCGTAAAAAATGACCTCTTCCATCGACTCTTCAACTCCTTTGAGGAGATATTTCAACTTTCCTGTGACGCCCAGCTAGAGCATCTTGAGCAGCCATGGAAGATCATATCGATCGGCCACCAACGGTGGGCCCATGAATTCTAGTCACTGATGACTGGTATAATACCCTTAGGAAAATCGACCAACTATACCACATCCAATGCCGATTCGTTTATTTTCTCACGAACCCCAAGCGCCGTCTCGCGCCGTCTCACCTGCGGACGGCGGCCCAGGAGGACACCAAGCAATTGACTTATGAAACCTTAATGCCCATATTATTTGCTCTTGAGCAGGATTTGAGGGTAAAGGCTTGCTTTGCCGAGGACGCCGGTGATGACTGATGAGGAGGATAATGATGTCGACATTATGCAGTGACCGTTTTTTGATCGTTTGCCTTCTCCCTCTTCTCCTACTTGTCTTCCACAGCGCACAACCGGTGCCGGCGGCGGCTCAGACGGGCGCTCTCAACAGCGAAGTAGATTTCGACAACGCAGAAGATATGGCCAGTAAGCTCAAGAGTGCGATGGAAGGCGAGGAATACTCCGTCGGCAAGAGGCGTTTCTCAATAGGTCAGTTGGATATCGACCCTAGTGTCGATCCCGTAGAAGCGTATAGTTTTGCGGGGAATACCCTTGTTGCACTTGACACACTCCTCAAAGGGAGGCTTGAGGTTCGGTTCGACGAAGACGTCCGCCTCCGCATCAAACAACTCCATGAAAGGTATACTCTCTCAGAATTTCAAAAACACGCTGAGAGTATCCTGGTTAATGATGAACCCGACTACTTGTTGAGTGGATCGGTCAGTCTTGACGCGAACGGCTTCCGTGCGGCGCTTCGGATCGCGCAGATGAAGTCTATGGAGTCTGATGATGAGCCTCCTGACGTGATAGCGAGAGCAGAGGGCATTATTGATCTGCCGTTTCAACCTCTCCATCTATTTTTTAGAGAAAGTGCAACTGATATTATCAATCAGGTTGGCGGGACTATCCAAGAGGTGGAGGTGACGGGAGGGTTCGTTCGTGGAGAAACGACGCAGGTTGACGCCGTTGGTCTGAGACTTATGGGAGTGTTTCGGGACGCGCTCCACACGGCCTACAGGAAATCTCGAAACGACAATTCGGTGTTCGCTCTGATCGAGCCGGACGTTGGTAGTTTTTCACGATCACAAACGTTAACATCAGATAGCGCGGAGCGCTTCTTACTCCTTGGAAACTATAGATGCCTAGAGAACGTTCCAGCCGTTTCTTTGACTGTTCGCCTAAGGCAGCATCATCAGATTTCTGGCGCCTCAAAACAGGCTGATCATGGCATTATCACGATAGACAAGCTACCAGTGGGAATGATCGGCATTTCAGGAGCATGCAGAGATGCCGTTCATTTGGTGAGCCCTTTTCGTTCAATCCCTGCCTTTGCTAATCTCATTAACAACGTATCGCGCGGATCGCTCACTTTGTCAATCCGCTCTGATCGGGGGGGGGCACCCACCTACAGCGTCGGCGATCTAATAAGGATCGATGCATCACTTCATCAGAGAGTGGCGCTATTCTGCTATAGTAAAGAAAGTCTATCTGGTGATATATTTCAGTTCTATCCAACACCATGGCATAGGAACCCGGATCTCGGAGATCGCAATCAAATCCGCCTGCCTGATGATTTGCCAGACATAAACGCCAACGGCGAGCGACTGACCTACGACATTCGCGAGCCCGCAGCTCCTATGCTGATCAAGTGCTTCGCCGTTCCGGCGGACCGCTGGAATGAACTACCTCCCGGTGTCACACACAATTTCGATTTTGGGATACCGTTAACGGATGACCAGCTTCTTGGTGCATTCCGAAGATTCAGCGGTGATGTTGCGGAAGCCTCTCTCATAGTATTGATTGATGGGTAGAAAGGAGGATATTTTCCCAGGCCTTCGAGTGTGTCGGTTATGGCGCGGATTGGCTGGCGTTCGCCATGGCCAGCTGGCCGCTCCTGCGGTTGGAGACAGTGGTTTGCGGACGGTGGCCGGCGAGAGCCTCGCGCACGACCTGCGCCCTGCGGCTGGGCACGATTCGATGCAGGACCGCCGCGGAATGCCCGAATTATCCGGCGTCTTCGGCGGCGATTTGCCCTGGTTGAGCTGCGCCTCCAGGATGGCTATGCGCGTCGCCTGAGCTTCGGCCGTGGCCATCAGCTCGAGGATCAATGCGTCCTTCTCAGCAGAGGTCAGCTCGGAAAGGGGCTTGCCGCCAGTCATACCAATCTTGAGTCATAATCGCCACCCCAACGCACCCCCTATTCGCTATCAACCCGCCAACGCAATTCACCACCCGTCTGACCAACCCGGTGAGCAGTTGCGAGTAAATCTAACTGCCAAAGTTCAGGTAAGAGCCGGACTCTCTCTCTATTGCTCCCTGTCCAGAAATCAGGGGCCGCCTCGATCGCCGGACGAATGGTGGACGCACTTCGCTACGCAACGGGATTGGCCAATGTCAGGCAAGCTATCGGTCCAGAGTTTGGAGTCCACCTTGCCGGGGTGGTGTTGGGCCAGCGCGTCACCATTATCTTGACCAGTCGGGCCAACGGCGCGCGGACGCGGCTGACCTCCTGCGCCGTGACCGCTCTGTCTGCCGATGGGCAGCGGCGCGGCATGGCCATGCTGAAATCGAGCGAGTAACCCGCCATGAAAAACGGCGTCGTCGTCATCAATACCGGGTCTTCGAGCCTCAAATTCGCCGTTTTCGCCACCGGCGACGCTGCGCCAGAGCCGACCTTACTGTTCAAAGGCCGGATAGAGGGTATCGGCAGTGACCCGGCCTTTGAGGTCAAAGGCGCCGACGGCGCCACCATCGCGGAACGCACCGAGTGGCCGCGCGGCTCGACGCTGACCCATGTCTGCGCCATCCGCCATGTCCTTGAGTATTTGGATAAGAATGCCGAGCGCATTCGTATTATGGCGGCGGGGCACCGCGTGGTGCATGGCGGCTTGGTGTACAGCGGTCCGGTGAGGGTGAGCGAGGAGGTATTGGCCGCGCTGGAAACCTTTGTGCCACTCGCACCGTTGCACCAGCCGCATAATCTGGCGGCGATCAAGGCAATCCATGACCTTTATCCGGCCTTGCCTCAGGTCGCCTGTTTCGACACCGCTTTCCACAGCGGCCAAGCGCGCGTGGCCAAGCTGTTCGCTTTGCCGCGCGACCTGACCGAGCAAGCCGCCATCCGGCGCTATGGCTTCCATGGCCTGTCCTACGAATACATCGCGATGCGCCTGCCGGATTTTGCACCCGGTGCCCGGCGTGCCGTGGTTGCGCACTTGGGTTCGGGAGCCAGCATGTGCGCCATCCGCGATGGCAAGAGCTTGGATAGCACCATGGGCTTCACCGCCGTCGACGGCTTGCCCATGGGAACACGCACCGGCGCGCTCGACCCGGGTGTGATCTTGCATCTGATGCAGGAATACCGTTACGATGCCGAGGCAATTGAGACACTGTTGTACAAAGAATCCGGCCTGCTCGGCGTCTCCGGCATCTCCAACGACATGCGCGATCTTGCCGGCAGCGACGACCCGAATGCGGCCGAAGCGATCGACCTCTTCATCTACCACATCACCAAGAACTTGGGCGCCCTCGTCGCCGCCAGTGGTGGTATCGATGCGCTGGTGTTCACGGCGGGCATCGGCGAGAACGACCGCGGTCTGCGGGCCCGGGTGTGCGAGGATGCCTCCTGGCTCGGAATTCGCCTGGACACCGCCGCCAATGCCACCAACGGCCCACGCATTTCCACGCTGGATAGTCCGGTGTCGGCCTGGGTCATTCCGACCGACGAAGAACGTATGATCGCCCTGCACACGGTGCGCCTGATGGGAGATCGCCCCCTCACTCCATTTTGCTAAGCAAAAACCAAGACACCTCTCCATTTACAGTTGATAATTAGATGGTTATGGGAAGATGAGAGTAGATTTCGGCTAGGGCGGGTTGCACGAACCGGTGTGAATGGAAATCGCTCCAGAGCAGATCCCAACAGATCGCGTTCATCTGTGACGACGAATTGCTGAAATAGTCCACGACGCAAGCGCACGAGCGCCGCGCTTGGTCGTGGGCCGGGCGGTGGGATCAGCGATTTTGATGGATGGTATGAAATTTTTTCAACAACCTCACCCTCTTCTCGCGGTGTACAGTACAAACAATTATGATGCGGTGTTCGCAAGAAGGCCGATGACGGCCTGGCCATGATTTTGGGGAGACGGCTATGCCATTCTGCGGTACGTCCGGGATCGAGGTCGGCCTCTGTGCCGCTTTGCGCCATGCGGTTCAGGACAATGCCCGAGTCTGGGCCGGTGTGTTCCAGGATGGACGGGTGGTCGAGGGGCGCCGCATCGCCGACACCGCTTTGGTGCGGGCTATGGGACGACACCACCCCCGGCGCGTGCTGGATGTGGGTGACGGCACGGGCTGGGTGGACCAGCTGCTGGCTTCCACCGGGGTCGTGGTGACCGCCGTCGATGTCCAGACCCTGGTGACGGGCCCGACCTCTGGCGTCGACGTCACGGGGTTCGACCTGGTCGTGTTTGATGGCTCGCTAGACGGTAAGCCGATTGCGCCGATCCTACGGTCCGTCCACCGGATGTTGGCACCCACCGGCGCGATCGTCGTCCGGACGGAACATGCGGGTGGACGGGATGTGTGGCACCATGCGGGCCAAACCGCTGCTCTGACCCTCCTCGAATGGGAGGAGCCACTCGGCCATGACGGCGCCCCGGCAGGCGTTGCGATCGCGACTTTGGTTCCCACGGCCACGGTCACCCCATGACCGGGTCGGTGCGCCGGGAGACGATGGCCGGCGCAGGTCTTCAATCGAGTCGATCCGGGCACAGCTATGGGAAGGGCGGGCCACCTAAGCCGCCGCGCCCCTCGCCAAATGCCTGCAGAAAGCTTGATCGATGACCGCGACCAGCCTTTCCGACCACCGGAACCCGAGCATGAGGCCGGCAGTTCTGCCCCGTGTCCTGGCCATTGCCGGCACCGACCCGAGCGGCGGCGCCGGACTACAGGCCGACATCAAGACGATCACCGCCCTCGGCGGCTATGCCCAGGGCGCGATCACCGCGCTGGTGGCGCAGAATACCCGTGGCGTACGCAGCATCGAGGCGGTACCACCGGCCTTCGTTGCGGCCCAGATCACCGCCTGTCTCGATGACATCGGCACCGATGCGGTGAAGATCGGGATGGTGCACAACGCCGCGGTGATCGAAGCCACGGCGGATGCGTTGCGGCATGCGGCTGCGACTGGACCGGTCGTGCTCGACCCGGTGATGGTGGCCACAAGCGGGCATCGGCTCCTGGATCGTGCAGCCGAAGCCGTCCTGCTGGGCCGCCTGTTGCCCGGTGCGGCTGTGGTGACGCCCAACGCCACCGAAGCGGCCGTGATGACCGGTCTGCCGGTCGAGACTGCCGCCGACCAGGAGCGGGCCGGTGAGGCGTTGCTGCGGGCCGGGGCCCGGGCCGTGCTGATGAAAGGCGGTCATGTGGACGGCGCAGAAGTATGCGATCTGTTGATGACGCCAGACACCAAGACCTGGTTCCGTAACACCCGCGTCCAGACCCGCAATACGCACGGCACCGGATGCACGCTGTCGTCGGCACTGGCGCTGCACTTGGCGCGTGGTCTGGACTTGGTGCCGGCGGCGGCGGGTGCCATCGCCTATGTTCACCGGGCGATCAACTCAGCGCCAGGTTTTGGCGCCGGTGCCGGGCCGCTCAACCACGTCCATCCCCTAACGAAACCCAACCTACCTCCTGGCCCAAAGGTCGGCGTCTTGGCCGTTGTTTGGCGCGACGGTCGCGTGCTCTTGGTGCAACGCCGCAATCCGCCGCAGGCGGGGCATTGGGGATTCCCAGGCGGTCATCTCGAGGTCAAGGAAACCATGGTCGGCGCTGCGGTGCGCGAATTGGCCGAAGAAACCGGGATCATAGCGCGCCCGCTGGGGGCTCTGGCGCCGGTTGAAGTCATCGAGCCCGGTGCGGACGGTGCCCATTTCGTGCTCGTGCCCGTGGTGCTCACCTATGACTCTGGCCAGACGGCAGCCCGGTCCGACGTGACGGCGGCCGATTGGTTTGTCCCGGACACCTTGCCGCACCCCCTGTGTGATGGTGTCACCGAGATCGTGGGGACAACGCGAGCCGACGCGATGTGACGGGACCGACCGCCGCGCACGGGAGCCCTTGTCCCCGGCCTCGCAGTCGCCGTATCTGCGGCCATGGCTTGGTCTGGTCGACGAAGCCACGTTCTATCCGCAGATGGCCCAGTTCGACCAGCATTGGCCTGACGAGATCGAACCGCTGTTGCGCCGGGTGGCGGAACCGATGCGCCTTCTGTGGGGCGCCGACGGTACTGCCGACGGTACTGCCGACGATACTGAGAGTGCGTTGGTGCACGGTCACAAACTGGCTGAACGCCGGGGCACGGGGCTGTTCGTGATCCAGCATGCCGGGCATCTCGTGCAGAATGCTGCGCCGGAAGCCGTGGTCGCCACCATTCTGCGGCTGCCGGTAGACACCGATTGCGCGAGGCGAGACATGCGGGTTTTGGTCACCGGGAGTTCCGGGCATTTGGGCGAGGCACTGATGCGGCTCTTACCCGCGTACGGCCATTGGCCGGTGGGGATCGACGTTCTACCGGGTCCTTACACCACCGCGGTTGGCTCGATTACCGACCACGACTTTGTGCGCAGGCACATGGCTGGCACCGAGGCGGTCATTCACGCCGCGGCCTTGCACAAGCCGCATGTGGCGACCCACACCAAACAGGATTTCGTCGACGCAAATCTATCCGGTACTTTGGTCCTGTTGGAAGCAGCCCTGGCGGCGGGGCTCGACCGGTTCGTGTTTTCGAGCACGACCAGCGCCTTCGGTGACGCCCTGACGCCGCCAGCGGCGGCACCGGCGGCCTGGATCGACGAGGTCACCTCGGGGGCACCGAAGAACATCTACGGCGTGACCAAGACCGCAGCGGAGGATCTGTGCCACCTGTTTCACCGCCGGCACGGCCTCAACGTCATCGTTCTGCGCGTGTCTCGGTTCTTTCCCGAAGAGGACGACGACCGTACCCAGCGCGAGACTTATGACGATCGGAACCTGAAGGCGAACGAATTCTTGTTCCGACGCGTCGATGTCTCAGACGCCGCCACCGCCCACATCGCTGCCGCCGAGAAGGCGCTGGCGCTTGGGTTCGGACGCTACGTGATCAGCGCCACCACACCATTTCGGCCGGACGACACGGCACACCTGCGCCGGAACGCACCGGCCGTGGTGAGGGAGCGCGTCGGCCCGTTTGACCAGGTCTACGAGACTTTGGGATTTCGAATGTTCCCGTCGATCGATCGGGTGTACGCCAACCACCGTGCCCGTCGTGACCTCGGTTGGGCGCCGGACTACGATTTCGCCCACGTCCTGGATCAGCTCGCCGCCGGCGAGGCCATCGGCAGCACCCTGGCCCACGCCATCGGCCGCAAAGGGTACCACACCGACATCTTCGCCGATGGACCGTATCCGGTGGCGTGAGACCCATGGCCCGCATTGATGACACGTTCGGTTTCGGCGCTGAACGAGGAGCGCCGGCATCCCTGCCGGCTGGACCGCCGCCATCTTGGCGGCCGGCGGCTGGGCGTGGTCCGGGCCGGCTGGA
>JANQJV010000390.1 GCA_028281465.1 Azospirillaceae bacterium | reverse complement strand
TGACGCCATTGAAGACGCTTGGAAACGCTTCATCGCAAACCCATCGCTCGCTTGCTCCGTATGTCGATCCACCTGGGCTGAAAGCGCACTTGATCAGGCGAAGCAAAACTTGAAGTTGTAGTTCGAACTCTATGCAACCGAATTCGCCGATCAACGGGAACCCGTATTATCCCTTTTTTCGCTTGAGAGGACCATCCCTCCGTTTGCGGTGCTACTGATTGCGCCGCCCACGACACCGAAGAGATGTCGTGTCGTCACCTCAATTTCTTTCAGCACGAAGCCTTCCTTCATGCACGCGTTCCGCGGGTGCGTTGCGCCCAATGCGGCGTCAAACTCGTACCTGCCGATGACCACAAGGGCCTGCGAGCGGCACGCCACACCCGTCTTCCGTCCGAATTGGGTGAATAGCTGGGGCTGGCGGTTGCGCCGCGGGTCGACGACCATCGGGCGGATCACCATCAGCGCCACCCGCCGGTCTCAATGCCGGAACAGACTACCCCAGCCGGTTACATGGTGTGGCGGCGTGCCGACCATGTGAAGCGCGTGCCACACGACGGCGGCAGCCGAATCGTACACCGGCAATCCCAGCCGCGCCTCCAGCTCTGGAACGATGGCCGCCCCCGACATGTTGGTGCACAGGATGACCAGGCAATCGGGCCGGGCGGCCACCAATTCGGTGCACACATCCGCAATGGTCTCGCGCGAGATTTGCGCGAACGCGAAGTTATCGGAGATGTCGAAATAGGCATCGGCGACGATGCGGTAGCCCGCGCGGTGGTAGTTGGTTTTGATCTGCGCCTGCACGTCCTCGGTGTAAGGGGTGACGAGCCCGATGCGCCGCTTCGGATGTCGGTCGATCAACGTCTTCAGCGCTTGCACCGCCGTACACGCCGGAATGCCGGTTTCCGCGGTGATCGCCGCGCAGAGCGCATCGTCGCGCTCGAAGCCGAGCCAGCTTGCCGAGGTTCCGCTCCACGCGATCACCCCGACGCGGGCGTCCGCCAAGAGCCGGGCCGCCGCCAACATCGGTACCGGGTCGAATTGCGCCAAGGCGTCGCCGCTGAGAGCGATCTTCGTCACCGGAAACCGCGAGAAATGGGCCGTGATACCGTCCAGCCCGGCGAGGATCGCCGATGTCACCGGCTCCAGAACGGTGTTGGAGGAGGGCGTCAGAACGCCGATCCGGCTACGGAGTGTTGGCATCGCGGACGGACCTCAAGACCTTAGGGGCAACGCAAGCGGCGCAATGCCGTCCAGAGCGGCGATGTCGGCGGCGATCCGCGCCTGTTCCGCCTCCAACCGTTCCGCGGCCTGTGGCCAATCGATGGTCTGCACCACGCCGTTTGTGACAACCGGCCGGCCGTCGACGAACACATCACGCACGGCACGGTCAGCAGCGCCATAGACCAAGCTGCGCAAGGGATCGCGCACCGGCCGCATCTCCGGTCGGGCGACATCGCACACGACCAAATCGGCTTTGGCACCCGTCGCCAACCGTCCGAGATCCGATCGACCGAGCACCCGCGCCGCCTCAATGGTCGCCGCATGAAACAACCGGGCGGTGTCGATGGCGTGGCTCGGACCGTCGGCGACCCGGGCAAGGGTTTCGGCCATGCGCATCTCCTCAAGCAGATTTTGCGGATGGGTATCGGTGCCGAGAGCGATGCGCACGCCGGCCGCCAAATAGGCGCTCAGGCTGTGCAGCAGCGTGCCGTCGCGGGCGAACACCGTCGGACAATGGGCGACGGTCGTGCCGGTTTCGGCCAAGAGCCGCAAGTCACGCCGCGTCGGCCAGTGCAGCCATGGATGGGCATCGGTGAACACGGCATGCCCCAGCACCGTGGTGTCGCCCAGAAAGCCGAGGTCATGCAGCCACTCGATGGGGGTCCTGGTGTTGCGCCGTGCCATGCCGTTGAATTCGGCGTAGCTCTGTGCCGCGTGGGTGTGCAGCGGCCGACCGGTTTCCCGGGCGAAGACGGCGCTCGCCACTAGCAAATCGGAGGTACAGGTATCCACCTGAGCCGGTGACACCAACGAGGACAGACGGCGACACGGATGACGGTCCGCCTCGTCCATGACCGTCTTGGCTTCCGCAAAGGCGGCGTCCCCCAAATCCGCCGTCCAGTCGTACTTGATCTCCTGCCCCGTATCGGTCCACCAGCGGGCGGAGCGGAACATGGGTGCCGCCCACACCCGTAGGCCGCTTTCGGCCAAGAGGTCCAGCCAACCCTCGTAAGCATGGCTGAGGTCGACGATGCTCGTGGTGCCTGCGGCCAGCATTTCGGCCAGTCCATAGCGCGCCGCGGCGCGCTGGGCCGGCCCGTCGGCCAGAAAACTCTGCCGAAACCGTTGGCGACCGCTGTAGAACAGGCGCGGATTGCCGAATTCTTCCACAAACCCCCGAAACAACGGCGTCTGCGACGGGTGGCAGTGAATGTTGATGACGCCCGGCATGACAAGGCAACCGGCGCCCGAAATCTCTCGCTCGACCGGCCCACGATAGGGGCCGCCAACATGGACGAGCCGGTCCCCGACCCAAGCGACGTCACCATCGCGCCGATAGACATGGCCCTCGGCGCCATTCCAGGCGATGAGCCAATCGGCCTTGCGAATGCAGACCGCGGGATCGCTCAAAACAGGCTCTTGGGCAGCCATGTCACCAAATCCGGAAACAGGGTCAACACGAGGATCAAGGCGGCAAAACAACCGAGGAAGGGGAGCACGCCGCGCACCACATCGGTGACCGATCCCCTGCCCCGCACCGCTTGCACGACATACAGATTCATGCCCACCGGGGGCGTGATGAGCGCGATCTCGCACATGACGACAATAAAGACGCCGAACCATAGCGGGTCGATGCCCAAGGCCACCACCACCGGAAAGACGATGGGAATGGAGGAGATCATCATCGCCAGCGAATCCAGAAAGCACCCGAGCGCCACGTAGAACACCACGAGAATGAACACCATCTGCCAAGCGGGTACGTCGAGATCAGCCATGACCGTGGAAATCTGCGCCGGGATACCGAGCACGCCAACGACGAAGTTCAGGTAAAATGCCGCAATGAGGATGAGCAGCGTCATCGCGGTTACCCGAACCGTGGCCAGGACGGCATCGACCAGGAGCGTGACCGACATGTGCCCTGCGAGCATCACAAGCAGGACGGCACCGACGACGCCGAGGCCGGCCGCTTCGGTCGGCGTCGCCCAGCCGCCATAAATGCTGCCCATGACCAGCAGAAAGATGAACAGCGGCGGCAGCAGGTCCTTCAGGCGTTTCACTTTGTCCGACCACGGCAAGGGCTCCGGTCGCTCGGCCACCGTTGGATCAAGCACCGAGGCAATGATCACCGTGCCCATCAGAAGCCCCCCGAGAATGATCCCGGGCACGACGCCGGCCAGGAACAATTGACCGATCGAGGTGTTGGTCAGCGCCCCGTAGATGATCAGGTTGATGCTGGGGGGGATGAGAATGCCGAGCGTCGCGCCGCTCGCCACCGTGCCGAGCACCCAGCGTTCCGCATATCGCTTTTCCCGGAAGGCTGGAAAGGCGACCGTTCCAATGGTGCCGGCGGTCGCCACCGACGAGCCGGAAATCGAGGCGAAGATGGCCGATGCCGCGATGTTGGTGTGGAGAAGCCCGCCCGGCAACCGGCGCAGCCAATCATCGATGGCCGCATACATGCGCGCCGTGACGCCACCGCGAACCAGGATTTCA
The DNA here is from genome assembly GCA_028281465.1 of Azospirillaceae bacterium. Lineage (GTDB taxonomy): Bacteria > Pseudomonadota > Alphaproteobacteria > Azospirillales > Azospirillaceae > JANQJV01. The sequence continues at coordinate 6,787 of JANQJV010000390.1, read as the reverse complement.
CCCATGAGAACGTACAGCGGGATGGCGACTAGCAGGAAATTGTTAAGTGTACTCCACATGATCGTGCCGAACGGCCGAAACATGGTGTCCCCGAAAAACCACCATGCGCCGGCAGCGGCGGTCAGGAACAGGGCCGTGGCGATGTGCAGGCCGATGAACAGCATAGCCAAAAGGAGCAGGAAGCCGATGGCAATGACCTCCAATCCGACCATCAACCATCCTCCGCGATAAACCGGGCGCAGCCCTTCGTTACGCCTTGCGGCGACACCGTGATCTCACCCATTCGATCGACCGGACTTCGATCGACCGGACTTGGGCCCGGTATCGACGAGATGGAGCTCCTCCAACTCGTCCTTCAGCGCCAGGAAACCATACGCCGCGTCCACCCGTTCGGGCGCCGCGCACAGCAGCAACACCGCCCGGGCTCCGTGAAGCATGGCTGAAACGGCGAAGACCGACATGCCCAGGACCCAAAGACCCTGCGGGATCCAGAGGGGTGTCTGCAGGGGTGTGTTCGCCCGCGTCTCAAACAGCCAGGTTTCCCTGAACTCAAAGATTGCGTGACTGGCGAAGAAGATGGCCATGCCGGCCAAGGTCAAATAGGCCAAGGCATGCAGGGCGGCCGAAAGCTTTGCTGGAAACAAACGAAACAGGACATCGATGCGCGTGAACCCCCGGTGCGCCAGAACATGGGCCAGTCCCAAGGAGCCGACCATCGCCAGCACATAGCCGCCAAGCTCGTCGGTGCCTTGTACGGATACCAGGAACAAGCGCCGGGCCAGAATGTCGACAACGATCAAGAACGCCAGAAGAAAGACCGCGACACCGGCCACGAAGCTCAAGACGAGCGCCAGGCGCTCCAAGACACGCAACAATCGCGGGGACCGTGGCTGCATCTGTTCAAAGCACTCCCGGACGGCGGGCCGGCCCGCCCCATCATCAGGCATCCTTTGACCCAAGGGGTAGGATGCGCCGGGCGCATCCTACGGCCTTCACCATTGCGTGACCGCAGCCTGTATGTCGGACCGCCGGCTACAGCGCTTGGATACTTTTTGGGAGGGTTCAATTCACCGAGATGCCGCGCGCCGCGCCAACGGTGCGGTTCCAAACGGCGGCACATTCGGGATAGGTGCGCTCGCAGCGGTCCGCCCAATCGCCGACGATCGCCTCGGCCGCGATCTGTCGCAAAGACGCCAGATCCTCCTGACTGATGTCGACCAATGTCAAATCGTACCGGCCGTAGAGATCACTGTCGCACGGCCCGCCCGTCGTGCACGACACCGCCAGCTCATTCGTAGCCCGTGCCAAGGCCCACAACGCGTCTTCCAGACCCTGCAGGGCATCGGCCAGGGCCGCTTGACCCGCCGCGCTTTGATCATTCCACCAGTTCAGGTTGACGACGTGCGCCTGCACCGCCCCCGAAACCGAAAGCGGCAGGACGTGGGTCGTCACCTCCGGCCATTTGCCGGTGTTTGCCGAGGTCGGCGAGGTGATGCCGCATGACGCGACGCCGCGCTGCAAGGCCGGATAAACCTCGGGGAAGGCAAGCGTGACGGGGGTGGCACCGAGATTCTCCAGCAGCGTCGACATGGAGGCGGTGTACGAGCGTACCTTCAGGCCCTGCAGGTCGCTGAGGGTGGTGATCGGCTGGTTGCAGAAGAAGATTTGCGAGCCGAACGGCCAAATGGCGAGCGCACGCACGCCGAAGCGCTCTTCCAGCCGGGCATTGAACGCATCGCGATAGGCCCCCACGGCCGCGCGCAGATCGTCAATCGACGTCGAAACGCCAATCAAATCGATACCCTCGAGGAAGGGGTCATCCGACGCCACCAGACCCACGGTGATCGAGGCAAGATCAAACGTCCCGGTGCGGACCAGTCGCAGACCATCGGCCATGTTCAATCCGAGTGCCTGGAATTCGCTGCGCCGAACCGTGTATTCGGTCTCGGCCGTCAGGGCGTCCATGGTTGCGGTCTCAAGCGGGTACTGCGCACTCGTCACCTGCGACTGGCTGAGCCAGCGCACAGGCACCTCGGCCCTCGCCGAAACGGGGGCATAGGCGATTACGGCCGTCAGTAGGGCAAGGACGAAACGGTGCATATCGCTCTCCACGCTGGCTTGTTCATGCGCCATGAATGTTAAACGAATGACAGAAATCTATCACATGTCAAGCGAATTACCGAATAGCTGTGAGATCGACCGACACCTGGACCGTTGTGCGCCCACACTGGCTCGTGCATTGGTTCACGGAGCGCGCCATAAATATCTGATTTTTCAGAAAATTATTGTCACAGATGAGGCCAATCTGGTCGGGCTTTGCCCGAACCGCAATTTGAGCGCAATCTCGCAAAAACGCACAAACGTGCGGCAGATCGCCGGAGGTCAGCCGGACAGCCGCCCCTCCGTGCTCACACGCCCGCCCGGATCCTGTTGTCGGCGAGCCGCTCATAGTCATCGCGAAAACGCTGATAACCGGCATCGTACACTGGGCGTGTGTCCGGGTTCGGCCGCACCAGGTCGCCGTGATCGACGAATCTGTGCGCCCCCGACCAGTCGCTGCTGAGGCCGGCAGCCAAGGCGGCCAGCCAGGCGGTGCCGAGGCAGGACCCCGGATGCCCGGTTAGCAGTTGGATATCGGCCTGCAGAATGTCGGCCACCACCTGCATCCACACCCTGGATCGTGCGCCGCCGTCCGACGCGAAGAATCGGGTCGTCGGATGCCCCATGTCGTTGAACACCGCCACGTGGTGGCGAAACGCGTAGCCGAACCCTTCCAGCAGGGCGCGCCACACCTGGCCAAGGCCGTGGCTGAGGCTGAGTCCGGTCACGATGCCCCGGGCGTGGGGGTCGTGGATGGGCGTTTTCTCACCGAGGAAATACGGGATCACCTGGACCCCATCCGCACCGGGCGGGATTTGCGCCGCGAGCCGGTCCAAATGGGCGTGCAACGACAGCCCGGCTTGCTGCGCCGCCGCCCGCTCACCGCCGGCGAAGTGGGCTGCAAACCAGTTGAGCGCAGCCCCACCCGTCGCCATGCACCCATTGGGCACAAACAGCCCCGGCACTAAATGATAGTCCAGATACATGCGGCGATCGGGGACGGGCGTGTCGGTCGCAATCAGAATATCGGCCGCTCCGCCGAACTTCAGCAGCACATCCCCCGGTGAAACGATTCCGGCCGCATAGGCCGAGGAGATGTGATCCGCTGCACCGCCCGTCACGGGCGTGCCGGGCCGCAGGCCGGTCGCTTGGGCTGCCTGCGCCGTCACCCCGCCCAAAACCGCATGCGAGGCGACGAGCGCGGGTACCGCATCGGGCGCAATATGGCCGAGAGCAATCAGATCCGGCGCAAGAGTGCCCGACTTGATCTCGACGAAACCGGCCTCCAGCGCCCAATTGCGTTCCGCCGCACGCTGGCCGGTCAGCTTCCAATTGATGTAGTCATACGAGCCGAACACGGTCGCAATATCGGCAAACACGTCCGGCTCGTGCGTCTCCAGCCAGCGCAGTTTCGCAGAGACCAGCTGCTGGTTGATTCCGTTACCGGTGCGCGCCGTGAAGGCGGCCTCCGAGACCTCCGCTGCCAGCGCCGCCACCTCCCGACCGCAGCGGCCATCCGATTGCTGGATCGACGGCCGCAACAGCCGATCCCGGGCATCCAGCAAGACCACCGCGGGCAGCATGCCGGTGACGCCGACCGCGGCGATGTCGTCCGGGCCGACGCCGCCCGTCGTCAACAATTCGGGTATCAGCGCACAAACGTTGCGCCACCATTCTTCGGGATCTTCTTCGGCAAATCCAGGCTCGGGCGATGACAAAGACACGGGCCGAGACGCCAGCGCCAACACCGTCTCGGGCGGCCTGATCAGAATCCCGATGGTGGAGGTGGTGCCGATATCGAGCCCGATGGTACACGCCATGGCCGCCTCCATGCCCCGCTTGCCGCCTACCTCAATCCACCGACCACATCCATGAAGCGTTTCACCCGCTCGCCGTCCACCGGATTGAAGGTGTTGCCGTCAACCTTAAAATGAGTCCCGACGATGCAGCCATCGGCGATGCGGAGCAGGTCGGTCACGGTGTCTATGGTCACGCCTGTGTTGGCGAAGATCGGAACGTCGTCAACCGCCTCGGCCACCGCGCGCAGATCCGACGCCGCTGCCGGCTGCCCCGTCAGTGGCCCGGAGACCAGAATGGCATCGGCGAGCGAGGAGAACACCGCGCTCTTGGCGCGCAAGTGGATCGGCCGCTGGTCGAGCGGATAGGCGAATTCGGCGTTCACATTGAAGAGCAGCTTCAGGTCGTCCCGGCCGAGATTGTGGCGCAGGCGCGCCGCCGCGGCGCAGTCCGGCGCCCAAACGCCCATGTCGGCGGCAAACACGCCGGTGAAAATCTCGCGCACGAACTGCGCCCCGGTGGCAACCCCCATGGCAACCGTGGCAACTGGGTCCCATAGATAATTCACACCGAACGGCACCTTGAGCACCGGCTTCACCGCCGTGACCACCGCGGTCATGGCGGCGAGGCTCTCCGCAGACGCCTTGAGGAGATACGGCCGGTCGTTTTCGTTGCCGAACATCACGGCATCGATCCCGCCTTGCTGCAGTTTTTCGATATCCCGGGCAACGTCCTCGATCAATTTGTTTACGCCGGCCTTGGCATCATAAAGCGGTGCGCCGGGCAGCGCGCCGATATGCGCCATGCCGATCACCACTTTGCGTCTGTTGGCAAAAAACTCGAACATCCCCGCTTGCCTTCCCTGGTGTCGCCGCGACAACCGACGTTCTGGACGCGTTGAAACGTTGACGGCTCATTCGGCGATGGTGAGCTCGATTCCCACCGCCGCCAATGCTTGCGCCAAGGCGCCGTCCGGAAGCCGATCCGTGATCAAGACATCGATGTCGTCGAGCGAACAGATGCGCACAACCGAGAGCCGGTCGAACTTGGACCCGTCGAGCAAGGCGACGACACGTGCGGCTGACCCTATCAACGCCCGCTTGATCTCGGAGTCGTCCAGAGAATAGTCGTAAAGACCGGTCGGCGCGATGCCGGAGGCGCCCAGAAACAACCAATCGAACCGGAAGTTCTCCAATTGCCGGCGCGCCATGTCCCCGACCAGTGACGGTTCCGTGCCGCGGATTTCCCCGCCCGGCATGTAAACCCGCGGCGCGGCGCTCGCCAGCATGAGGCCAATCTTCACACTGTTTGTGAAAACTTGGACATCCATCTCCTGGATCGTCTGTGCCAGGCTGAACGTCGTGGAGCCGATGTCGACCGCGATGGTTTGGTGCGGCGCAATCAGCCGTGCTGCCGCCCGCCCGATTCTGGTTTTGGCATCGCTGTTTTCCCGCAGCCGAACATCCAAAGCCGGCTCGATCACATCGAGACGCATCGCCCGACTGGTGCCCTGCACGACGGCTCCGCCATGGGCCCGCTCCGCCAGACCCTGGCGCGCCAGCGCGTCCAGATCCCGCCGGATGGTCATCTCCGAGACCTTGAAGTGTTGCGCCATATCGGCAATCGATACGTAACTCGCCCGCGCCAGAACCTGCGACAGGCGTTCGCGCCGTTCGAGCGCCGAAAGTCGCCGTTCGGTGCCGTCTCCCTCAACTTCCTTGGTCGCGACCATGACGTACCCAGCCTCCACCCGGACACCAGCCATGTCACAAGGCATGTGAGAAGTCAACCGAATCGCGTTGCATATCTAACAGCACGCTTGCGCGCGCCGGCGCCGCATCGCATATGCTGGGGTCAAGGCGTAACGGGGGAAGGGGGCACCACCGGCGCAATACCCCCAACACCGGGAGGGATCATGGACGATATTGCGGCCAAGAGCGTCCTTGTTACCGGCTCCGCAAACGGCATCGGCCGGGCGTCGGCGCTGGCTTTTGCACGCCACGGTGCCCGCGTGGCGGTGACGGATCTGGATGAGACCGGTGCCGCCGCGGTGGCCGCCGAGATTGTGCGATCCGGTGGTAAGGCGTGCGCGCACCGGCTCGACGTGACCGATGCCGCCTCCACGAAGGCCGTGTTTGAAGCGGCGGCCCGAGCCCATGGGCCCGTCGCCATCGTCCATGCCAACGCCGGCGTCTCGAGCATGAAGGCGGCCGTCGATCTGACGGAGACGGATTGGGATTTCAATTTCGACGTCAACGCCAAGGGCGTGTTTCTGACGAACACGGCCGCAGTGCGGCATTTTCGGACACACGGTGTGAAAGGGACGATCGTCAACACCGCGTCCTTGGCGGCAAAGCGCGGTGCGCCGTTCCTGGCACACTATGCGGCGAGCAAATTCGCGGTGCTCGGCTGGACCCAGAGTCTCGCCCTGGAGGTGGCCGGCGAGGGCATACGCGTGAATGCGGTCTGCCCTGGATTCGTGGCCACGCCCATGCAGGATCGGGAAGTGGTTTGGGAGGCCGAACTCACCGGCCTGACCCCCGACGCCGTCCGCCGATCCTATGTTGCCATGACCCCGCTCGGCCGCCTGGAAACACCGGAAGATGTGGCCGATGTGGTCGTCTTTCTGGCCTCGGACGGCGCCCGCTTCATGACCGGCCAAGGGGTCAATGTCACCGGCGGCGTCTTCATGCAGTGACCGCCGTCGCCGGAATTCTCGACCCCTTCGGCAGAGGCTTCCTGACACCAGAGGCCCCAAACGGTGACCCTAACAAGAAACGAACGGTGCCGTTGGGCAAACGGGTCCATGCGGGGAGGCCTTTGTGGGAGCGCCGACGCCTCGTCGGCCTCGTGTGCACGCCGGTGCGGGGGCCGCCGTCGGATGGCCACA
>JANQJV010000323.1 GCA_028281465.1 Azospirillaceae bacterium | reverse complement strand
CGACGCCGCCAGGTGTAAAGCTGGTTCGGATTCAGCCCGTAGCGCGCCGCAACAGCAGAAACCGGCTCACCTGACGCATAGCTCTCCGCGACAATCCGCGCCTTCTCAGCCGCCGGCCAACGCCGCCGCAAACCTCCCTGCGCCATGGCAAATCCCCCACCGAAAATCCTGACGGCCCTATGCCATACCCAAGCGCGAGACAAAACGTGGCTCCGGGACGACGCTTACGGCTGCTGAAACCAACGCGAAATTGATCGATTCCAACGTGCCATGGTCACGCCAGCAATAGAAATCTCCCTGACCTGTGGAGCGAGGGGGAAAATCCTTGGGCAACAAGCGCCACTGACAGCCGGTCGTGGCAATGGACAGCACGGCGTTTACAACCTCTCGTGGAGAAACTGTCCGAGATCGTCCCCGCTTGCAGGGCGGCGGTAGGAGTGGCTTGACGATTTGCCACTCTTCATCGGTCATATCACTTGAATACCTCAATCCATCGCGCCGATACTTCGGCCGGAAGATTTCAGCCCAGGGCATCTTGTGCCTCCGTCCGTATTCACAACACGACAGAATCACAAATGGCTGAAATCACTCAACCCTTTCTCGGCCAGGCTCTTAGCATGGTGCCGAACCAAGGAACCTCGGTCATGACGACATTGAGCCTTCGGGGCCGGCTGATTATTGGCTTCGGCGTCATCTTTGCCTTGCTGCTCACATTGACCGGAGTAGGCATCGTCCAGGTCAACCAGATCGAGGCCAACCTGGAGCGCATAAGCACGGTCCACAGCGTCAAACAGCGCTATGCCATCAACTTCCGTGGCAGTGTTCACGACCGAGCCATCGAGATTCGGGATGTGGTTCTGTTCGTTGAAATCGACCGCGTTCGAGCGGCTCTGGGGACCATCGATGCATTGGCCGAATTCTATGCTGAATCCGCCGGCCACCTGGATTCACTCATGGAACGCATCGCGGACGACGAAGCCGAACGGCTACTCATCGCCATCAAGGCCGTGGAGACACGGACGCTTCCGCTGATTGCGGAAATCCGCCGGCTTCGTCTCGCCGGTGATGAGGATGCCGCCCGCACCCTGCTGATGGACGAAGCGCGCCCGGCCTTCATCGACTGGTTGGCCGCGATCAACGCCTTCATCGACCATCAGGAGGCCCAAAGCCAGGCGCGGGCAGCCGAGGCGGAGGACGTAGCCCAGGGGTTCGCGACCCTCATGGTGATCGTCTGTGTACTTTGTCTGTTGGTTGGCGGTGCGTTTTGTTGGTGGTCCCTGCGGTCGATCCTGCCTCTGGGAGCGTTGACGAATGGCATTCGACGCCTCGCTGACGGTGACCTGTCAACCGAAATCCCGACCGCCAAGAGTCACGACGAAGTCGGTGCCATCACGCGGGCGGTCGAGGTGTTCAAGACCAATGCCATCGACGCCGAACTGATGCGTACCCGGCAAGCGGAGATCGAACGGAATGCCGAGTCCGAGCGATCGGCGCAAATGAAGGCCTTGGCCGACCGTTTCGAAGCGAGCGTCCTCGGCATGGTCAACACCGTGCAGACGGACTCAGGTGATGTCCGCGCGGCGGCTGCGTCCCTCAGCACAACCGCCCGATCCACGGAACAGCGGGCCGACGAGGCGGCGTCGGCGTCCGACGATGCGCGCACCGCGGTTGACTCGGTGGCCGCGGCGACCACCCAGCTCACCGCCTCCACCGAGGAGATCGGCCGTCAACTGGCGGACAGCAACGCCAAATCGAAGGCTGCAGTGGCGCGCGCGACAGAGACCGATGCTCAGGTGGACGGCTTGTTGGTAAAGGCCGACCAGATCGGCGATGTGGTGAACCTGATCAACAACATCGCGGCACAGACCAATTTGCTGGCCTTGAATGCCACGATTGAAGCCGCGCGCGCTGGGGAGGCCGGCCGTGGCTTTGCCGTCGTCGCTAACGAGGTCAAGGCCCTGGCTAACCAAACCGCCCAGGCCACCGACCAGATTGGTATCCGGATCGGTGAGATGCAGGCGGCGACCAAAGATGCCGTCGGCTCGATCAAGGAGATCGGCGCGATCATCGAGCAGATCGACGGCATCGCTGCGGAGATTGCAGCGGCGGTGGAACAGCAGGCCGCGACCACTGCGGACATCGCCCGGAATGCCCAGGCGGCCTCTGCCAGCACTGTAACGGTCCAGGAGACCATCGCCGGGGTACGCAAGGAAGCGACCGATACCGGCACCGCGTCGCAGCAGATGCTGAGTGCCGCCGCCCGCCTGTCCGATCAGGCCACCAGTCTTCAGAGTGCCATCAACCAGTTCCTGGCGTCCGTGCGCAACGGCACCAGCCGTGCGGCAAGCTAGAGGAGGGCGCACATCTCCCCTGAAAGGAGGGACGGGGTGATCACGCAGCCAATCTGGCACCGGCACCCTCTCTGATGCCGACTCCGTTTGACCCGGCGCAACCGGATCGCCGAGGGGTCACAGACCAGGGAGTATGGGTGTCGATTCAATCGCGCGGAGCTGCCGAGATCAGCGACACCGGCTTCGCGTTCCACCGCAACACCGAGGCGATCGCCGAGGAAGCCAGTCTCGACGGTTTCTAAGCGGTGCGCACCAGCCTGGCCGCCGAAACCCTGGACGCCGAAACCCTGGACAACCGTGCGACCGTACGCGCTCACAAAAGCCTGAGCCGGGTCGAACGCGCCTTCCATCGTCTCAAGGGCGTGGACCTGCAGGTGCGGCCGATCCACCACTGGCTGGAAGACCGGGCGCGCGCCCACGTCTTCCTGTGCATGCTCGCCCGCCGCGCAGAGCAAGGTCACAACCGGCGTCTCAGACGGGGGAACGCGCGTGCACAGCTTCCCATCGCTGCTCGCCGATCTCGCAACCATCACCCGCAACACCGCCTATACCACCCTCGCACCGAAACACCGCTTCTCCCTGACAACCCGGCCCACGCCCATCCAGCGCCAAGCCTTCGACCTGCTCGCCATCCCCGCAGACTGTACCCAGTAACGCCGGGCCTCACAGCGAATAGCCACGCGTTATCAGTGGGTTGTGCTGCATCAAGTAAGAACTTCGGCCTAGATACACACGCAAAAACGCAACACTCTAATCCACTGAATTTCCTGCGGGAATTCACCCGTTTCACCAGCCACCGCAAAACCAGGTTTCGGACAGCCCTCGCTCTCGACGGCCGAGCGTGGCGGACCGGCCCAACCGCGTAAAGGCTGACCTTCGGCCACCACCTGCGTCGGCAGGGCCTTGACGCGGTTGGGCTGGCCCGCGTTATACCAACGGCCCGAAACACTGACCGGTCCTCGGGCTGCCCTGTTTCGGAGCGCCGGCATCCTTGCCGGCTGGACCGCCGGCTTCCAGCCGGCCCG
>JANQJV010000046.1 GCA_028281465.1 Azospirillaceae bacterium | reverse complement strand
CGCCCAGCGGCCGGCCGCCAAGATGGCGGCGGTCCAGCCGGCAGGGATGCCGGCGCTCCTCGTTCAGCGCCGAAACCGACCGTGTCGTCAGTGCGGGCCATGGGTATAACCATTTGATTCGGGATCAAATCGCCGTTGCAGATCGAATCAATCTGCTCGGGATTCGCTCTGGTCCTATTGACCCTACGACGCTGGCCGCGGCGGTTCCGTGAATCACAAACGATAGCGAGCGATTTCCGGTTAGAGAATTGTTCTTGGGTGGTCGCGGGGGAGTGGCGTTGTGTTGTTTTGGCCTCCTGCATATTTCTTTGATTCACAACATAAATTAAAATTCATTGAGCATCGATCCTGTGCACCAAATCCTGCGACCTGGTCATTGTCCTCGGTGACGGCAGAAACCGGCTTGTCCCGCGAAGGACGGTTGCCTTGTGGCTGCCCCCACCTGCACATCGGGGCCGGTGGCGTGTGGCCTGACCAATTCACGGCCCACGCCCATGAATGATATCCCGTGACCAAGAAAAATCCATGAGTCGCGAGCCAGAGTCGCGAGTCGACCCGCACATTGTTGACATTCTACGTCAAATCGACACAATATGATGCGATTCTGGTTGATCAGTGGTTGCCATGGACGGTTGGGCAACTCGGTTGTGCTGACCGCCACGCCTGATCTGGCGGGGGCCTTCGGCACGACCCTGGAGGCACGTCGGATCGCCGATGCCGGGGAGTGGGCGTGCATCAAGAGCTATTCATCCACGACTTGCGGGCTGCCGTATTTCGGAAGCGGCGAGTGCACCGTTTCTACACACTCGCGCCCGGTCGCCGTTGGTCCGTTCGCCATTGGCCCCTTCGCCATTGGCCCCTTCGCCATTGGAATGAATTCATCCATCCTGTAGGAGATGGGATATCGAATTACATTTTGGTTGGTTTCTCGAAGGGCAGCAGAGTGAGGACGGTGTGATCAATCTTGCCATGGTTGGGCTGGGCCGCTGGGGCGGGGTCCTGCTGGAGTCGGTGCAGAGAAAGAGCACCACCGTCCGATTCGGTGCCGTGGTCACGCGGTCGCCTGACAAACACGCCGATCGCGCAGCCCGTGAGGCCATGACCGTTCTCGGCTCGCTCGAGGAGGCCCTGGCACAGCCGGATATCGACGGCATCGTCTTAGCCACACCGCATTCCCAGCATGCGGCGCAGATTTTGCTTTGCGCTGCGGCCGGCAAGCCGGTTTTCGTCGAGAAACCCTTCACCATGACCCGGGCGAGTGCCGCACAGGCCCTCGCCGCCGCGGAGCGAGCAGGTATCGTGGTGGCTGCTGGCCACAATCGCCGTTTCTTGCCGGCCATGCGAACGCTGAAACAGGCCGTGGACGATGGGCGGCTCGGCAGCTTGTTGTTCATGGAAGCCAACATGTCATCGGATGTGTCTCGGCGCTACACCGCGGATCTTTGGCGTGTTGCCCCGGGCGAAAGCCCGGCCGGCGGCATGGCCGGGGCAGGCATCCACCTGATCGATACGATGATCCATTTGGCTGGACCGATCCGGGAAGCCCAGGCCTGGTCATCGCGTCGGGTCCTCGAGGTGCCCATGGATGATACGACGGCGGCTCTGTTCACCTTTGCCTCGAGCGCCCGTGCTTCGCTGACGACGATCATGGCGACCGCGCCAACCTTCCGGTTCCAAGTGTTCGGCACGGGTGGAAGCGCGGAGCTGCGCGGACGCGACAGCTTGGCGTTCGTGGCGCTTGATGGGCAACGAGACCGCCATGACTTTCCGCCTTTCGACATGGAACAGGCGGAGTTGGAAGCGTTCGCGGCCGCGATCCGTGGTGAGGCCCCCTATCCAGTTGCGCCGGATGAGATTCTGAACGGCGTTGCGGCCTTCGAAGCCGTTGTGCGGTCGGCCGAGATCGGTCAGCCGGTGGCAGTGGCATGACGGTGTTCGGTCGCCCGGTGCGGCACCTGTGGCCTCTCCACCCGGAAATGGTGTTTCTCAACCACGGTGCCTATGGGGCCACGCCGTGGGCGTTGCTGGAGGCGCAAACACACTGGCGCCGGCGCATGGAAACGCAGCCGGTTCGCTTCCTCATGGACGAGCTGCCAGCGCTGGTCGCCGAAGCGGTTGCCGGACTGGCGCCGTTCATTGGTGCCGATCCGGCGCGCACGGTGTTGGTTGAAAACGCCTCCAGCGCCATCAATGCCGTGCTACACTCACTGGATTTCCGTCCGGGTGATCGCATCGTTACCACCGACCACGTCTACAATGCGGTGCGCAAGACCTTGCAGCATGTCGCGGACCGGACCGGAGTCGAAGTGGTCGAATGTCCGGTGCCCATGCCGGTGACCGGACCGAACGGGTTTCTTCAGGCCCTCGACCCGTGGCTGAAACCGCCGACCCGCCTGGTGGTGGCCGATCACATTGCCTCAGCGACGGCGGTGCGTTTGCCGGTCGAGGACATCGCTGTGCTGTGTCGGGCCCGCGGTCTCCTGGTCCTGGTTGATGGAGCGCATGCACCCGGCCAGCTCGACCTTTCAGTGGATGCCGTCGGTGCCGACTGGTACGTGGGCAATGGCCACAAATGGCTTTGCACACCCAAGGGAGTGGCGTTCCTGGTGGCGCGGGACGATGCGGCGATGGACGTCAATCCGACCGTCATCTCCCATGCCTATGGGCAAGGCTTTAAAGCCGAGTTCGCCAAGATCGGCACCCGTGATCCATCGGCATGGCTTTGCTTGCCCGATGCTGTGGCGTTCCACCGGCGCCTCGGTGATGCGGTCTTGCGCGACCGCAATGCCGACCTGGCCCGCGCCGGCACGGCACGGGTATCCGATGTCTTGGGGACACGGGTGGGGGCGCCTGCGGAGCTGTTTGCCGCCATGACCACGGTCGAGGTGCCTGGCGACCTGCCGGCTGATCAAGCAACCGCGCTGCGATTGCGCGAGGCACTGTGGACCGGGCACCAGGTCGATGCCTTGGTCCAACCGCATTCTGGTCGGCTGTGGCTTCGCCTGTGTGCCCACGCCTACACAGACGAGGCGGATTTCGAGGCAGTTCCACCGGCCGTGACAGCCGCTGTGGCCGCCGTCGGGGCGGGCGTATGCTGAGCTACATCGTCGCACGCTTCGGCCAAGCCTTGGCCGTGATGCTGGTGGTGACGCTGATCGCGTTTTTAGTGAACGCCTTTTTAGGTGACCCGATGGTGGCGATCCTGGGCGTCGACTCCACAGAAGCACAGCGCTGGGCTCTGCGCCGGGACTTGGGCTTGGACCAGCCTTTGGCTGTGCGATTTGTCACCTTTTTGAGCGATGTGCTGCACGGTGATTTCGGCATCAGCTATCGGCTCGGCCGCCCGGTTGAGGATGTGCTGATCGAACGGCTCCCAGCCACCGTGGAACTGGCCGCCAGCGGTATGGTGATCGCCATGGCGGTCGGTATGCCGGCTGGCGTCTTCACCGCGCTCAATCGGGATGGCGTTGCAAGCCACCTGATGCTCTCGGCCTCGCTGTTGGGCATTTCGCTGCCGTCATTCTTCATGGGCGTTCTGCTGATCTGGGTGTTCAGCGTCTCGCTAGGCTGGCTGCCGTCGTATGGCCGGGGTGAAACCGTGACCATCGGTTGGTGGCGCACGGGGCTCCTGACCATCGATGGCCTCAAGGCGCTGGTCATGCCGGCGCTGACCATCGCGGTCTTTCAAATCGCCATGATCATGCGGCTGGTGCGCGCCGAGATGCTGGAGGTGCTACGCTCCGACCATATCCGCTTCGCCCGGGCGCGGGGGCTGAGCGACCGATCCGTCTATTTCCGGCACGCACTGCGCAACACGCTCATCCCGGTGATCACGGTCATCGGGCTGCAGCTCGGGTCGATCATCGCTTTTGCAGTCATCACGGAATCCGTCTTCCAATGGCCGGGGCTGGGCCTGTTGTTCCTGCAATCGGTGGCGGCAGCCGATGTCAGCATGATGTCGGCTTACCTGATCCTGATCGCGGCGGTGTTCGTCGCCATCAATCTCGTGGTCGATTTGCTTTACCTGGCGATCGACCCACGACTACGCGGCCCATCCGGTCGCGAGCGGGGGACAGCATGAACAATGCTGCCGGGCCCCAACGTCCTGCCGATCAAGATGTTGGCGAGGAGGGCCGGCGCGATTGGTTCGGGCCGCTGGCTGATAGTGACTTGTGGCACGATTTCGTCCGCACGCCGTCGGCCCTGTTCGCCGCCTCCATTCTGGGTGTGTTCGTCGTGGCCGCCGTGGTGCCGGGCTGGGTGGCGCCCTATCCGGTGTTCGACCTGACGCAGATTCATCTGATCGATGCGTTTAAACCGCCGGCTTGGTTGCCGGGCGGCGACCTGCGTTTTTGGCTCGGCACCGACGATCAGGGGCGGGACATGATCTCGGCCATTGTCTATGGCGTGCGTGTGTCGCTGTTCATCGGCTGTGCCGGCGTTCTGCTCGCTGTGTTGATCGGCGTCACGCTTGGCCTGGTTTCCGGCTTCGTTGGTGGTTGGGTGGATGGCCTGATCATGCGGATCGCCGATGTGCAGTTGACCTTCCCGGCCATTCTGATTGCCGTGATGATCGACGGTTTGTCGCGCGCAGCCTTCGGCGCCGTGGATTACGAGCGTCTCGCCATGGGCGTGCTCATCGTCGCCATCGGCTTGTCCGGCTGGGTGCAATACGCCCGGGCCGTGCGCGGGGCCACCATGGTGGAACGCGGTCAGGACTATGTGGCCGCGGCCAAGCTCATGGGGCTGCCGACCCGGGCTATTCTGTGGCAACATATCCTGCCCAATGTGATGACCTCCATCCTGGTGATCGCAACCATCCACCTTGCCGTCGCCATCATTCTGGAAGCGACGTTGTCCTTCGTCGGCCTGGGCGTACCACCAACAGAACCATCCCTCGGTACCATGATCCGGATCGGCAACGACTACCTGTTCTCAGGCGAGTGGTGGATCGCCATCATGCCCGGCGGCGCGCTCGTTCTGCTCGTGCTGTCCATCAACCTCCTCGGCGATTTCCTGCGCGACGCACTCAACCCGCGATTGCGTTGAGCATGCCGTTTCCCGGCTCGGCTCGCCCGGGCCCAAAAGCCATAACGGCCGGGCAACGGCCGAGTTCCGCGACTGTCTACCAAGGGGATCGATATCGATGTTGTTTGCGAAGAGATTGCTGGTGGTGACGGCCCTTGTTGCCATCGTCGGGGCCGTGCCAGCCGAAGGCAAGACCCTGCGCATTGGCGCGCAGGCCGATGCTGGCACCATGGACCCGCACGCCCAGAACATTCAGACCACCATATCGGTGGTGTCCATGGTCTATGACGCGCTCGTGACCCGCGATAAGGACCTGATCAAGGCGCCGGCCTTGGCAACCGGCTGGAGCGTTGAGGAACCGACAGTCTGGCGCTTCACGCTCCGTCCCGACGTCACGTTCCATGACGGTGCCGCGTTCGATGCCGAAGACGTGGTCTTCTCCGTGGCTCGCGCACAGTCGGAAACGTCCCAGTTCAAGGGGTTCGTCGCCAGCATTAGCGAGGTGCGGGTGATCGATCCGTTGACCGTCGCGTTCGTCACCAACGAACCGGATCCGCTGCTGGTGGACAAGCTCACTTACATCTTCATGATGGACAAGGGCTGGGCTGAGGCGAACAACGTCCAATCTCCGCAGAATTTGGTCGACGAAAAAGAGACCTACGCCGTTCTTAATGCCAATGGCACTGGGCCTTACCGTCTGATGTCGCGTGAGCCGGATGCACGCACCGTGATGGCACGATTCGACGGCTATTGGGGCGATACCGACGGTGACATCGAGGAGATCATCTTCAATCCGATTTCCAGTGATCCGACCCGCATCGCCGCGCTGGCGTCTGGCGAACTGGATCTTCTCATCGACGTACCAGCGCAATTCGTCTCGAGGCTAGAGGCGGATCCAAACATCGATGTCGAACAGACCAATGAATTTCGTACGCTGTTCTTCGGTTTTGAGCTGGGCAGCGACGTCCTCACCTATGGTGACGCCGGCGGCACCAATCCGTTCCGGCATCTGCGCGTCCGCCAGGCCATTGATTATGCCATCGATGCGGACACCATTGCGCGGACGGTGATGCGCGGCCTTGCCATTCCGACCGGGCAGATCTTGGCTCCCGGCAACGTCGGCTACGACGAATCTCTGGACGACACGGTATACGATCCGGACAAGGCGCGCAGCTTGTTGGCCGACGCTGGGTATCCGGACGGCTTCTCCGTTACCCTGGATTGTCCGAACAACCGCTACATCAACGATGAGCAAATCTGCCGAGCTGTGACCGCCATGCTGGCACAAGTTGGCATCCGGGTTTCACTCAACCTGATGCCAAGGGCACAATATTTTCCCAAACTCTGGGAACGCGACGCCAGCATGTATCTGATGGGGTTCAATTCACCCTATTTTGACGGCATGTATATGGCAGAGAGCGTGCTCATGACGCGCAATGATGAAACGGGTGAGGGCATCTATAACTATTCACTCTACTCGGATAGCGCATTGGATGAAACCATCCGTACCGCTCGCAGCGTGACGGATCCGGACCTGCGAGATGCCAAAATCCAAGCCGTCTACCGAATGGTGAAGGACGACATGCTTTATGTGCCAGTCCATCACCAAGTGCTCACCTATGCCATGCGGACCAAAGTCGATGCCGTTGTGCGCCCGGACAACTGGTTGGAAATCCGCTGGGTCACGATGGAGTAGGGGCGGTCCCCCTCCCTAAAGGAACAAGTAAGACCGGGAATGGGGGCGGCCGGACGATCTCGCTGCCGCCTCCTCGCTCGGGACGAAGGTGGGCGTTTGGTTTTGGGATTGTTTGGGTATGGGCAGCGCGCGCTATCGGATCGGCATCGATGTCGGCGGCACGTTCACGGATTTCGTTCTGGTCGACATGGATCGCCAGTTGCTTTCGTTCCACAAGGAGCCGAGCGTTCCGGACGACCCGTCCGCCGCGGTGGAGCGAGGCTTGGAGGCGCTCGAAAGACGAACCGGGCTGATGCCGACCGATGTTGAGGTGATCGTGCACGGCACCACCATCGGCCTCAATGCCATTATCCAGCGTCGCGGTGCGCGCATGGCCCTGGTGGTCTCGGAAGGCAATCGCGATGTTCTTGAAATCGCGCGCCTGCGTCTGCCCAGTTCGTATGACTTCACGGTGCCACGGGAACGGCCACTGGTGCCACGCGACCGTGTGTTCGAAATCGACGCTCGCATGCGAGCCGATGGAACCATCGTGTCCCCACCGTCAGCGGAGCGTCTGGCCAGCCTCGGCGAAGCCCTGGCAGGCTGCGGCGTCGAGGCGGTCGCAGTCATGTTGCTGAATGCCTATCGCGATGCCGGTTTGGAGCGCACGGTAGCGGCTGCACTGCGCGCGGCTTTGCCCACTGTGCTGGTCACGGAATCCGGCGTGATCTGGCCCGAGGTGCGCGAGTACGAGCGTTGTGTGGTGACGGCTTTGAACGCCTTCATTCACCCGCTGATGACCCGCTACTTCAATCGGCTTCAGGCAAACATTGCCAACCGCGGCATCCAGGCGCCGATCTACATCACTGGCAACAACGGCGGAACGCTCGGCCTGGACACGGCCCGGGCCCGACCGATCAACACGATCTTGTCCGGACCGGCCTCAGGCGTCGTGGCTTCGACACGGATTGGGGCCGCGGTCGACCAGCCGCGTCTCATCACGCTCGATATGGGCGGCACGAGTGCCGACATGGCTTTATGCCGAGCCGGCGTGCCCGAATTCGCCACAGGAACCTTCGTCGGTGAGTTCCCGCTCATGATGCCGGTGGTCAATGTCGGTGCCATCGGCGCCGGCGGCGGCTCCATCTTGTGGGTCGACGCGCAAGGTGTGCTCAAGATCGGGCCGGACTCGGCCGGCGCCGACCCTGGCCCTGTCTGTTACCGCCGTGGCGGCACCCGGGCGACCATCACGGACTGCTATTTGGCTTGTGGCATCCTGCACCCCGACCGGTTTCTTGGCGGTCGGATGCGCCTGGATGCCGACGGGGCGCACGGGGCATTGGACCGGATTGCCGATCGATTGGGCCTGGACGGTGTCGACAGATCCGTCCGCGTGGCGGAGGCAGCCTTGCGCGTGGCCAGCACGAAGATGGCAACCGAAGTGATTAAGCTGACGGCCCAAGCCGGCATCGATCCTCGCGACTTTTCGCTGGTCGCGTATGGTGGCGCCGGGCCGACCCACGCCAACCTGCTCGTCTTGGAGGCCAGATTGAACTCCGTTCTGGTGCCGACGGCGCCGGGAACATTCTGTGCTCTGGGTGCCGTACTTGCCGACGTGCGCCGGGATTACGTTCGGACAGCCCGGCATCTCATTGCGCCTGCCGGTGTCCTTGACAGCGGCCAGGATGGATGGCCGTCTGTGGCCTTGGCACTGGCGGATCTGGAATCCGAAGCGCGGGCCTGGATCGCCCGGGAAGGCGACCTGATCGGCGAGCACGACATCACCGTATCGTTCAACTTGCGCTACCCGTCGCAGGCATACGAGTTGGAGGTGATCGTGCCGCCGGACCAGATGCCGGCGTTGTCCGCCGATTTGGTGTGCGCATTGTTTCATACGCAGCACCACCAACTCTATGGGTTCCAACATCCGACCAGTCCAGTGCAGACCACGACGCTTCGCCTTGCGGTGATTGGCCGTGTCCCGGCCATCGGCCTGCCGGAACTCGCTCCTGGCGAGCCGAACGCCCAGGAGACCCGGCAGGTGTGGCTCGACGGACGGTGGACCAAGGCGGCCGTGTATGCCCGCTCCGATCTGGGCCATGGTGCCATGATCGATGGGCCGGCAGTGGTCGAACAGCCCGATACCACGGTGCTGTTGCTGCCCGGCTGGCGGGCCCGGGCCGACCGGCATGGCACCTTGCATATGACCGAGGTGCCGCTGGCATGAAACTCGATCCGATCCTGGTGGAGATTTTCTTTCACAAATTCACCGCCGTCACCGAGGAGATGGCGATCACCCTGCAGCGGACGGCGCGCACCACCTATGTCAAGGAGGCGGGTGATTTTGGTACGGCGATCGCCAATCCGGACGGGCGGTTTTTCGCCTATCCGGCCGCCCTCGGTGTATCCGGGTTCTTGGACAGCCATTGCGGACCGGCGCTGGAAAAAGTGCCGGACCTGGTCCCCGGCGATGTCATCATCACCAATCATCCCTATGCAACCGATGGTCTGGCCAGCCATATGCCGGACCTGCACCTGATCAGCCCGCTGTTTCATGACGACCGCATCGTCGCCTATGGCTGGGATTTCATCCATTCCGCCGATATCGGTGGCGGTGTGCCGTCCAGCATTTCACCGCGTTTCAGTGAGCTGTACCAAGAAGGCTTCCAGATTCCGCCCATGAAGCTGGTGAAGGCGGGGGAGATGAACCAGGATTTTCTGACGCTGTATCGCGCCAATTGCAGGACGCCCGACGTCAATCTGGGAGACATCGAGGCCATGCTCGCCGCGTTGCGCGTTGGCGAGCGGCGCATGCGTGAGATCATCACTCAGCACGGTGTTGAGACCTTTCTGGATGCTCAGTCGGATCTCGCCACCTATGCCGCCATCAAGGCCCGGACCGTGCAACGCCAGATTCCGGATGGAACTACCGAATTCTGGGATTTCCTGGACGACGACTACAATTCCCGGATTCCCGTACGCGTACGCTGCCGTCTAACGGCACAGGATGGGCACATCCATCTGGACTTCACCGGGACGGACCCGCAGGTCGAAGCGGCCTACAACATACCGACCGGTGGTAAGCGGCACCCGTGGCTGACGTTGAAGCTGATGCATTTCATTTTCAGCCACGACAAGACCATCCCGCTCAACCATGGGCTGTTTGAGAACATTACCGTCACCGCACCATGCGGCACGGTGGTCAATCCCGAGCCGCCGGCTGCCGTGGGAATCCGCAGCGCCACGGCGATTCGGCTCAACGAGGCGCTGGTCGGTTGCATCGCGATGGCCAAACCTGGCCTGATGCCGGCCCCCAGCGGCGGCATTATGATCCCCTCAGTGCTGGTGGAGCACGATGCGGTGACCGGTGGGCGGCGCGTCATGGTCTTGCAATCGCTGGTCGGTGGTACGGGAGCGCGTTTGGGCGCCGACGGCGTCGATGGGCGTGATTCCAGCTTGGCCAACCAGCGCAATACGCCGATCGAAAAGACCGAGGAAGAGGCCGAGGCGATGATCGTCGATTATCGCCTGCGGCCGGATTCCGGCGGTGCGGGGCAATGGCGTGGCGGCACCGGTGTCGTTTTCACCGTGCGCATCGCTCGGTATGGAAGCGCTGTTCTTGGCCGGGGTATGGAGCGGTTCTTGTTCCGGCCATGGGGCATGGCCGGCGGTCAGCCGGGGGCAAGGGCGCGTGTGGTGCTCAATCCTGGCACGGCACAAGAGCGCGATTTGGGCAAACTTGACATCTTCCATCCCCAACCGGGCGATGAAGTGGCAATCTATACACCAGGCGGCGGCGGATATGGCGATCCATTACTGCGCGATCCGGAAGCCGTGCGTGAAGACGTGGCGTTTGGATATGTCGGAACCACGGCGGCAATGGAGACCTATGGAGTCGTTCTCGCCGATGGCACCGTCGATCTTGCGGCCACCGAGGCCTTGCGGGCAACGCGGCAAACAGAGCGGGCCCCCCTCAAGCGGTTCGACTTTGGGCCGGAGCGGGAGGCTTGGGAGGCTGTCTTCGACGATGCCTTCATGAACGTATGCAATGCCCTGCTCATGCAACTTAGCCCGGACTTGCGCGCCGGACGGCGACGGCAGGTGTTCGATCACGTTTTGCCGCGCCTGGCCGAGCTCGGTCGGGAACCGCTCCCGGCTATCATCGGAGACGTCGGCGCGGCCCGGGCCCGCGCGGCGGAGGCGTTGGACCGCTTGCGCGATGACATTGCCACCTTTGCCTGACAAACGCGGCCGTGCACGCTCATCATCAAGCACCAAGCACCAAGCACCAAGCATCCAAAGGGAGACCGTTCCATGGCCGAGCGACGCCACAGCTTTTATCTCCTGACCCCCGGGCCGCTCACCGTCGCGGATGAGGTCAAACAAGCGATGCTGCACGACCACAGTCCGAATGCGGCACCGCACAGCGCATTGACTGCTCGGGTGCGACGCTATCTCTTGGAGCTGTGTAATGGCACTGAGACGCATGTCTGCGTGCCTTTGCAGGGCAGTGCCACGTACGCCATCGAGGCCGGTTTCCACACTCTGGTACCGCGCGACGGCAAACTGCTGGTGATCCAGAACGGCTTTTACGGCTTGCGGTTGCGCACGATCGCAGAAGGTATTGGTCTGCCGACGGCCGTGTTGGAACTGCCCATGTTGCCGCTGCCGACGGCGGCGGATGTTGAGGCCGCCTTGGATCGTGACCCTGCCATCACGCATATCGTCGTTTGCCACGCCGAAACCGGTACTGGCATCCTCAATCCCGTCGATGTGATCGCCGAGGTGGCACGCCGGAACGGCAAGCGGTTGTTGGTTGATGCGGTGGCGTCGTTCGGCGGCGTGCCGTTGGATGCCGCGGCACTTGATTTGGAAGCCCTCTTCGTCTCGCCGAACAAATGCCTGGAGAGCGTACCCGGTGTCGGCATCGCCATCGTGAAGCAGAGCGCCCTCGAGGCTGCGGAAAAGCGCTCGCCGTCATTGGTGCTGGACCTGCACGACCAATGGCGGTTCCTGGAAAAAACCGGTTGGTGGCGCTGGACGCCCCCAACCCATGTCATGAGTGCCTTGGCCACTGCGTGCGAGCGCCATGCACGGGAAGGGCAGGCCGCTCGCCTGGCACGCTATCGGCGCAATTGGCGCCGTTTGGTTGATGGGCTGCGCGCCCGAGGCTTGACCACCCTATTGCCGGACGCCGTAGCCGCCCCGCTGATTGTCACGGTGCACGATCCGGATCACCCGAATTACAGCTTCCAGGCCTTCTATGATGCCTTGGAGCGACGTAACATCGTTATCTTCCCGGGACGACTCACCGCAGCCGGTACCTTTCGGATCGGTGTGATGGGCGATCTGGTGGAGAGCGACATGGAGGTTATCCTGAACGCCATTGATGAAGCCTTTGCCGAACTGGGGGTGCCGATCGGGATGGCGGTCGATGACGAGTCGGTGGTGCCAGCGGCATGACCCGCATTCTCGTCATTGATCCGCAGTTCGCCGATACGGACGCCTATCTCGAGCACGATCTTCTCGTCCGCGAAATGGGCGAGCACACGGTCACGCTGGAGATCGCCCGCCCAGTGGATGGTGTCGTGCCCGCGCAGACGCTGGCTTCGGCCGATGCCGTCATCAACTGCCGCAGCCGGCACAGAATCACGGCCGATGTGGTGGATCGGTTGGCGCAGGTCCGCATCATCATCCAAGCCGGAGTCGGCTTTAACCACATCGACCTGGCCGCCTGTGCGGCCCGTGGGATTCCCGTCTGCAATACGCCGGATTATGGCACCACCGAGGTGGCCGACCACGCCATGGCCCTGGTGCTGTCGCTGCTCCGCGCCACCGTAGCCTATGACGCCCGATGTCGACGCGACAACGGCGCGTGGAACACGCTGAGCCTGCCGGTTCCACCGGTGCGCCGCGTGCGTGGCCAGGTGTTCGGCATCATTGGTCTAGGGCGCATTGGCTTGGCGACGGCCCAGCGTGCCAGGGCGTTTGATCTGTCGATCGCCTTCTACGATCCGTATCTGCCACCCGGCATCGAGCTGGCCTTGGGCATCCGGCGCTGCCAAAGCCTGGCCGAACTTCTGGGTTTGGCCGACATCGTCAGTCTTCACTGTCCGCTTACGAACGAAACCCACCAGTTGATCGACGATGCCGCCGTTGTCGCGATGAAACCGGGTGCAGTGCTGGTGAACACGGCGCGCGGCGCTATTGTTGACCTCGATGCTGTGGAGCGGGGGCTTCGATCCGGGCACCTATGCGCCGCGGGGCTGGATGTGTTGCCGGTCGAACCGCCGGAGCGAAACCATCCGCTCTTGGCAGCGTGGTCGGCGGGGGAAGGCTGGCTCGAAGGTCGGCTGATCGTGACGCCGCATGCCGCTTTTTTCACACCGGAGAGTCGACAGGACATGCGCCGCCTGTCTCTGCTCGCAGCAGTGCAATACTTGCGCGACGGCCAACTGCGCAGCTGTGTGAACTTGGCATTGCTTGAGCAAGCCGCCAAGGGGTGAGAAATGGCGTTTCGTCGCGCGCCGACGAGCCTTGGACGGTAGAGGACGGTCACGGAGTGGGTGTTGCAGCGCCATGAGCCCTGCGCTTCGGCGCTGGCCAATGCGATGATCGCTGCGGCGCTGAGGTCCATCAGCAGCTCGAGCAGCGAAGCGATAGGACGTCGATCAGATCTCTGCGCTGCGCTCAATGCAGCGCCAGAGGTGTCCGCCGGGTACCGCGTCGACAACGTCGCTTAAGGTGTGCGGATGCGATGGAAGCATGGACGCGCCATCGCGATGACAGGACTCCGGTTCGAAGCGGCGGACGATATCCGCGACGTTGATCATGATAGAGTCAGCATTTATGCGGCCCACGCGTCGTGTCGGTGCGTAATACCAACGGCCCGAAACACTGACCGGTCCTCGGGCCGCCCTGTTTCGGAGCGCCGGCATGCTTGCCGGCTGGACCGCCGGCTTCCAGCCGGCCCGGACCACGCCCAGCGGCCGGCCGCCAAGATGGCG
>JANQJV010000285.1 GCA_028281465.1 Azospirillaceae bacterium | reverse complement strand
AGTTGGCCCCGAGATCCCGTGAGCACCCCAGACTGTGTCAGGAGTCCGTTTTGGTCTCCGGAGCACGATTTCTAGACTTCCGAATACCGGGATTTCAAGCCGCCAGCGTGTCGACCAGGACCTGGGCGGCGATCCCCTCACTGTCGATCAACACACCATCACAATCGAAGATCACCAGGTCCGTCTTGGTCACAGCGGCGGTTCCAATCTTTGGCGGGCAGCCTGGTGCATGCTAAACAACGGCGCCCTGTGACAGCATACGCAAGGCT
The DNA here is from genome assembly GCA_028281465.1 of Azospirillaceae bacterium. Taxonomy (GTDB): domain Bacteria; phylum Pseudomonadota; class Alphaproteobacteria; order Azospirillales; family Azospirillaceae; genus JANQJV01. The sequence continues at coordinate 4,474 of JANQJV010000285.1, read as the reverse complement.
AATGTGGTGGGTGAGCGGCTCTGTCCCTTTAGCTCAGACCTGCCCCTGTCCAAACGGCGGGGGTCGCGTCGCATAGGTCATGCCGTTACTCTTTGGGACCGTCGGTAGGAGGTATGCTGCCACGGAGAAGAGGCTGTCGAGGGTCAAAGGCTCCTCGAAGCCAACGCAGGAAGGGCGGAGAACCTTGTCGCAAACAAGCCCTACTTCCTCAGCACGATCGCTGCCCAATGGCGCACGCTTCTATCGTTGCGCCCTGCAAGTCAACCCCTTCGCCTACGTCATACGCCAAAAACAGAAAACAGACTTTCGATCTGAAGCAGACTACAACAATGCTCTTATAGTGACCTGCGTTGAAACTGGAATAGAGATTATCGGCGTTACCGATCACTATCAGATTGGTCCATCACGAGGCCTCATTCATGCGGCACGACAGGCCGGCCTGTGGGTGTTTTCGGGATTTGAAGCCGTCACCAAGGATGGTGTTCACTTCTTATGTTTGTTCGATTGCGGTGCCGATGACAGGTATATCAGCAAGGTCGACAGGTGTATCGGCGAATGCGGTGTACGTGACATGGATCAAACCTCACCCCTAGGAAAGTGGTACTCACTCGAACTACTCGCCAAGGCTAAAGAATGGGGGGCTGCCTTTATCGCCGCGCACCTGACCCATAAAGGCGGGCTACTAACGACGTTGTCTGGCCAGAGTCGAGCGGATATCTGGAAATCACCGGACCTGCTTGCCGGTGCCCTGCCGGGGTCGATCGATGAGGCACCGGAGCGATTCAGAGGCATCCTCAAGAACACGGACCCGGCACACCGACGGGATCGACCGTTGGCCATTGTCAATGCGTCGGATGTGAGCAACCCGGAACACCTAAAAAAGGATAGCGCCTCCTGTTTCCTCAAGATGTCGCAGGTGTCGGTCGAAGCGCTCCGTCAGGCCTTCCTGGATCCGGAGTCCCGCATTCGCCTGCACAGCGACCCGACGCCGGAACCCCATGCACAATTTCAGGCCATGGCGTGGGAAGGCGGTTTCCTCGATGGGACCGCCGTGCACTTCAACCCCAACTTGAATGTGCTCATTGGTGGGCGCGGCACGGGAAAATCGACGGTGATCGAAAGCCTGCGCTACGTCCTTGATCTCGATCCCATCGGCGAAGACGCGCGCAGAGCCCATACTGGCATGGCACAGAACGTTCTTCGTTCGGGAACCAAAGTGTCCTTGCGCGTGCGGTCGCCCGGGCCGGTAGAGCGTTGCTACGTCATCGAACGAACGGTTCCCAATCCTCCTGTCGTGAAAGATGACACCGGTCAGGTGCTGTCCGTTTCACCGCGCGACGTCATGCCGGGGGTCGAACTGTTCGGTCAGCATGAGATCGCTGAGCTGGCAAAGAGCCGGGACAAGCTGACGGTGCTGCTGGAGCGGTTCGTGACCCATGACCCTCAACGCGCGTCGCGCAAATCGGCGCTTCGGCTGGCGTTGGAGCGGTCGCGACGTCGTATCGTGGAGAGTCGCAGCGAGATCAACGCTTTGGATGAGCGGCTTGCGGCCCTGCCGGGGCTCGAAGAGACCCTGAAGTCCTATGAGCCATCCGGCCTGGAGGAGCGGCTGAAGGAAAAGAGCCGGCTCGTGCGTGAGGAGCGTTGGTTCTCAGACGTCGAGGAGCGGCTGGAACCGGTCCGCGCGCACCATCGAGACTTGAGCGAGGCTCTGCCGATCGACACGGCTTTCGCCTTAGGCAAAGCGATCGAAGGACTGCCCAACGCCGATATCTTGGCGGAGATCGAGCCGTTGCTCGGCTCGCTCTCCGCCAGACTCGCGGACGTGCGCGACCAACTGGGTGCCGTGTTGGCGGAAGCCGACCGCGCGATGGCCGATGTCAAAACGCGCTGGAACGAGCGGCGTACCGTCATCGAGCAAGTCTACGAGCGGCTGCTGCGCGAGCTCCAGAGATCCAATATCGACGGCGAGGCATTCATTCGTTTGCGCCGGCAAATTGAGGCACTCCAACCGCTGAAACAAAAAAGGCACACGCTGCAGCGTGACCTGGCCGTCCAGGAAACGGAGCGTCAAACCCTTCTCGCAGAGTGGGAAGACGTAAAGGCCGAAGAATTCCGCGGCCTTGCGAGCGCAGCAAGAACAATAACAAAACGGCTTTGCAATCGCATCAGGGTTGGAGTTGCGAAAGATGGAAATCGAGACCCTTTGAAGAAGCTGCTGCGTGAAGCCGGCGGCAACCTTGCCGCGACGCTGGAGCGGATTGCGGACCTTGACGCGCTGTCCCTGAGCGATCTCGCGCAGCACTGCCGGGAAGGCAAGGAGGCGCTCATGCGAGTCTATGATCTTCCCGCTGGTGGTGCCGACCGCATTGCGAGGGCGGGTTTGGATCTGTTCATGCGCATGGAGGAGCTGGAGCTTCCGGCCACAACCAGGCTCGAGTTGAACACGGTGGCGGACGGCGATCCGCCCGCATGGCGCGCTTTGGAGGAGCTATCCACCGGACAAAAGCGACGGCCGTCTTGCTGCTGCTGCTGTTGCTGAAGTCGGAGGCGCCGCTGGTGGTGGATCAGCCGGAAGACGACCTGGACAACCGGTTCATATCCGAAGGCGTGGTGCCGATCCTGCGGCGCGAAAAAAGGCGTCGGCAGTTCATCCTGTCCTCGCACAATGCCAACCTCCCGGTTCTGGGTGACGCCGAGCTGATCCTGGGCCTTTCGGCCTCCGGAGAGGCCACAGCAAGCAATGGCAAAGCCAGGGTGGCTGAGGAGCACATGGGGTCCATTGACACCGCCCCCGTGCGAGACCTGGTCGAGGAAATCCTGGAAGGCGGCAAAACCGCCTTCGAAGTGCGCCGCTCCAAATATGGCTTCTGACCCATGGCAACCCGCACCGAGCTCCTGGAACTCATCGCGCATGGCGAGAACTCCGGCGTCGAACTCAAACGCGACGTACTCCAGACCCATGAACTTGCCAAAGAACTCGTCGCCTTCTCCAATCTCGAAGGCGGCATGGTGCTGCTCGGCGTCGATGACGATGGGACGATTGCCGGCTTGACGCGCCCCGACCTGGAGGAATGGGTGATGACCGCCTGCCGTGACAAGATTCGGCCGGGCATCATTCCCTTTTTTGAAGTTGTCAGAGATGTGGAACCGGGTCGACATGTTGCCGTCGTGCGCGTGCCGCGTGGCATTGACGTTCACAGCCAGTGGCACAACAGCCGGCACACCTATTACATTCGCGTCGGCACGCAGAGCCGGGAGCCGTCGCCACAGGAGCTGAGCCGGCTGTTCCAGCAATGCGGCAGCTTTCGCGCAGATTTGCGGCCCGTCTCCGGGGCCGTGATGATGGATTTGGACCGTCGACGGCTGCGAGACTACTTCGGCAGGGTGCGGCAGCAAGACGTGCCTGACGACGACGACCAGGCGGGATGGCAAACCCTTCTGGTCAATACCGAAATTCTGGTCGAAGACGGCGTCTCCCTTTCCGGCATGCTGTTGTTCGGGCGAACGCCGAACCGGTTCTTGCCGCAAGCCGGTATCGATGCTGCAGCGTTTCCCGGGATCGAGAAAGACTACGCCGCACGCGAACGCGCTACGCTCCGCGGGCCGATGACGCCACTCATGGACGAAGCCGGCATCGTGCTCGAGGCCGGTCTCGTGGAACAGGCTCAAGGCTTCGTCTCGCGAAACACGCCGGTCACCGCCGGTCTCGACGACGGCACCCGCCGCCGGGAAAAGCCGGCCTATCCTGTCGAGGCCGTACGGGAAGCGGTTGTGAACGCTCTGATTCACCGGGATTATCTGTTGTCGCACACCGACATCGCGTTGGCTGTCTACCGGGATCGGCTAGAGATCATCTCGCCCGGCAAACTGCCAAACGGCATCACGCCGGCGCGCATGCGTGCCGGCACCCGTGCCGCCCGAAATCAGCTTCTTAAGGACGTGATGCGGGACTACGGCTATCTGGAGCATATGGGCATGGGGGTGCCCCGCAAGATCGTTCGGGGCATGAAGGAACACAATGGGACCGCCCCCGACCTGATCGAGGACGACGAGCGGTTCCTCGTGCGATTGTATGGTTGAGTCTCAGATACCTCGGTTCGCCCTCGGGGGGGAGTGGATAAGTGCGGAGAACCTCATGCGCCTTGTTGAGGGCCTCGACGGGATGATCAACACCCAGGTCGGAGACCCGACCACCGCGCGGGACAGGTTGGCCGACAGCGTGCCCGAACCGGCACGACTCTCGCGGCCGTCGACGGTGCCTCCGAGGCCGTGGTGGTTCGCCCGGCGAACACGCAGTCCAGGCCGACCAGCTCCAAGGACCGTTTGAGCCGCGCCGCACTGGAGCTGGTGGCGAGGGAGACGTCGACCGCGCGCGTGTCCAGCACGGCGCGGACCCCCGGCATGATCCGCAGGTCCTGCTCATAGGCCGTGAGCAGATGCCGGCGATACGTGGCCTCGAAGTCCGGCGGCA
>JANQJV010000164.1 GCA_028281465.1 Azospirillaceae bacterium | reverse complement strand
CGTGGTCCGGGCCGGCTGGAAGCCGGCGGTCCAGCCGGCAAGGAGGCCGGCGCTCCGAAACAGGGCGGCCCGAGGACCGGTCAGTGTTTCGGGCCGTTGGGATCAGTCCCCAAAGCAGTCCAGGGATACGACGCCGCGTTCCTGGATGGCTGCACCGACGTATGGACGGTGACGCCGGCACAGACCGCCGAAGGCCTCGTCCTGGTCGTTGAGGCCATCCCAGCGGAGTCGGCCCTGCTCGGTGTCGGCGCCGTGGCACCCGTGGACGTGACGTCGGGGCGGTTCGAGATGACCCCCCCCCATCGCCCCTGTGACCCAGGGATGCGGCATCGGCACAATCTTGTTTGCCACCTTGGACCGCCTGATGCAGACCTGCGCTGGGAAAACTCTGGAGATTTTGGCCGATCCCAGTGTCGTCGGCCTCCACCGGCGACAGCGGGCAATGCTGATCGGAGACGCACCGTCCCATGCCATACCGTAACGGCGCCTACCGCATCTGATGTTCAAGGCAAGTCAAGCTGGCCAAACCACAGGCAGTGAAAACAGCGCGACCGCGACGCTGAGGAGTGTGGCTCCGTCGACGGGTTTGGAACACATCCCGAGCAGATTGATTCAATCTGCGACAACGATCTGCTAAAAAATAAGAAAACCCGCCCGGGTTCCACGAAACCAATGTGGGCGGGGAACGCTCTCGACTGGACCAATGGATGAGCGCCCGTTATTTTCCTTTCTTCCGACGACAGACACATGAGAGTCTTGCCCTAACCATGAGACGGAGTCCTGAAATAAAAATTTGCCCTCGCCGCACGCAACTTGACAAACTTCTATCGCCCAAGGTTGCGGCGTTGGTAGGCTCCATCAACCCGCAAATTCGGTATTTTCAGGGGCAAATCCGTGAAGCTGGCCTACAAATGCCGCAACACGTACCCTCAGCTTCCTGAAAAAAACAGAAGCACCTGGAAACATCGGCACGCTACGATGCATGGAAACCGCCGATCATGGCACAAGATAATGTGATGGCATTGACGATGAAAATGGATGCGGTACACGTCGCCGCCTCAATCACAACAAGAATCAAGCCAACCACAAAAATATTTGCGACTATCTCGCTGACGATTCGGATGGCGATGATGATATTGTCAGCCTTGCATCGACTGCAAGCACGGAAACACAAACCATCAGCGATGGAGCTGCTGGTTGCGAAGAACAGGTTACTGATGGGCAGGAAGCTGACTCAGAACAATCAAGAGAACAACCAAGAACGGGGACATTCATTGAATGAATACGCCAAACCCATGTCGTCATCAGCGATCATGTCAAGGCGAACAATGTCAGCGGGGCGCCTACCAGAAACCGACTTTCAAAGACGACATCGCATCGGTTTGCCCGCCGCGACACCCACACACGTATTGCTTGCACAAAGACAAAGACCCCAACCTGCGTCCATACAAAGGTCTCACGCTCCTTCGGGTCCGATCTTACGACCGGCCCATAGCACGGCTTTCACGGAGCCTTGGGGCTACTCATGTAGATTTGCACCTCATGCGCACAATGCGTCCGCGGCGAGCTGAAGACGCCATCGAACCGGCGACAGGCCGACCAGCAACAGCAAGAGCTGCATACCATGGAAACCTCCAGGGGCGGTGGGACCAGTCGCCCTGCAGTTAGTGCCCGGGGTACCGAGTTCGGCGCAGTTCGACCACAATCATGCTGGCGATCCTAAATGGGACTCCAGCCTCGTCAGCCGTCTCCCGAATCTGCTGCAAAACGGCCAATAGGGATGTACCCTCTATGGCAGCAATCTCCTCTAGATCCTTCTGTCGACCAGGCGTCAAGGACTCCAGCAGCCCCTTAAGATAACGTTGCGTTTCGGCATCCGACGCATCGGCCGACATTGCGCGCCCACCCCGTCGACCAACTGGAGTCTTGTTCTTGGGCTTCATGCCTGCCGGTTTATCGACTCGCATTCTTGTTTCCCTCTTTATGCCAGGATTGTCCGTGCCGGCTGTCGGTGATGGCTCAAACCTCACTCAACTCCCCGCCCCATGCATGCAAGGGTCTTGGTTGAGTTGAGTCACTCGGGAAAAACACATACGGTCAAGTGGTCGATGACGCTGCCGAACGGCCTGACCACAATGAAGGCACGTGGAAGTCAACCCAAATGTGAGCGCATTAAACACGAGCGGAACTTCCACGGCAATCACAACAAGTGTGGATGTGCAAACGAAAATGATGGAGCATAAATTGGCACTGTCGAGCCGGCGTGGTATGCCAGCAACGAATGATTCATTGCAGGAACACATCAGCACATCGGCAAACCACCGGTTGTAGGTCGTTATCCAATCTGCTGGGCAGTAATGTGCTCACCGAGTGGCGTGTTCCACCACGATAGACGTCAAGCAATGAACCAAGCTCTCATTGGCTGTTACTTGCCTCCTATGGAACACGGACGTACCTCGGTCAGTCCTGGCCCTGGTGCTGTCCAGCTTCGGGCTAACAAGAAACTACGCCCTCTCTGTGAGGTGCTCGCCGGGGTTTTGCGGGGTCTAGAGCACGGGCTTCGCGGCACCAATGAACGACCGATCTTCATGC
>JANQJV010000163.1 GCA_028281465.1 Azospirillaceae bacterium | reverse complement strand
GTGGTCCGGGCCGGCTGGAAGCCGGCGGTCCAGCCGGCAAGGATGCCGGCGCTCCGAAACAGGGCGGCCCGAGGACCGGTCAGTGTTTCGGGCCGTTGGTCAAAGAAGCCGCGCAAGACATGGGACGGCCCCGGGGCAACCCGGGTCGGGCGACGGCGGGATCACCTCAAAGACAGCACGCTCAAAGCCTATCGCCAGCAGGCGGACCGCAGACTCGACGAGCTATTGCGCCAGAAACCGCCGAACCCCAAGGGCCAAGCCCTGCGGGGCCAAACCAAGAAGTGGTGTCTCGCCTTCTTCCTCTTCCTTGAGGATCGGACGGTTCCGGCACCAAACACCGTCTTGGACAGGATGGGCGGCTTGGCCGACCGCGCAGAGCGCGCGCTTGCCTCCATGGTAGGGGCTGGCCTGGCGTGGGTGGAGGACACGGTGCCGGCGCCGGCGGTCGATGGCGAGCGGCGCCGGGCGTACAGCGGTTCATCGCCCCTTGCCCGGTCTCTGCGGCTGGGCGACACTGGTGCCATGACCGAGACCAGCTCCAGCCGCGGACCGCGTCAGCGGCTCATCCCACCCGGCGATGACCGCGAACGCCTCATTTGTCCCGATTGCGGTTTCATCGCCTACGAAAACCCGCGTGTGGTCGTTGGCGTCGTGGCGAGCTGGCAGGATCGTATTCTGTTGTGCCGGCGTGCCATCGAGCCGCGCAAAGGGTACTGGACCCTTCCGGCGGGCTATATGGAGTTACACGAGACCAGCCGGGACGGCGCGATCCGCGAAGCGTGGGAAGAGGCACGCGCGTCGCTGGAGATCGAGGCGCTGCTTGCGCTCTACGACCTGCCGCGTATCAACCAGGTGCAACTGATCTTCCGCGCTCGCTTGCTTTCGCCCTCTGTGTCGGCAGGGCCGGAGAGCGAGGCTGTCGGCCTATTCGACTGGACGGACATTCCCTGGGACGACCTGGCCTTCCCCACCGTGCACTGGGCGCTCCGCGACCATCACCGGCTTGCGGACCGGACGGGGTTCGCCCCGGCCGGCAACCCCGTGGAGTGATCCATGGATCGCCGGCGATGCGGGCGATGACGGGCGTCTCAGGCGTTCTTGACCTGCTGGGTGGCGGTATCGAGCAGGCGCTCCAGTTCTTTTTCGATGCGGTGGTTGCTGATGTCGATGCCCTTGGCGTCGAAGTCGACCCGAAGCCGACGCACGATGTCCTGGTGTCCGGGCTCCTCCAGGTCGACTTGCACGATCTCCGCCGCATAAGCGTCGGCTTCGGCCGGCCCCAGGCCCAGGTGCTCCGCAGCCCACAGGCCGGTCAGCTTGGCCCGCCGGCTCATGATGCGGAACAGGAGGTCCTGATCGTGTTCGTATTTTTTCTCAAAGGCTTTTTGCCGTTCCTCAAAACTGTCCATGATCGGTGCGCTCCGGGTCCGTCGGGTCTGGCAGATGGATGACTATATAACGGAGACGCCGGGCAAGTCATCGTCCGCACAGGGAGCGACCGGGACAAAACGCACCCCTGTCGCGGCGTCGCAGGGGCCGATGAGGCGAGGGCGGGGAAAGGAGATGGAATGTGCAGCGTCGTCATCGACCGGCGGCCAGGGGATGATTGGCCGGTGCTCGTCGCCGCCAATCGCGATGAGATGGCCGGCCGGCCGTGGCGGGCACCGGGCCGGCACTGGCCCGACCGCACCGATGTGGTGGCGGGATTGGACGAACTGGCCGCCGGCAGTTGGCTCGGCGTCAACGACCACGGTGTCTTGGCGGCTGTGCTCAACCGTGTTGGTACGCTGGGGCCGCAGGACGGCAAGCGTTCGCGTGGCGAACTGGTGCTGGAAGCCCTGGATCACGCCGATGCCGCCGAGGCGGCAGATGCGCTGGCGGCGCTCGACCCGCGCAGCTACCGGCCGTTCAATCTGGTGATTCTCGATGACCAGGACGGCTTTCTGTTGTGCCATCGCGATGGCACCGGTCAGCGGCCCATCACCCTCCAGGCCTTGCCGCTCGAGCTCGGCATGGTCACCGGCTTCGATCCGAACGATCCTGCGGATCCGCGAAGCCGGCGCTTCCTGCCACGGTTTGCGTCGGCCGACCGTCCCGACCCGGCCGTTGGCGACTGGTCGGCCTGGCAGGGGTTGCTGGCCGACACCAGCCACGACGCCGATACCGGTGCCAGCGGTGCCATGTGTTTTCAGCTACCCGGTGGCTTCGGCACGGTGTGCAGCGCGCTGATCGCCCTGCCCAACCGGCGCCTGCCCTGGACGGAGGCGCGGGCCGTCGGCCGGTTTGCCGACGGCCCGCCGGACCGCACGGCCTGGCGACCCCTCAATTTCGGTCCAGCCCCCTGAGGGTGGCCAAAACCCCAGTGCCCCGACCCGGTTTGTTGTGCTGACCGGAGCGTCTTGCTATATCAGGGACTGGATTGTCCGCGCAGGCACGGGTGAGGCCGCCGCGCGCCAGCTGGGACCGCCGAGATGTCGAGACGCCGTCGCATTTACGAGGGCAAGGCGAAGGTTCTGTTTGAAGGACCGGAACCGGGCACGTTGGTCCAGTACTTCAAGGACGACGCGACGGCCTTCAACAATCGCAAGCAGGGCGTGATCTCTGGCAAAGGGGTGCTCAACAACCGAATCTCCGAGTATCTGATGGTGCGGCTTGGTGAGATTGGCATCGCCACCCATTTCGTGCGCCGCCTCAACATGCGGGAGCAGTTGATCCGCGAGGTTGAGATCATTCCTCTTGAAGTCGTGGTGCGCAATATCGCCGCCGGGTCGCTGTCCAAACGGCTCGGCATCATCGAGGGCACGCCGCTGCCGCGGTCTATCGTCGAATATTATTTGAAGAACGACGATCTGGGGGATCCCCTGGTGTCCGAAGAGCACATCACGGCCTTTGGGTGGGCCGCGCCGCAAGATTTGGATGACATGATGTCCATGTCGCTGCGCGTCAACGACTACCTGACCGGCCTATTCCTCGGCGTCGGTTTGCGGTTGGTCGATTTCAAGCTGGAGTTCGGCCGGCTGTGGGAAAACGAGGAGATGCGTATCGTCATTGCCGACGAGATAAGCCCGGACAGTTGCCGGCTGTGGGACGTCAAGACCAATCAAAAACTCGACAAGGACCGGTTCCGCGAGGACCTGGGCGCCGTCGAGGAAGCCTACCAGGAGGTCGCCCGACGGCTCGGCATCCTGCCGGAAGGCACAGTGGGCGACTTGACCAACGTCCAGGCGATCTGAACCCGTTTCGGGGAGCGCCCGTGCGCATGCTCAAAGCGACGATTACTGTGACCTTGAAACCAGACGTCCTCGATCCCCAAGGCAAGGCGATCGAAACCACGCTCCATGGCCTGGGTTTCTCTGAGGTCGGTCCGGTTCGCCAGGGGAAGGTGATCCATATGGACCTCACGGAGACCAATACTGAAACCGCCCGGGCACGATTGGACGAGATGTGTCGCCGTCTGCTGGCCAATACGGTAATCGAGGACTATGCTATCATCCTTGACTCTGATGCCGAGTAAAAGAGGGGGGGGGGTGAAACAGAGCTGACACAGCACCCGATCTCAGACAGAGCGGATTTGTGCATCGAAGGAACCCAAGTGCGTTCCGCCGGGGTCCGCCATCCTCACGAGCCGAATGTCAATGGATTTGTGTTCGGAGCGGTCCCGTCGATGTGGTGATCAACCGCGACCGAGTCTGACAGAGTCAGCGATTGCCCCTTATGCCGCCTCCGTCCGGGTTGGTGTGCCCTTGATGTTGGAGGTGGTTAACGACATCGGCTTGCGCGTTCCATGATCTCCATGCCGTCGGTCAGTTTGGCCGCCTTTTTGCTAAGCCCCCTGGGAAGGTACCATCCAGCGGGAGACAGCATCATGGATATCAAGGAGCACACCCGGGCCCCAGAACGTGGCGGCGAATCCGCTGCCGTGACGTTTGCCGAACAGTATCTCGCTGGCAATGTCGCGCGCGACCGCGAGCTGAGCCTGGAAGAGATTCTGGCGGTCATCCGCAAGATCGTGCGCGAAGACACAATCCAGTAGGTCTATCCGATCCGACCGGTCACGGCGGTGCGCCGGGATCGGCAGAATTTGCCCATCCGAGAGCCGGCTCGGGTGGGCAAATTCGTTTCGGCACGATGTGCCGCCCCGGCAGAAACATCCCAAGAGTCTTGACGTTCGGTCATGGGGACCGCTGTTCAGCCGACCTACCGCTGACAAACGGGCCAGGGCCAGGCAAGACGCCGACCGTTAGAATTGTCGCTTTGTCGGTGAAGGGGGGGCAGCGGGACCACCGCCACCGGGTCTTCGCAAGAACCGGCGCCGCAGGAACAGGAAGCCGGCGTAGCCACGGTCGAGCACCCACGTCACCGCGGGAATATCTAGTCGGCGGCCGAACCACGCGAACGCCGGGAGACGTTGCCACAGTCGCAGAAACGCCTGACTCCCATCGACCAGGGTGCCGTCCGCTTCTCGAACGTGAAACCGGGCCAAGGCCTGCGCTCGGGTAAGATCGGGTCCAAGCGCACTTTCGCCCACCTGGGACACGTCGAGCCAGCGGATCGCCTCGGCGCCATGTCGGCGTTGGTAGAATCCGATTTCCCGTGAGCAGACGGGGCAGTCCCCATCATAATACACAATCAGCGAGCGACTCCTCGATTCCATCTCCAGCCCCTTCACACCTGCGACGATCAACTCGTTTCCTGTACGCTCCTGGTGAACGGTTGGACCATGCCTCCGGTGTATGGAACCCGGCTGGTCGATGGCAATTGGCTGTGGGGCGTCAAACCAAAGCGGCCGACCCGAACCGGACCGGCCGCACGCAAGTCTCAAGGGTGCAAAGATGTCCAGGTCGGGGGTCGACGCCCTTAGCCGCGCCGGGCGACGATCAGTTTCTTGATCTCAGTGATCGCCTTGGCCGGATTTAAGCCCTTCGGACACGTCCGGGTGCAGTTCATGATTTGATGGCAGCGATACAGCCGGAATGGGTCTTCCAGGTTATCAAGCCGTTCACCGGTCATCTCGTCGCGGCTGTCGGCCAGCCAGCGATAGGCTTGCAACAGCACGGCTGGACCGAGATAGCGTTCCGGATTCCACCAATAGCTTGGGCAGCTCGTCGAGCAGCAGAAGCACAGGATGCACTCATACAGGCCGTCCAGTTTGGCCCGGTCTTCTGGCGATTGAAAACGCTCCCGGTCCGGCGGCGCCGGCGATTGGGTCTGCAGCCAGGGTTCAATCGATGCGAGCTGCGCGTAGGCATGGCTCAAGTCCGGTACCAAATCCTTAACCACTGGCATATGCGGTAAAGGATAAACTTTGACGTCACCGTCCATCTCATCGATTGGTTTGGTGCACGCCAGTGTGTTCAACCCGTCGATGTTCATGGAACAGGATCCGCAGATGCCTTCCCGGCACGACCGTCGGAAGGTCAAGGTGCTGTCCACATGGTTCTTAATGTAGATCAGGGCATCCAGAACCATAGGGCCGAACTTGTCAAGGTCGACTTCGTACTCGTCGAGCCGCGGGGTGTCGCCGTCGTCGGGGTTCCATCGGTAGACCTGGAACACCTTGGTGCGCTTGGCCCCGCGCGCATCGGTGATCATCTTGCCGGGGCGCACCTTGGAGTTCGCGGGCAGGGTAAATTCGACCATGGTTCGGGGGTCCTGTCACGTTCAGGAGAATGGCGTCTGTCGACGGTTGCCCTTCCGCAAGGTCAATAGACCCTTGCCTTAGGCGCGATGGGCTGCACGTCGTTGGTCAGGGTGGTCAAGTGCACCGGCCGGTCGCCCATGGTGACTTGGCCTGCCTCGTCGATCCAGCACAGGCTGTGCTTCAGCCAGGTCTGATCATCCCGTTCCGTGAAGTCCTCGCGGGCATGGGCGCCCCGGCTCTCGGTGCGGTGGCGGGCGGATTCCATGGTGGTCACGGCCTGATACATCAGGTTGTCCAGCTCGATCGCTTCGACCAAGTCGGAATTCCAGATCAGGCTGCGATCGGAGATCACCATGTCCGGGCGTTTGTCCCACGCTTGATGGATCAGCGTGCTACCCTCGTCCAGGGTTTCGCCGGTGCGGAAGACGGCGCAGTAGCTTTGCATCGTGCGCTGCATTTCCAGGCGCAGGTCGGCCGAGCGGAGGGTGCCGGCCGCATTTCGGATGCGATCGAGCCGGCCCAGCGCCAGGTCGGCGGAGCCCGCTCCTGGTTCCTTCTGTTTGGTGTTCTTCTCGATCACTTCGCCGCAACGGATGGCGGCGGCGCGTCCGAACACCACCAGGTCGAGAAGGGAGTTGGAGCCGAGCCGGTTTGCGCCGTGCACCGAGACGCAGGCCGCTTCCCCGATCGCCATCAGGCCGGGCACGACCCGGTCGGTGTCGTCTTTGCTCGGGTTCAATACCTCGCACCGGTAATTGGTCGGGATGCCGCCCATGTTGTAGTGCACCGTGGGCAACACGGGGATTGGTTCCCGGGTCACGTCGACGCCGGCAAACACTTTTGCCGTCTCGGCGATCCCCGGCAGCCGCTCGTGGATCACCGCGGGTTCCAGATGTTCCAAGTGCAGGTGGATGTGGTCTTTGGATTGGCCAACACCGCGGCCCTCGCGGATCTCGATGGTCATCGACCGGCTGACCACGTCGCGGCTGGCCAGGTCCTTGGCCGATGGGGCATAACGCTCCATGAAGCGTTCCCCCTGGGCATTGGTCAGGTAACCACCTTCACCGCGGACGCCTTCCGTAATCAGGCAGCCGGCGCCGTAGATGCCCGTGGGGTGGAACTGAATGAATTCCATGTCCTGCAACGGCAAGCCGGCACGCAGCACCATGGCGTTGCCGTCGCCAGTGCAGGTATGCGCGGAGGTGCAGGAGAAATAGGCCCGGCCATAACCGCCGGTGGCCAGAATGACCATATGCGCGTTGAAGCGATGGATGCTGCCGTCGTCCAGGTTCCAGGCGATGACGCCACGGCAGGCGCCTTCGTCGTCCATGATGAGGTCGAGGGCGAAGTATTCGACGTAGAACTCCGCCTGGTGCCGCAAAGACTGCTGATACAGCGTGTGCAGCATGGCGTGACCGGTGCGGTCGGCGGCGGCACAGGTCCGCCGAGCTGCGGGCCCTTCGCCGAAACGCGTGGTCATACCGCCGAAGGCGCGCTGGTAGATTTTCCCTTCCGCCGTGCGGCTGAACGGTAGACCGTAGTGCTCCAATTCCAGGATGGCTGGAATGGCCTCCTTGCACATGTATTCGATGGCATCCTGGTCACCGAGCCAGTCCGATCCCTTGACGGTGTCGTACATGTGCCAGCGCCAGTCGTCCTCTTCCATGTTGCCCAGGGCCGCACTCACGCCGCCCTGGGCCGCCACCGTGTGGCTACGGGTCGGGAACACCTTGGTGATGCACGCCGTGGTTAAGCCTTGTTCGGCCAGCCCCAGCGTGGCACGCAAACCGGCACCGCCGGCACCGACGACGACGACGTCGTAGTTGTGATCCGTGATCGGATAAGCCGAAGCCATGAGTCCTCCTCAGCGCCCGAGCGCAACCATCAAGACCGAGACGACACAGACCACCCCGAGGACCAGGAAGAAGAATTTCTGGATCAAGATGGCCGTCAGCTTGGCCGGCTTATGGTGAATGTAGTCTTCGAAGATAACTTCGAGTCCAGCGGCGGCATGGTGGAACCCTATGGCGACGAACAGGATCAGCAGGCCCGCGTTCAATGGCGATTTCAGCCACAATACGATGGCGCCATAAGGGGCGCCGGCGAATTGCGCGACGGTGAAAACGAACCAGAGTGTCAGGGGCACGAGCGCGATCGATGTCAAGCGCTGTAGCCACCAATGTTCGGTCCCGGTATGCGATGCACCGAGCCCGCGGGCAACCGCCAACGGGTGCAACACCCCCCGTTCGACTTTGCCGGAGACCATATGTCCCGCCATGGACGTTATCCTCACAAATTTAAGGTGCGGCTTACCAGGATGCGATGCCGACGATCCAGGCGAGCACGGTCAGCCCTACGGCGCAACCGACCATGATCCATCCGCCCAGTTTGATTCCCTCGATCTCGATGCCGATGCCGATATCCCAGAGCAAATGGCGCACACCATTGCACAGGTGGTACATCAGGCAAAAGGTCCATCCGAAAAGGAACAATAGGCCGATGGGAGAGCCGATGAAGTGCTGCACGGTCAGAAACGCGCGCGGACCGACCGCCGCGGCAATGATCCACCAGGCAAAAAGCAGAGTCCCGAGAAGCAGGCCAAACCCGGTGATCCGGTGCAGTCCGGACAGGATCATCGAGACCTGCAATTTGTAGATGGATAGGTGCGGCGAAAGCGGCCGATTGGTGGCATGGGCCATGGGTGGATCATCCTCACAGCTTGGCGGCACGTGGCGGGTGGGATGGCGCATTGCCGGCGCAGCACCGTTGCCCGACGGCCATGGTGCAGCGCAGCATTCGCCGCTGCCCGTCGATGGATACTCCCGGTCTGTTGGCAAGTCAATTGCGGCAGTCCCATCGGTTTGCCCCAGGGAGCCACAGGGTTTGACGCATCGGTGGGGTTTTGTTTGGGCGGGGAGGCGCTGCGAGCAAACCAATCTGGCCGGAGCGACCGGAGACGATCCGGTAACCAGTCCGCGACAGGATCTTTGGTGGCCATCCATTCCACGGTGCCATACGGATGACGATCGACACGACGCTGAGGACCAGCTGCACCGGGGGGCTTCGGCCGTCCCGATGATGCTGACCGGCTCGCATGTCGGCGAAACCAAGCCGACGCAGTACCCGGAGACGTGCAACCGGCACGCGGATTTCGTCGTCCACCTGGCCAACGGCTGGCTGGTCGATCTGGAGTTGCAGGTGGCCGTGCGCCATTGATCACACCGACCTGAGGTGTCGTTTCTGGGTGGTCGGCACCGAGAACCTGGATGCTGGGTCGCTTCTGGCCAGAGGCCGGGTCGACGATACGGGCGAACGGGTGCGTGCCATCCTGGAACGATTGAAACAATTGGAGGACAATCAGCGGACCGATGCTATCACCCGGTTGCTGGTGAGCAGGTCTGCGCCGCCCGGAACGGCTGGTGCCCGGAACGGCTGGTGGTGGAGGCGATCGAGACCACGGGCATCGAGATCGACCTCGAGGACAACGCGTTCCTGCACGACGTGTTCAATCGCGGCGTCGCCGCCGGCGAGCGATTGGACCTCCACCTCCATCAGGCGTTGGACGGTGAAGCACCTCTGACCACACACCTGCTTGTTTCTCTTATATCGGATGAGGCTTAAACAGTCTGAACAATTTTTCAACAATCAGGCGACCTTCTCAATTCTTCTCGATCTCCCGCTTCGATAGCGTCACCGGTGTCGAGCGTCTCCCGTCACGTTAACGCCTTACCCCTATCGATCCTGGAGTGAGAGGAATGATCACCTTTTTATCCTTCACCCTCAGGCTGCCGACAGCAAGCAGCCGCCTGTTGCCCTTGTTCCTCCTCCTGGCAAGCCTGTTTGCCGCACCGTCCGTCATGGCTGAGGAGCGGTCGACTGCCCTCCAGCCAATCTCATTCCCCGCTATGGGCTCCCTCAGCCTCAACCCACCCACCGGGGTTCTCGGCGCCAATGGCTTCCGGTTCGGCGTGGCAACTGCGGCAACGCAAATCGAAGACCACAATCGCTTCACCAATTGGTGGTGGTGGGCCAATCCGAAAGACCAGTGTGTCGACTCCGTCTGTGGTCTTGGCCATGGAGCGGCCCCGATTGGCAAAGCCGTGATGGGTTGGACGAAGTTGATCGATGATGTCAACAAAATATCAGCCCTCAATGTCGACAGTTACCGATTCAGTGTCTCTTGGGCGCGGATAATGCCTCAACGAGGTCATATCAACGAAGAGTCAATCACGAAATACAGAGAATTTCTCGAAAAGCTAAAAGAAAATGGCATAAGGCCAATGATCACAGTTCACCATTACTCGACACCGGCGTGGCTTCACGATCCCCACGATCCCAAATGCCTAACGCACCTACCTCCGGGGACGAGCACTAATAACAATCTATGCGGATTTCTGAACCCTGTTACCACAGGGGAAACGCTCGAGGAATACGCGAAGTTCGCCAAACTCTTGGGTGAGAGATTTGGTCACTTCGTCGATGAATGGGCAACGTTCAATGAGCCGAACATCTACATCCTGGAAGGCTATGGTCTCGGCAAAAATCCTCCAGGCCTCAGATACCTTGTGGACCAACCGCCGCAGCCAGAGAAGTTCAACGCGGTCGTTGACGCTTACATGCAGGCTCATGTCGTCGTCTACAACGCCCTGAAGCGTGCCGATAAACACGATGCCGACGGCGATGGAGTCGCAGCAATCGTCGGTCTGACACTCAATGTGGCTGACTGGGTCGCCGCGCATGATAACAGAACGACAGGCGTTACGACCAGTGACACTCAAGCGCGCGACCTGATAAAATACATCTATCACTATATGTTCCCAGATGCTTTTATATCTGGTAGTATAGACATTCCGCCATACAAGAATATTGATCCGCCACAAATACAAGTGCCACAGTACAAAGGCACGTTGGATTGGCTTGGTCTCCAGTATTACTTTCGAGCGGGGGTGACGGGATCCAGAATGCAAAGCAACACCACAACCGAAGACAGTGGCGACTACAGCGGCATCGCGGTCTGTTCGGACACCGTAGACACGACATCACAAGGCGGAATCCAACGCACGGGCGCTTGCATCAAGCCTATTCAGCCGAGCTTCTGTGTCGAAGCCATGAACTATGAGTTCTATGCAGGTGGCCTCTCTTCCGTGCTGGAGGAGTTCCACAACAGGTACAGCGACCTACCGCTTGTGGTCACGGAACTCGGCATCGCCACCAACAAGCCACGGCGAACCTCCGCAAGTTTTGTGAGAGGTTTGCAGCAAGTGCATAAAGCACGGCAGAACAATGTTGACGTGCGAGGCTACTACCAATGGTCCTTGATGGATAACTGGGAATGGGACCTCGGTTACACGCCGCACTTCGGTCTCTACAAAGTCGACCGGACCGGAGACTATCCCCGCAATTTGACGGATGCGGGACAGTTGTTCCTGGAGATCGTGAAGAAACGCCAACTCACGGTCTCACAGCAGACGGAATATGGCGGCAACGGGCCTATTGTGCCGATGGAGGGCAACTTCACGAACAAATTCTGCGACGGTCGACCGCTTCCAAACGGCTTGTGACCGACATCACCGGTTGTTGACCCGGCCAGTGTCCTGACCAGACGGCCGTGCCTCCTGTCAGACGCAACGGCGGTGTGCTCTCCCACACCGCCGTTGGCTTCTGCCAGGTTACAAAGTCATACCAACGGCCCGACACACTGACCGGTCCTCGGGCCGCCCTGTTTCGCAGCGCCGGCCTCCTTGCCGGCTGGACCGCCGGCTTCCAGCCGGCCCGGACCACGCCCGGCGGCCGGCCGCCAAGATGGCGGCGGTCCAGCCGGCAGGGATGCCGGCGCTTCTCGTTCAGCGCCGAAACCGAACATGTCATCAATGCGGGCCATGGGTATAACCGTCACTGGTGGACCGGCTCCCCGGAGCGCCGGTGCCCGCGCTCCCAAGGGTGCGCGTGGCGCACCCTGTCCGACACCGCAGCAATCAGCCTCCGCTTGACCCGGCCGGTCGGCCCGCGTACACGCTTGGTTTTCATGTAGCGGCGGTCGTCCAGTCGCCACTCGAGTCAGGTTTCCGTGCGCCGATGCTGAAAACCCGTTTGATCCCGTGCCTGGACGTCAAGGATGGCCGGGTCGTCAAAGGCATCAATTTCGTCGACCTGGTCGATGCCGGCGACCCGGTGGAGCAGGCGCGTTTGTATGACCGAGAAGGCGCGGACGAACTGACCTTCCTCGACATCACGGCGAGCCACGAGGGCCGGGACACACTCTACGACGTGGTGCGGCGGACGGCCGAGCAGGTGTTCATGCCGCTCACCGTCGGCGGTGGCGTGCGCACCATCGAGGATATCCGCACCCTGCTGCTGGCCGGCACCGACAAGGTATCGATCAACACCGCCGCCGTGCACCGGCCCGACTTCGTGCGCGCGGCGGCGGAGAAATTCGGCAGCCAATGCATCGTTGTGGCGGTGGACGCCAAGCGGGTCGGCGACGGCCGTTGGGAGATTTTCACCCATGGCGGGCGCCGGCCGACCGGACTGGATGCCGTCGACTGGGCCAGGCGCATGGCCAGCCTGGGCGCCGGCGAGATCCTGCTCACCTCCATGGACCGCGACGGCACGCGCGAAGGCTTCGATCTGGCGCTAACCCGCGCGGTCGCCGATGCCGTGCCGGTGCCGGTAATCGCCTCGGGTGGCGTCGGCACGCTCGAGCATTTGGCCGAAGGCATCCGCGACGGTCACGCCAGTGCCGTGCTCGCCGCCTCGATCTTTCACTTTGGTTTGTTTTCCATAGCCCAGGCCAAGAACCATCTCGCCGTGGCCGGTGTGCCGGTGCGCCCTGTCCCCAGCTCCGAAGGCCTGCCTGATGACGAATGACCCCGCCACCGCCGCCGTGCTCGATCGTCTGTACGCAACGGTCATGAGCCGGCGTGCCGCCGACCCGGAACACTCTTACACCGCCCGGCTGATCAAGCGCGGGCCGAAGAAGATCGCCCAGAAGGTGGGTGAGGAAGCCGTGGAGGCGGTGATCGAAATCCTGAGTGGTGACCGGGAGAAATTAGCCGCCGAGTCTGCCGATCTTCTGTTTCACCTTGTGGTGGCTTGGGCCGACGCGGAGGTGAAACCGTCAGATGTCTACGCGGAACTCGCTGCCCGTGAGGGTGTCAGCGGGATCGAGGAAAAGAAATCACGCAGAAAATAAGGAGGGCTTGAGACCATGAGTTACGATCCGGACAACATCTTCGCCAAAATCTTGCGCGGCGAAATCCCGTGCAAGAAAGTGCATGAAGACGACCATGTGTTAGCCTTCCACGACATCAACCCGCAGGCG
Source organism: Azospirillaceae bacterium (assembly GCA_028281465.1). Taxonomy (GTDB): domain Bacteria; phylum Pseudomonadota; class Alphaproteobacteria; order Azospirillales; family Azospirillaceae; genus JANQJV01. The sequence continues at coordinate 14,255 of JANQJV010000163.1, read as the reverse complement.
CCGACGCACATATTGGTGATTCCCAAGGGTGCCTATACCGATATGGACGACTTCACCCAGAATGCTTCGGACGGTGAAATCGCTTCTTTGTTCCGCGCCGTCGGCAGCATCGCCCGGTCGGTCGGCGCCGCCGAGAGCGGCTATCGCATCCTGTCCAATTGCGGCGCCAACGCACACCAAGAAGTGCCGCACCTGCACATCCACGTTTTTGCCGGCCGTCGTCTTGGTGCCATGCTGGCCAAGACGGACGGTTGACCTGGCTGTCTGAGCGAAGGCGGGCTTACGGCCCGCCGCCGTTGGGCCGCTCTTCCAGAAGCGCCTTGAGCGCCGCCAAGTCCCGGCGCAGGCCGGCAACTTCGTCAACAATGGCGCGCCGTTCGTCCCGTGCCGCCGATTCCACGGTTTCCTGGTGCTGTTGGGATTCTGCTTCGTGCAACGATTGCATGGAGTTGACGATGATGGCGATAAACAGGTTGAGCACGGCGAAGGTGGTGATGATGATGTACGGCACGAAAAACAGCCAAGCGTAAGGATAAACCTCCATGACCGGGCGCACGATGCCCATGGACCAGGATTCCAAGGTCATGATTTGGAACAGCGTGTACATGGATGCCCCGATGGTCCCGAACCAATTCGGGAACCCGGGGCCGAACAGATTGGTCGCCAGCACGCCCGAGACGTAGTAAATCAGGCCCAAGACGCACATGATCCAGCCCATACTGGGTAGGGCCTTCAGAAGCGACATCACCACCGTGCGCAGCCGCGGCACCACCGACAATAGTCGCAAGACGCGCAAGACGCGCAGAGCGCGCAGGACCGACAGGCCGTTGGTGGCCGGCACCAACGCAATGCCGACGATGATGAAGTCGAACACATTCCAGCCGTCGATGAAAAAGCGGTGCCGGTGCACCAGCAGCTTGGCCACAATCTCGACGACGAAGATGCTCAGGAAGAACCGGTCGACCAGCATGAGCCAAGCGCCGGTGGCTGCGACGATGGACGGTGATGTCTCCAACCCGAGGCTGACGGCGTTACCCAGAATCGCAGCGACGATCACGCGTTGGAACCACGGCGACTCGATCACCCGATGCAGGCGGGTGCGCCACGTCGGGGATGCGGCGGGTGGATCGTCGCTGGTCATGGCGAGCCCTCTTTGCTCAGTGTGCGGCGCAGCAATAAAAAGCGTATGCACGGGTGATTTCAAGGCCGGGGCTGAGGTTTGCGTCGGCTGGCCACACATGATAACAGCGGAACCATGTCCATGCAGGAAGACAGCTTTCTCGGTCTGAGCGCTACCGGTTTTCACCGTGTGGCCTACACCGATTGGGGCCCGAAGGATGCCGGTCAAACCGTCTTGTGCGTCCATGGTTTGACGCGCAACGGGCGCGATTTTGACACCTTGGCACAAACATTGGCAGCGACGTGCCGCGTCGTGTGCCCCGATGTGGTCGGTCGCGGCCGGAGCGAATGGCTGACCGACCCCGCCCACTACGGCTACCCGCAATATCTGGCCGATATGGCGGCACTGATCGCCCGCACTGGGGCCGACCAGGTGGATTGGGTTGGCACCTCCATGGGTGGGCTGATTGGTATGTTGCTGGCGGCACAACCGAAGTCGCCGATTCGTCGCTTGGTGATGAACGATGTCGGGCCGTTGATTCCCCAGGCCGCCATCGAACGCATCGCGACCTACGTCGGCGTCGAGCAGAGCTTTGACACCCTGGACGATGCGGAGACTTATTTCCGGGCCGTCTATGCGCCGTTCGGCCGGCTGACCGACGCGCAGTGGCGCCATCTGGCCGAGCATGGTGTGCGCCGCAAGCCGGACGGCCGCCTGACCATGGCCTATGACCTGGATATTGCCGTACCATTTCGCACGCAGCGGATTGCCGATGTGGTGCTGTGGGAGGTTTGGGATGCCATCCGCTGTCCGGTGTTGGTGCTGCGTGGCGTGCACTCCGACCTGTTGCTGCCTGAGACCGCGGATGAGATGAAGACCCGCGGGCCCCGCGCCAAGGTGATCGAAATTCCTGACACCGGCCACGCGCCCGGCCTTATGAGCCCGGACCAGATCGACCTTGTGCGCGATTTCCTGATGGGTGGCGATTGACGACCGCTCCCGGGAGGATGTCCATCCGGTCCTATGCGTCGGCAGACCTGTGCGCTTGCGCCGAGGTGCTGCTGGACGGTTGGCCCGCCGCATTCCCGGGGGCGGGTTTGCCCGATGACCCGGCGACGGCGTTCCGGGACGGCACCGCCGGCGAGCGACTCTGGGTCGCCGAGGTCGATGGTCGCGTCGCCGGCTTCGTATCGTTGTGGACTGCCGATCCGTTTGTGCACTACCTGTTCGTGTCGGAGCAGGCGCGTGGGCGCGGTCTTGGTGCGGCCCTGTTGGCTCGTGCCGTGGCGGCCGCAACCGGTCGGGTGCGCCTCAAATGTCGGTTGGACAACCCGGCCGCCTGCCGTTTCTACGACCGCAAGGGCTGGCAAAGGCTCCACGTCGTCACCGACGATGGCCCGGCGCATGTGGTGTTCGGCTCACCAGCGGCGTAGGCTGCGCCGGGCGTATCCTTACGCTTGCGCCATGCGGGCCAGACGCAAGCGCAACGCGTTGAGCTTGATGAAGCCCTCGGCGTCGGCCTGGGAATACACCTGGTCTTCCTCGAAAGTGACGTAGTCCAGCCGGTACAGGGAGTTGGGCGATTTGCGGCCGACCACGGAAGCGGCGCCCTTAAACAGCTTCAGGCGTGCGGTGCCGGTCACCCGGTCCTGGGTCTGATCGACCAGCGCCTGTAGGGCCAGGCGCTCCGGGCTGAACCAGAAACCGTTGTACACCAACTCGGCATAGCGCGGCATCAGCTCGTCCTTGAGGTGCATGGCGCCGCGGTCGAGCGTCAGACTCTCCAGCGCTCGGTGTGCCATTTGCCAGATGGTGCCGCCCGGAGTCTCATAGACACCGCGCGATTTCATGCCAACGAAACGGTTCTCGACCAGATCGAGCCGGCCGATGCCGTTCGCCCCAGCCAGTTCGTTCAACCGCGCCAGCAGGGCGGCCGGCGGCAGCCGTTCACCGTCCACCGCGACCGGGTCGCCGCGCTCAAAGTCGATCTCCACATAGGTTGGCCGATCCGGGGCCTGCTCCGGCGCCACTGAGCGGGTGAACATGTCTTCGTCCGGCTCGACCCACGGGTCTTCCAACGCCTTGCCCTCATAGGAGATGTGCAGGAGGTTGGCGTCGGTCGAATAGGGCGGCTCGCCGCGCTTGTCTTTGCGGATCGGGATCTGGTGCTTCTCGGCGTAGTCGAGCAACGCCGTGCGCGACCCCAGCGTCCATTCCCGCCAAGGTGCGATCACCTTGATGTCCGGCTTCAGCGCATAATAGGCCAGCTCGAAGCGCACCTGGTCGTTGCCTTTGCCGGTGGCGCCATGGGCCACCGCATCGGCGCCGACCTGTTCGGCGATCTCGATCTGGCGTTTGGAGATCAGCGGCCGCGCGATCGAGGTACCGAGCAGATAGGTGCCCTCGTACAGCGCGTTGGCGCGGAACATGGGGAAGACGAAATCGCGCACGAACTCGTCACGCAGATCGTCGATGAAGATTTCCCGTACACCCAGCAGCCGCGCCTTTTCGCGCGCCGGTTCGACCTCTTCGCCCTGGCCCAGATCAGCCGTGAAGGTGACCACCTCGCACCGATAGGTCTCCTGCAGCCAGCGCAGGATGACCGAGGTGTCCAAGCCACCCGAATACGCCAAAACCACCTTCGAGATCGTCTGCCCAGAGGTCTCGCCCATCGACCGCCCCACACCGTATCACCCGCCACAGGAGCCGGACCGTAACGCCGCTGACCCGGCGCCGCAAGCGCCGGCGGCGAACCCGCCGGTCAGGTCGGTCCGCGCCCCTCGTCTGCCCTGCCCTGTGCCTGCGACGGCCAGCGACGATAGGCAAACAGCCAAAGGGCGATCAGATCGACATACGGTACGAGCAAGAGCAGAGCCAGCAGCGGCGTAAACCCCGCCCGGGCCAAGATGAACCCGGCCAAGCCCATCTTATACGCCAGCAGCACCCCTATGATTAGGTGACTTTGCCATTCCGGCAGTCTCAGCAAAAACGAGATGGGATCACCATAGACCGTGAAAAAGGTCGACATTCAAACCTCCCGCCGGGCCTTGGTTGCCGGCGGTGCCGGCCGCGGCGGCATGGCCGGCCAGCGACCATGCCCGAGCACCATCAACACCAGCAGCAATCCGATCACCGGCACGAACACCAGCAGCGCCGGCCAGGCTGTCCGGCCGGTGCGGCGCAGCACCCGCCACAGCGGCCAGACCGCAAGCAGATTGAATACAAAGGCCCCGACCCAGGGTTCGGACAGCACCGACATGGCGGGTTACATCCCCAATCACGTTGCAGAACAGCCCTCGACCATAGCGGGCCTGGCCGGACCGGCAACCCGGCGCCACATCGGCTATGGTATTGCCGAAGTCCGGTCTATCATGGTCTCGCCGAACCCACGGTATCCCTTATGTCACAAACCGGAGACACACCCATGGCCGATGGCGCCAAATTCATCTGGAACGAACTCGCGACCCCGGATCCGGAGGCGAGCAAGGCATTCTACGCCACCGTCGTCGGCTGGAGCGCGGCCGACGCGCCTATGCCCGAATCTCCGGGCAGCGTCTACACACTGTTCAAGAACGGCGATACTGATGTCGGCGGCATGATCCGGATGGAAGGCCCCCAGTGGCAGGGCATTCCCCCGCACTGGCTGGCCTATATCGGCGTTGACGATGTCGATGCGACCGTAGCTAAGGTCGAACCGGCGGGCGGTAAAGTGCTGCATCCGCCGACCGACATCCCGGGGGTCGGCCGATTCTGTGTCATCGCCGACCCACTCGGCGCGGCGGTGGCGCTCATGACCATGACGCCGGCGGGCTGACGCCGTCCGGCGGGGCGGGGCGGGGCGGCAGTCTGCGATGGGATTACCCCGTTCGGGTGGTATTGTTGGCATTCGGGTGCGCAATTCACTTGCCACTGGCGTCGGACAGCCTATCGTTGCGGCGATCCGTCACCCCGTGTGAGATTCCGAGTCGCCATGGCCACGAACCCGCCCGAACCTCGGCCGCTGGTCGGTCCGATCCTGTATTTCCGCGGCACGGTCGGCGACCGTTGGCGTCTGTCCGCCTTGTTTGTGCTGGAAGGCGAGACCGAACCCTACGATCTGGAGGTCGAGGGCGTGACGTTGGCCGTTCCGCCCCGACACATTGGCAACCTGCGCAACTGGCACGTCTGGCGCTTCGATTTTTCGGTCCCCCGTGTCGATCGCGACCAGAGGTTGACTTATGGCTTCCGCGATCGGCCCCGCGGCTGGTGGTTCGCTGTCCCAGGCTTGGCGACGCGCCCGCGCATGGCATTCGTCTCCGGCAATGGGGCCAAAGATGAGCGCAGTTTCCTGTGGTCGAAGAACGGCCGCAACGAACGCTGGGTGTCGTTGTCTCGGCAACACGGCGGCAATCCGTATCATGTGCTGATCCAAGGCGGGAATCAGATCTATGCCGATTCGTTGTGGGAGGACTGCCCGGCGCTCGAATCGGTGATCGCGCAACCAGTGCAGCAGCGGCTGACGCTGCCGTTCACGCGCGCCATGGCGGATCAGTTGATGTATTTCTACTTCCGTCTGTACTCGCGCACCTGGGCTCAGGTGGAAGTTGCACCGGTCGTGGCGTCGATCCCATCGGTCATGATCTGGGACGATCACGATATCTTCGACGGCTGGGGCAATCTGTCCGACGCCGGCAAGGCTAGCCAGGTGGCGCGGGGCATCTTCCAGGTCGCTCGCCGGTACTTTACCACCTTCCAGCTTGGCGCGTCGGTGCGCGAGCCGGTCGAAGCCCATTGGGGCGCCCCCGTCGGCACTTGTACGCATGGTTATCGAATCGGCGACGTCGGCATTTTCCTCCCCGATGTCACGTCGGAACGCACACCGCACCGCGTGTTCAGTCCGGACACGTGGCAAGCGCTCGATGGGTGGCTGCAGAACTTCAACGGCTGCAAGCACCTGTTCATCGTGAGTGCCATTCCCATGGCCTTCGTTGCGCCGGGTTGGGTGGCACGGAAGGCACTCAGTTGGTTCGTCGATTCCAAATACGAGGATCGTTTACGCAGCCAGTGGCGCGCGCCCGGCCACCTTGCGGACTGGAAACAGTTCGTCCACACGGTTGGCGAATTCGCCATGCGGTCCTTGTGTCGCGTCACCTTCCTGTCCGGTCGCATTGATCTGGGCGCCCAAGGGGTCATCCGCGGTGCCGGGCCGGAAATGTGGCAACTGATTGCTGCCCCTGTGGTCCATCCGCCGTTGTCGGCTCCCACCACCTGGTTTCTGGAACAGGTGGCGGCTGGCAACCAGTACGTCACCGACGAACTGAGTGTTGAACTACCGGCCTTCTCCGAGTCCGGTAAGCGGTTCCTGCGTGCCCGCAATTGGCTTGATCTCAGCTTCAATCGGCAGAATCGGCTGGTCGCTCGCTGGCATGCGGAAGGCGAACGGGCACCGGTCACGCATGCCCTTTGAGTCGATGGAAGCCAAGGCATGACTCTTGGATTTGCGGACACCCCGCCCGGCTTGGCGTGTGCCCGCGCGGTCATTGGAGCCGAGTCACCGGAACCGCGCGGCAACGTCGCCGAGGAGCCGCAGATTTTAGGCTAAATATAGATAAATCAGCATGTTGTTAGATGTGACACTTGGAACCCGACCGTCCGGTGGGTCCGACATCACCGCGAATCGTCTGTATCTGTGACAAATGAGTCGACAACCCACTTGACCTTTCCCGGCAACTCCGTCCAGAACTTAAATTATGGCGCAAATGAGGCGGCACCCCTTGGTCGCCACGGCCATCAAAATGTCGAGCGCGGGCGGCGTGGACGATCGACCACACCAGTCACGTGCCAATCGGACCTGGAGGACGGAGCAATGGCCTTTACAACCTCGCTGGGGCGCATATGCGGCCCCGTCTGCCTGTTGAGCGTCTTGACATTGCTGGGGCTCTTCGGCTGGACGGGAGAGGCCCAAGCGCGTTCCTGCCACACCGAGGTGATTGAAGCAGAGCGGACGCACCGCATTCCGCGCGGGATTCTTTTGTCCATCGCCATGGTGGAGAGCAGCATGCGCGGCACCCCGCAGGCCTATGCGCTCAACCTGTCCGGCCGCTCGGTCTATGCAGAGAGCGCACACGACGCAGCGCGTTATTTCGTCGACGGCAACGGACGATTGCGGCGGAACGTCTTTGTTGGCTGCCTGCAGATATCCCTGACCTACCACCATAAACAGTTTGGCTCGTTGCACCGCATGGCCGATCCGGCCGACAATGCTGCGTACGCTGCCCGTTACCTCAAGCGGCACTACCATACCTACGGCAACTGGACCGACGCCATCGAACGCTACAACGGTGGCCCACGCCAAATGCGTCGCGCTTATGTGTGCAAAGTGTGGAATTATCTGCGCAGTTTCGACCAGCGCAGCGCGCGGCTGATTGACACATCGCACTGCGGCCCGATGGGCCAGCCGACCATTGCCCCGCGCACCCGCCAGGATTTTCTAGCTGCGCAAGTGGCCGCTCGCCCGGAGTAAGGCAATCGGCCACATTATGGGCAGGCCTTTCGTGGACCGCTTCCATTACTGCGAACCATCGGCCCCATGAACTATCGGCACAGTTTTCACGCGGGGAACTTCGCGGATGTCTTCAAGCATTTGGTGCTGTTGTTGGTGCTTCAGCATCTGTGCCGCAAACCGACACCCTTCTTCGTTCTGGATACTCATGCCGGGCGCGGGTTCTATCGATTGGATACACCGGAAGCAGGGCGGACGCGGGAAGCTGAACACGGCATCGGCCGTCTCCTGACGGCCGCACCGACTGATGGGCCTTTGGCCGACCTGGTTGCCCTGGTGCGGTCGCTGCAAGACGGGCCACCGGCCTTACGCAATGGTGCGCCGCTCGGCTACCCAGGGTCGCCGGCGCTGGCGCAATCCCAGCTCCGGCTGACCGATCGTTTGGTGCTGGTCGAGTTGCATCCGGATGACGGGGCGGCGCTGAGGGACCGGTTTTGCGATGACCGACGGGTTGCCGTGCACCGGATGGATGGCTATCAGGCCCTGAAGGCGCATCTGCCGCCGGTCGAGCGGCGCGGCTTGGTGCTGATCGATCCGCCCTACGAGCGCCCGGACGAGTCGGAGGCCGTGGTGCAGGGTTTGGTGGCAGCGCACCGCCGCTGGCCCACCGGCCACTACCTGATCTGGTTTCCCATCAAGGACCGGGCTGCCGTGTGGCGTTTCGAAGAGGCATTGGTCGCGACCGGTCTGAGTCGTATATTGGTGGCCGAACTGACTGTCCATCCGGAGGATAATGCCTGGCGCCTGAACGGGTGCGGTATGGCCTTGGTCAACCCACCGTGGCAAATCGACCGGCGGTTGGAGGCTGTGCTGCCGGACCTGCAGATTTCCCTGGCGCAAACCGGCGGCGGTAGCCGGATCGCCTGGCTGGTGCCGGCATAGGTCGCATCCTGCGGCCTGCTTCGCGCGAGCCGTTGCTTGCATCAGGCTGGCCCTCTGGGCACTGTGCCGATTGTTCGGTGTCGAAACAAGGTCGGTGGGCCATGCGCGTCGGGGTTCCGAAAGAGATCAAGGTTCATGAATATCGCGTTGGACTGACGCCCGGTTCGGTGCGCGAGTTGGTGGCGCACGGTCATCAGGTTCTGGTCGAAAGCGGCGCTGCGGGTGCGATCGGCTTTGAGGACGCGCATTACGAATCGGCCGGTGCCGAGATCGCACCGGACGCCGATGCGGTGTTCGGGGCGGCCGACCTGATCGTTAAGGTCAAGGAACCGCAGCCGGCGGAATGCGCCAAATTGCGACCGGAACAGACCCTGTTCACTTATCTGCATCTGGCTCCCGATCCGGTGCAGGCCCAGGGCCTCATGGCGAGTGGCGCCATGGCCATCGCCTACGAGACGGTGACCGATGATCACGGCGGCTTGCCGCTGTTGGCACCCATGAGTGAAGTGGCTGGTCGTATGGCGATCCAGGCCGGGGCCCATTGCCTGGAGCGGGCCCAGGGGGGGCGCGGTGTCTTGCTGGCTGGCGTGCCGGGGGTTGCCGCCGCCAATGTGGTCATCATCGGCGGTGGAGTCGTCGGCACCAATGCGGCGCGCATGGGTCTGGGCCTGGAGGCGCGCGTCGTCATATTGGACAAATCGCTCAAACGGCTGACCGAGCTTGACAACCTGTTCGGGCAGCGACTCGATACGGTATACTCCACCCGGGACACCATCGAACACTACGTGACCGAGGCCGATCTCGTCGTGGGTGCGGTGCTGTTGCCAGGGGCTGCGGCACCCAAACTGATCGACCGTCGTCTGGTGCAACGCATGCGGCGCGGGGCGGTCATCGTCGATGTGGCGATCGACCAGGGTGGCTGTGTGGAGACCGCCCGGCCGACCACCCATGCGGATCCGATCTATGTTGAGGAAGGCGTCGTGCATTATTGCGTCGCCAACATGCCGGGGGCCGTGGCACGGACCTCTGCCGTGGCCCTCAACAATGCGACCTTGCCGTTCACCCTGGCCCTGGCCGACAAAGGGCCGCACCGCGCTCTGGCCGAAGACCTGCACCTGCGCCGAGGTCTGAACGTCGCGGCTGGTCGGATCACCCATCAGGCGGTGGCCGAGGCCTTGGGGGCTCCCTATCGCCCGGCGGATGAGGCACTCGGACTGTGATCGGCGTCAACGCCCATGCACCGCGCTGACCCACCTGATCCCAAGACCGACGGCCCAGACCCCATCGAAGCCGTGTTGGTCGACGAGAACGATGGCTATGGTTACGAACCGGGGCTGCGCTTCGCTGCCATCTTGGGGCGGGGCCGCAGCCGCTGTCTCACCTGGGGTCAGCTTGATCGATGGAAGCCGGAAGACGGCTTGTTGTGGCTGCACCTGGAACGCGATCATCCAATGGCCAAGCACTGGCTGCGCACCAACAGCGGAATCGATCCGGTGCTCGTTGAGTCGCTCATCGATGACGAATCCCGGCCCCGTATCGATGTGTTTGGAGATGCCCTGGTGTTGGTGCTGCGCGGCATCAGTCGTGTCCCCAAGGATCGGAACTCCGATTTCGGCCACGGGGTCGACCTGGTGCCGGTGCATGTTTGGATCGATGGCCAACGCGTCATCAGCCTGCGCGATGCCACCCACTCGCTGAAGGCGTTGCGCGATCTGCGCAACGCCGCCTTTGCCGGCACGGGCCCCACGCGTAGCGGAGAACTCCTGGTCGGCATCGCCGGCAAGATCGTCCACGACCTGGAACCGGTGTTGGACGAAATGGACGACGAGGTGGACGAATTGGAGGAAACCCTGCTCGATGCACCGTCGGCCCGCTTCCGCCGCGCGCTGGCCGAACTGCGCCGTCGGGCCATCCACCTGCGCCGCTACCTGACCCCGCAGCGCGATGCGCTGCTGCGTCTCCAGCACGAAGAACCGACTTGGCTTCTGGCCCGGGATCGGATTTATCTGCGCGAAATCCTGGACACCGTGCAGCGCTACATCGAGCACCTGGATGCCATTCGCGACCGTGCCACGATTGTGCATGAAGACCTGAACGCCCTGATCACGGAACGGGTTGCGCGCACCTCGAACCGGCTCGCGGCCCTGGCCGCCATCTTGCTGCCGCCAAGCCTGGTCGCCGCCCTGTTCGGCATGAATCTGGGCGGTATTCCGGGGGAACGTGCGCCCTTTGGATTCATCTTTGCCTGTGCCGGCATCGTTTTGCTCACGCTGGTCATTCTGGTGGTTCTGCGCCGCGCGAAGTGGTTGTAGCGGTCTCTGCGGTCGGCTCGCCCACCCGCTTGGCGGCACCGCCGTGGCGAGCCTGAGAGGCTTGCCGCTTGCGCAGACGCGTAGAGAAGCGTATGACCCCGCGCCATACACGGGCAATGACGGAACAACGGCTGAAAAATGGCTGAACGCATTGTGGTGGCCGTCGATGGGCCAGCAGCCAGCGGCAAAGGGACTTTGGCGCGCCGCTTGGCCGCCCAATTCGGTTTCGCCTATCTCGACACGGGGGCGCTCTACCGCGCTGTCGGATTGGCGGTGTTGCATCGGCACGGCGAAGAGGCCGGACCTGACGACATGCTCGAGGTCGCGCGGTCACTCACCGCCGCTGATGTGTTGGTATTGACCGGGCATCCATCCCTGCGGACGGATCGTACGGCGGTGGCGGCCTCGCGCGTTGCCGCGGTGGCGGCGGTGCGCGATACGCTCGCCGATATTCAACGCCGGTTCGCGGTCGATCCGCCGGAAGGTGCCCGTGGCGCCGTTCTCGACGGCCGTGATATCGGCACCGTGATCTGCCCCGGTGCCGATGCCAAACTGTTCGTCATTGCCGACACGGAGGTCCGCGCACACCGTCGGCTGAAAGAGTTGCATGAACGCGGTGTGCCGGCTATATGGACAGAGGTTTTGCAGGACCTGAAGGATCGGGATGACCGGGATAGTCGGCGGAGTGTGGCACCGCTCCGACCGGCTCATGATGCGTTTTTGATCGATACCTCGGAGTTGAGTCCGACGCAGGTTTTCGATAAAGCGATCGCATTCCTGCACTCGAGGCCGGCGTTTGCTGCCTTGCAACCGTCGGTATGAAGCCGCGTTCCATCGGTTTTGGAACGCATGGATCAACCGCCGGGTACCAGTTTGCCCGGCGCTTGGTGTCCCCGCAACCCGGCCTCGTTTTCTTGGCCGACCGGGGATGCCGCGTGAGGGGGACTTGAGGGGTTTGTATGGCTGAAGCACAGGCACACATCGGCGATCAGGGCGATTTTGCGGAGAATTTTGCGGCCCTCTTGGAAGAAAGTCTGGGCACCTCCGATAGCTTGGAGGGGACTGTCATCAAGGGGTCGGTGGTCGCAGTCGAGAACGACATGGTTCTGATCGACGTCGGTCTGAAGTCGGAAGGCCGCGTCCCCTTGAAGGAATTCGTGACGCCCGGGCAGCCACCGGAGCTCAAGGCCGGTGACACCGTCGAAGTCTATTTGGAGCGCATGGAGGACAAGAACGGCGAAGCCGTTCTGAGCCGTGAAAAAGCCAAGCGCGAAGAAGCCTGGACCATGCTGGAGCGGTCGTTCCAGAACAACAACCGAGTCACAGGCGTCATCTTTGGCCGCGTCAAGGGTGGTTTCACCGTTGATCTTTCGGGTGCCGTCGCTTTCTTGCCTGGCAGCCAGGTGGATATTCGCCCGGTGCGCGACATTTCGCCACTCCTTGGCACGCCCCAGCCCTTCCAAATCCTCAAGATGGATCGGTCGCGTGGCAACATCGTCGTCTCACGCCGGGCCGTTCTCGAAGAAAGCCGTGCCGAGGCACGGTCGGAACTGGTCGCCACGCTCAAGGAAGGCCAGGTGCTGCAGGGTGTTGTTAAGAACATCACCGACTACGGCGCGTTCGTAGACTTGGGCGGCGTGGACGGTCTGCTGCATGTCACCGACATCGCCTGGCGCCGTATCAATCATCCGTCTGAAGCGCTGCAGATCGGCCAGACCGTGACCGTCCAGGTGATCCGCTTCAATCCTGAGACACAGCGCATCAGTTTGGGGATGAAGCAACTGGAAGCCGACCCATGGGAGGGCGTGGACGCCAAGTACCCGGTCAGCGCCAAGTTCAATGGTCGGGTTACCAACATCACCGACTACGGTGCGTTCGTGGAACTGGAGCCTGGTATCGAGGGGCTGGTCCACGTTTCCGAAATGTCTTGGACCAAAAAGAACGTCCATCCAGGCAAGATCGTTTCGACTTCTCAGGAGGTCGAGGTGATGATCCTCGACGTGGATCCCAACAAGCGCCGGATCAGCCTGGGCTTGAAGCAGTGCCTGGAAAATCCGTGGGAGAGCTTCAAAGACAAGTTCCCAATTGGCACTAAGCTGTCTGGTGAGGTCAAGAATATCACCGAGTTTGGCCTATTTGTCGGGCTCCCAGGAGACATTGACGGCATGGTGCACATGTCCGATTTGGACTGGAAGAAGCCGGGCGAAGAGGCGATCAACGATTTCAAGCGTGGCGATACGGTCAATGTCAAAGTGCTTGACGTGGACACCGACAAAGAACGGATCAGCCTCGGTATCAAGCAGCTCACCGACGACCCGTTCGAAGTCGCTGCCTCCGGTCTCAAGAAGGGCGATGTCGTCACGAGCACCGTATCGGCGATCACGGACGCGGGTATTGAAGTGACGGTCGGCGACGACTGGATCGGCTTCATCCGTAAGGCAGATCTGTCTCGCGATCGCTCCGAGCAGCGGCCTGATCGTTTTGCCGTCGGCGAGAAGATCGATGCCAAGGTCACACAGATCGACAAGCAAAACCGGAAAATCGGACTGTCGATTAAGGCACGCGAAATGGAAGAAGAGAAGCAGGCCATGGCCGAATACGGCTCTTCGGACAGCGGAGCCAGTCTGGGCGACATTCTCGGCGCCGCCCTCAAGCAACGCCAGCAGCGAGAGACCGTCGACAGCGAGTAACGCCGCTCCCGGTGGTCGTCACACACCACCGTAGAGTGCGGGAGCCTTGAGACAACGGAAAGGCCGGACTGAATGGTCCGGCTTTCTTTTTGGTGCGCCCAGCATGGGCGCACTCTTGTGGGTGAGAGTCCCACCATAAGCTGGTCACGGCGACTGAAGCGAAGCGCAACGGCACAAGGGTGACCGCGTGTGGGGAGGACGCGTGGAGCGAAGCTGCGGGCCGATGGACAAGAACCGGATAGAAGGCGCTGTGGACCAGGGTGAGCGGGCAAGAAACCGCGAAACTCTCGTGACCAAGGGGAAGCGGCGTCATACCAACGGCCCGAAACACTGACCGGTCCTCGGGCCGCCCTGTTTCGGAGCGCCGGCATCCTTGCCGGGTGGACCGCCGGCTTCCAGCCGGCCCGGACCACGCCCAGCCGCTGGCCGCCAAGATGGCGGCGGTCCAGCCGGCAGGGATGCCGGCGCTCCTGGTTCAGCGCCGACGTCCAGGTGGCGATCCTGATATTGGGAAAAAACCGGGTCGTTGAGATTCAAGCAAGACGCGCACAGTTTTTGTCGACGCAAACACCAGCCAAATTGGCCTTCAAAATGATCGGTTGGAAGCCGTTTTCCTAACAAGAAACTAAGCTTGGCGTGTCCAAATATAGTAGCAAAAGCAAACTTCGCTGCTATATATGCGCTCGGAAAACTGGACTGTTTCATCCCCG
>JANQJV010000100.1 GCA_028281465.1 Azospirillaceae bacterium | reverse complement strand
ATCCATCTAGAGCACGTCTTCGAGGTTGAACGACTGGGCCCAGACGTGGCTCGGGTCGACGCCGGCGGCCTTGTCGTGGCATTCGCGTCGCTTGCATCCAGCTTGCCGCACAGGGTACGACCTCCGCCAGGGTGATGTCGCTGGGACAACACCGGGCGGAAGCCTTGGTGCCCGCGGCCGGGTCGGCCGGCACGAACGGCTGGGTGCAGTGGGCCGCCAGGTCCGTTGCCAGGATGCTGGTCGCCCGGCGGCCGCATGCTAGGCCCTGGGCCGTGGCCGTCCCATGCCCGTTTGATGACAGATTGGAGAAGTCTGCAACCGATTGCCGACCATTCCATCAATACTCGACCGCCTGAAACTCGGTGTCCGGATGCAACCGCCGGCAGACCGTCAGAACCACTTCCAGCCACATGCCCGTGTTGATGATCGTGGCGAACCTCACATCCGGTTCGATCATCGGCCCATGCTCGGGGTCGACGCGGACCCACCCCCGTTTCGGTCCGGCCTTGACCTGGATCATTTTCTTCACGCCCGACCCCCAGACCCACCCAGACCCGTGCCCACCAATGCGCTCCTAAGCAATGCGCTCCAGAAAGTGTAAAATAGGGTAAACATGGGCCACATGCGATCGCAAGGGGGTCCGATTGCCAACCGCCACCGCCCGGTTGTCGGAAAGTGTGACACCGGCAACGCAATCAGTGATCCAAGCTTTGACCAAAGGACTCGCCTGCGCCAGCAATCCATGCGAGCGTGTCGTCGGATGCAGCGACGCCCATAGACGCCGCGCCAGCCCCCGTGCCATGACCCGACGCCTGGTGTTCCGGCCAGGCCCTTAGGACCGACCCCATGCCCCAGTTGACGCCCGAAGCTGAACAGCGCCTGCAGGCCATCGGTGCGCGCTATGGCCTGAACCCAGATGCCGTGGGCACGTTGTTACGGGCGCTCGTCGCCGGCCACGGCACTATGGCCCAATTCAATCATCCCGCACTGGGCGGCGCCGGCCAATGGATGCGGGGTGGGATGACCATGGTCGGCGACATGTTCAACAATGCCCTCAAATCCCAGGTGGACAGCGTCTGCGCCGAGTTGTCGGCGCTGCTGGAGTCGGATCCAGGCCTGTTCCGCCCCATACCAGCCGCGGCGCCGTCCGATACCAGCCTCGACGCACCGGGGGTCAGCCTCTTCGTGCCGCTCACCGGCGCTGGCGCCTGGTGGCCGTCCGATCTGGGTCAACCGGCGGCGACCGGCAGCCAGAACCAGATGCGCTATGCCTATTTCCCCGACCGCCGGCGCCTGGCCGTGGACGTGGCAGGGACGGTCGCGGTCTATGATACGCTGCACCACCAGATCGGCGGCTTCGGCCAACAACAAGGGTCCGGTGCCTCGATCACCCTGACCAGCGAAACCGGGGTGATCACCCTGGAAAGCCTACCGAAGGTCAAGGACTATGACATGGATCGGTCACCCCGGGATGCGATAGCACCCGCGGAGCCGGCCCCGGCCAGCACGCTGCCGGCCGCATCACCCGCGGAGCCGGCCCCGGCCACCGCACCGTCAGCCGCATCGCAACCGGTGTCACCGACGCCGACTCAGATCGCACCGACACCAGTGAGTCCGGTCCCGCCGGCGGCTGGGGCCCTGTCGAGCGGAACGGATGTCCTGGCGGCAATCGAGCGCATGGCCGTGCTCCGGGACAAAGGCATCCTGACCGACACCGAGTTCACGGCCAAGAAGACCGAGCTGCTGGAGCGGCTTTGAACGGATGTCCGGACACCGGGTCGCCGGCCCGCGTCGATGATGCCTTGATACGCGAGACGTGGCTGGCGGTCGGTGGCGACCCGTCCGCACGTGATCGCTTGACCGTCACGGGAACCGGCAATCTGCCGTCGGTGTTCGCCGTCACACCTCTGGCCGCGGCATCCATCGGTGTGGCGGGGCTGGCGATCTCGACCCTGGTTGGCCGGTTGACCGGACGATCGCCTGACGTGTGGGTTGACCGCCGACTGGCCTCGTTCTGGTTTGGCTCCTCGATCCGGCCGCAGAGTTGGGCCCTGCCCCCCTCCTGGGATGCGGTGGCCGGCGACTACACCACCACCGACGGATGGATCAAACTGCACACCAATGTGCCGGCGCACCGACGCGCCGCTCTGGACGTGCTGGGCGTTGCCGCCGATCGCGACGCCGTGGCCCAGGCTGTGGCGGTTTGGCCCGGCGAAGCTCTGGAAACCGCCATCAGTGCGGCCGGCGGCTGCGCGGCCGCAATGCGCTCGGCGACGACCTGGGCCTCGCACGCGCAAGGTCGGGCGGTGGCCGAGGAGCCACTGGCGCTGCGCCAGAACGGTGCGCCGGCCCCGCCTTTCCAGCCACTGGGGACCGACGACCGACCCTTGTCTGGGGTGCGCGTGCTCGACTTGACCCGTGTCTTGGCCGGGCCGGTAGCAACCCGCTTCTTGGCTGCATACGGCGCTGACGTCCTGCGCATCGATCCACCGGATTGGGACGAACCGGGCCTTGTGCCCGAGATCATGGCCGGCAAAAGGGCTGCCCGACTCGATCTGCGCCGTCCCGACACTCTGAACCGCTTGACCCGGCTGCTCGACCGGGCCGACATCCTGGTCCACGGTTACCGGCCCGGCGCCCTGGACCGACTCGGTCTTGACATGGAGACGCGCCGACAGCGCTGGCCCGGCCTGGTCGATGTCGGCCTGAATGCCTACGGCTGGTCCGGCCCGTGGCGTGGCCGGCGCGGCTTTGACAGCCTGGTGCAGATGAGCACCGGCCTCGCCGACGCCGGCATGCGCCGCCTGAAGCGGGACCGGCCGACACCGCTCCCAGTGCAGGCGCTCGACCATGCCACCGGCTACCGCATGGCCGCCGCCGCCGTGCTTGGCCTGCTGCACCGCCTGAATACCGGCTCCGGCGTCACCGTCCAAACCTCCCTGGCGCGCACCGCCGCCCAACTCCTGGCGCATCCTGCCGACCCGGACGCCGCGCCGCCGGCGGCCGAGACCCCGGCCGATGTCGACGACACGGTCGAAGCCACATCCTGGGGCTCGGCGCGGCGACTGTACCCACCGCTCGTCATCCCGGGCACGCCATTCCGGTGGGACCGCCCGGCCAGCGCCCTGGGATCGGACACGCCGGAATGGTGACCAACCGTATGACGAACAGTGCCGCACCATCACGTATCGGCAAGCCAGACTGGCAGCCGATTGGAGTGAGAGGCGAGCGCCGTTGAGGTATCTGCCATTCGGTCACTGGGGTCGACGATACGGACCACTGGTGTCGCTGCCACCGCAAACCCAGGTGAAACACCCTCACCCCAACCCCTTCCATGTGCCAGATAGACCGATTTCCTCCATAAAATCAGGAGTTTAGTTTCGTAGGACGTGCCATTCACATCTTCGGACTCTCGGTTTGGTCAAGCGGGTTCGTCGGAGCACAAGTCATACCCATGGCCCGCATTGATGACAGGTTCGGTTTCGGCGCTGAACGAGGAGCGCCGGCATCCCTGCCGGCTGGACCGCCGCCATCTTGGCGGCCGGCGGCTGGGCGGGGTCCGGGCTGGCTGGAAGCCGGCGGTCCAGCCGGCAAGGAGGCCGGCGCTCCGAAACAGGGCAGATCGCCACACCATCGGGCCTATCGGCCAGCGGAAACGCCAGATGGTGGGGCACGGCGCCTCTGCGCTTGTCCTGGAAATTCGCGGACGTGGGTACCGATGCTCGCCCCGCCGAACAGTGACCAACAGAGGCTGTTGGTCAGACCCATACCGATTGCAATCGCGCGAACGGGCCCAGGGTCGAGCTTGCCAATGTGCAACCGCACGCCAAGCCGCCATGGCCGGATTTCCCGATCTGCAAATATCCGCCGAAGAAAATCCGCCCTGGAGTGGGCCGATCGGCTGGCACGGTCTTTGCTCTTATCATTCCATCTCGTCGATTTGGAGGATGGAGCAATGGAACTCGCAGTATACACCCAGGATGAAACCACTACTCTCTCGGTATGTGGTGAATTTGATGCGGCTTCTGTGCAAGAGATGCGTCCTCGTTTTGAGGAATTACTTGAAACGACATCCAGATCTATTGTGATCGACATGTCCGGTTGCACGTTTCTCGACAGCTCGGGCATTGGCACCCTGGTCTTTCTATTCAAGCGCTTGGCGACCTCGGGGCGGTCCTTGCGGCTCGGTGGGTTGGCGGGGCAACCGCGGGAACTGATCACCTTCCTGCGCATCGATCGGGTCATCGACATCGACGATCGCCGGCATCGAGTGACCGTTCTATCCAATCCGCAAATGGTGGAGGCTGCGTGATGATCCGCCTCCGTCCCACCTTGGCCGTCGTTCTCGCGGCCGCCGCTCTGAATGCTTGTTCACTGCATTGGCCGGGATACAACGGTGGCGGAGCCGCCGAATGGAATCCACCGGCACCGAACTATCGAACGGCCGATGCCCAAGCCTACGCACCTTATCGGATAGAAATGTCTCGATTGGAGCAACTTTATGCCGATGGCGCCGTCGAACAACTGCCCGGTCATGTGGTAATGGCGGAACGGCAGGCGAACCGTATTGCACGGGAGTTGGCGGCCGGCTTGACGTCCGATGCGTTTCGAGATTTAATCGAGATGAGATCGATGCTCGACCGCATGGAGCATCTGCTGGCTCAGGCCATACCGGAACGGGGACGGGAGACCTGATCGTCGCATGCATCACGTCGCCTGTCGGCTTCGATCCGCGTTCGCTCTGGTGCGATCCCTTTCAGTTCCTCTGTTGGCAATCCTGGTCTTGACGCAGACCATCCCAGCGTCTGCGCAAGACGGGATCATTTTTCAAGTCGGTGACGTCGTCCGTCTTTTTCTGCCTGGCGAGGCAGCCCTCGACAGAACGTTTCAGATTGATCGGTCAGGCCAAATCGACCTACCGGAAGTGGGCCGGATTGCCATTTCTGGCATGACCGAACCCGATGCCGAGGAGCAGGTGCGGCAGCGTTTATCGATTGCTTTTCGGGATTTGAGCCGCTTTCGTTTGAGACTCGATGAACGCCGATTGCTGCTGACGGTGCTTGGCTTCGTCAAGCAACCGGGTCTTGTGGAATTGCCCGGTGATGCCACGGTTCAACAAGCGATCAATGCGGCCGGTGGCCTTGCCCAAGGCGCCCAACTCGACAGACTTCAGGTGCGGCGCGCCGGCGTCATTGTCCGTGTCTTCGACTACAAGGCCTATCTTGATAGCGGAGATCCAGCGCTCTTGCCCGCATTGCAGCCTCTCGACACTGTCTTCGTGCCGGCGTCGCCGTTAATTGGCAATGTTCAGATCGATTTCGATGGCCGAACCCTGGCCGAGAGCGGCGATGCGGCCGAAGATCGCGCGGCGGTTAAGGTTTTCGGCGAAGTAAACCGCCCGGCCTCTTTCGCATTCCGTGACGGTGCCACAGTGATCGACATGCTCATGCGTGCCGGCGGCGTGACGCGGTACGCGGGCGTCGAGGGTATCCGCGTGATCACCGATGATGGTCCGATCCTGTTCAATCTCAAAGCCTATCTGGAGTCGGGCGACGCCCGGTTGCTGCCCGACCTTGTGCCGGGCGCGACAATCTTTGTGCCGATCCAGATCGAAGACGTCCAGGCGGGAGAGTTGACCGTCTATGTGATGGGAGAGGTGTTCAGGGCCGGTGCCTATGAGACCCGTTCGGGCGCCGATTTCTTGGATGTCCTCGCCAATGCGGGCGGTCCGACCCGATTTGCCGACACGCGCCGGATCAGGCTCCTGCGATCGGACGGCACGGTTGCCGACTTCGACCTGGTCGCGTTTGTCGAAAATCCGACCGAGGCCAATGCGCCGCCGGATATCGACCCAGGCGATGCCATTTTCGTGCCGGAGAAGGTCGATTTCAACCGGCCAAGCTGGCTGAAAGTCCCACCCGACCGGGCAGTTATGCTGTTCGGCGCCGTCAATAGCCCAGGGCGCTACGAATGGTCCGACGAGATGTCGTTGTTTGACCTGCTGGCGGAAGCCGGTGGGCCGACGGCCAGGGCTGATCTGGCCAATTTGAGTGTGCTGGGTGAGCAATGCAGTTCTGGCCGACCGCTCAGATTTGACTTGAAGTCGTTTCTGGAGGACGGCGGCAATCTGCGCGACGTTCCCCGCATACGAGCGGGCTGTCTTATCACGATTCCGGAGTTGCCACGGGACATCAACGATACAAAAGTCCAATGGACCAGGCTGCCATCGGAGAGTGCGATCTACATATATGGCGAGGTGGGGGCACCGGGACGCTACGCCTTCAATCCGAGATTGCATTTTCTTGACATCCTCGGAGCGGCGAGTGGCCCCACAGCGATCGCGGACCTGAGGCAGATTCGGATCAATCATCGCGACGGCCCACAGCCACGGGTAACGAAGCTAGATCTCGGCCTTTATTTCCAGACCGGCGATGAAACCTTGATTCCGGAGGTTCTGCCGGGGGATGTGATTTACATTCCATCGCAGAATCGAAACTGGCTCGATCGCCTGCCGTCCGAAACGGTGCGGCTGCTTGGCGCGGTCAACCGGCCGGGGCGATATTCCTTCAGCGACGACATGACGATTCTGGACCTGTTGGCGGAAGCGGGCGGCCCAGTCGCGACCGCGCTTGAAGAGAAGATCGTCATCGTCAACTTGAGCTGCTGTCAGGATCAGGCGCAACTATTTGATTTGATTGACTTTGCCAAAACCGGTGATTTTTCCAAACTGCCCGTCGTAAGACCGGGCGATACGGTCTATGTTCCCTATGAGAGTCAGAGTATCTACAGAATGGTTCTCGACGGCATGCAGGACATCATATCGGTTCTGGGCTTTGTCGCGATCATCGGGGCGTTATGAATACGGTCTTGCCAGCGCATTACCTGGAATTGGAGGCCATCTACGCACAACTGGTTGCGTCGGGAGTGCGCACGATTGCAATCACGTCGGCGGTCCCGGGCGAAGGTGTTTCACTCCTCAGCACGGCGCTGGCTCGGCGCGCGGTGGCGGGGGGCCGCAAGACTCTCCTGGTCGATTTCAACCTGCGCCGTTCCCGCAAGGCCGCCGACGTGCTGAACACGCCGCAATTACCGAGCTGGGCCCCGGCCGACGGCTCCATCAGAGAAGCGGCGCGGGTGCCTGAGGGTGGGGAGTACGCTTTGGTTGCTGTACCCGAAGGAGGAACCAACCAGTTTGGCTTTCGGGATCTCGACAAATTGCGACAGACTTTCGCCGATGCCCTGGGCGAATTCGACCTTGTGATCGCAGATACTTCTCCGCTCACGGCGATCAACGGCAACAACGTGCCGGCTGAAACCGTCGCGGCGGCGGTCGACGGTACCATTCTGGTCGTCTTGGCGGGCCGAACCTCGGAAACGGCTATCCGATCGGCCGCCGAACGCCTCAAGCGGGCCGGCGCGACACTGTCTGGCGTGGTGTTCAACGATCGGTTCAATCCCCGATTGGTCGACGAGGTCTGCCGCGAGATCGACCGTTTGCGTTGGCTTTCCCCGCGTTTTTGCGATTGGCTGAAGCGCCGGCTGCGCCCGATTCCGGTGCTCAGTATCGAACCGTAATCCACCGGTTCGTCTAGGCCGGTTCCAGTTCAAGCAGAGCGATCGTGACATCGTCCATCAAGGTCACGCCCCCAGCGGCGGCAAAAGCGGACCAAGCCGCGTTTGCCGCCGTCTCCAGATCATGGCCGGCGTTCGCCTCCAGTTGCTCCAGAACCCTTTGCGGCAGATCTTCAGGCCGCAAACCATTGGTTCCCGGTCTGACAAATCCATCCGTGAACAACAACAGGCGTTGGCCGTGATCGAGATGGAGCCGGCAATCGTCAAATTGCAGGCCGGGCATCAATCCCAACAGCGGGCCCGAAACCGGAATTGCCGCAACGCCATGCGACCCGACCCGCATGGGCGGCGGGTGGCCGGCGGACGCAATGGTCAGGGCACCGTCGACGCCGGCGTACACAGCCATGGCGGTAATGATGGCGCCATCCAGTGTGTCATCGGCGGCCATGGCGTCGGAGAGTGCACGCAGGAAGCGGCCCGGACTGTCGGACGCTGGCAGGGAACGGGCCAGTCCCCTGAAGTACCCGGTGAACGCATGGGCCATAAGCTTCGCGCCGGTGCCGTGACCCATGACATCCGCGATGACGAAGAAGGCCTGATTGGGTTCAGGCAGCGGGAAGAGCAGATCACCGCCACCAGTGACCGCACTGCGGCTACGCACAGCCGTTCTGAGTCCGGCAAGGTGCTGCGGTAAGGATGGTGTCAGCGCTTCCGAAAGTTGTCTGGCACCTTGTTCCGCAAACCGACCTGCTTCCTTCGCGACCCGGATCAGAATCCGGTTGATCACATTGACCAAGGCCGTCCGCTGGACCGGTTTGCGAATGTAGTCCTCAATACCCAGGGCAACCGCAGCCAACTCGGTTTCCTCGTCCAAGCTCCCGGTCAAGAAAACCACGGGCATCCTGCGATCGCCAGGGAACTGCCCTATACGTCTTGCGAATTCCAGCCCATTCATGCCGGGAAGGCCGATGTCGGTGAGGATCAGGTCGACCCTTCGCTTGGTCAGAGCGTCGAGGGCCCGTTCGGCGTCATCGTACAAAACGAGATCGAAAGCGTCCTGAAGATAACTCTCGATCACCAGGCGCATGGTTGGATCGTCTTCCAGCAGCAGGATGCATGGCCTGGGAGACGCCAGTGTCCGCGAAATGCTGAACCGGTTGGGTCGATCGCCAGTCCCGGCGACATAGGTCAAATCGGGAAACTTCTCGCGGATGAGGAAAAGGCCAAGACCACTTTCGACCAACTCGATTTCCAAGGGGCTGGTGTCGACAGCGGCGACTTTGTCGTGGAAGGCTTCGAACGGGCCGCCATCATCTTCTAAGGAAAGCATCAGACGTCTGTCCTGATTGGCCAGCGAGACTTTAATGGTGCTGGCCTTCGGAGCGGCATGATTCACGATGTTGTTGGCGATCTCGGTGAAGGCGAGGGAAAAGTCCTGGCGCAGTGTCTCGTCCACCCGAAGGGACGCCAAGACCTCGCTCAACCGGCCGCGTAGCGCGCGCACTTGGATCAACACCGCCGGCATTTCCGCGGCGAACAGAATTTCTCCAAAGGGGGCTCCAGCCATGGACACGCTCCGTTCCGAATGACCAAACAATGAGTCCGCCCGCTCCCCGTCGTCCATACCCTGGGGAGTTCTGTCTGTACGGATCCGCGCCGGCAAAGCAATTGCCCACCGTCTATCGTGCTGGTCCCAGCCTCCATCGCCGGTGCCGGTTGGGAGCCGCGGCGGCGAAGCCTTATAGACTCCAGGCGG
Organism: Azospirillaceae bacterium; assembly: GCA_028281465.1. Lineage (GTDB taxonomy): Bacteria > Pseudomonadota > Alphaproteobacteria > Azospirillales > Azospirillaceae > JANQJV01. Next base: position 2,371 of record JANQJV010000100.1, on the reverse strand, counting down.
CAAGGGGCGGGGACGCCGAGACCGCCGCATCACCGGACACGCCGCGATTTGCGAATTGGCAAGCGCCGTTGCAGTTTCAAACGCGAGCCTCCCACAATACTCAAGTCCAACGCGAACGGGGCGCCCCTTTCGGCCGATTATACCCAGAAATCTCGGCGGCCACCCGTTACCCGCGTTGGCATCCCGCTTGCGGATGGCGATGCGCCTCCGGTTCGACCAGAGGCGCAGCACACCATTCGGAAGGAGACAGAACCATGTGCGGCATTGTTGGGTGCGTCGGTCGGAACGAAGCGGCTCCTCGTCTGCTCGAAGGCCTGCAAAGGCTTGAGTACCGCGGCTACGACAGCGCCGGAATTGCCACCCTTGCCAGCGGGACCATCGCCCGATGCCGGAGCGAAGGCAAGATTTCGAACCTGGCTGCCAGGCTCGCCACCATACCTTTGGGTGGCCGCACAGGGATCGGTCACACCCGCTGGGCCACCCATGGCTCTCCGACCGAGACCAACGCCCACCCGCACGCCGATGAACACGTCGCGGTCGTGCACAATGGCATCATCGAGAATCACCGGATCTTGCGCGCCGAACTCGAGGCCGAAGGACGCGTCTTCCACTCCGAGACCGACACGGAAATCGTCCTCCACCTCATCAGCCGCAACCTGAGCTTTGGCCTGAACCCAGTCTCGGCGACCCAGCAAGCGCTGCGCCGGCTGGAGGGCGCCTTCGCCCTCGGGATCATTTTCGCCGGCGAAGAGGATCTGGTCATCGCAGCCCGTCGGGGCAGTCCGCTCGCCATCGGGTACGGGGATGGGGAGATGTATCTCGGGTCCGACGCCCTGGCCATGGCCCATCTGACCCACCGGGTCAGTTACCTCGAAGACGGCGATCTGGCCGTCTTGCGCCCCCGTGGCGCGGATGTCTTCGACGGGAATGGCCGCCCGGTGAGTCGGCCGATCCTGCAATCGATCTGGGACAAAGAGACGATCGATAAGGATGGCTTCGATCATTACATGGAGAAGGAGATTTATCAGCAACCTGCCATGATCGCTCGCAGTTTATCTTCCATGATCGATGCGCAGGATGGTTGCGTTTCCCTTCCATCCTTGCCGTTTGATCTGTCGGCGATCCGTCGAATTACGATTGTCGCCTGTGGCTCGTCCTATCATGCTGGGCTGATCGCCCGCACTTGGTTCGAGCAGTTGGCCGGGATTCCCACAGATGTCGACATTGCATCGGAGTTCCGATACCGTGCGCCCATCCTTGATCGGCAAGGCTTGGCGCTCTTCATCTCACAATCGGGCGAAACCGCCGATACCCTGGCGGCACTGCGACACTGCCGGGACCAAGGTCTCAAAGTCGTGAGCCTGGTCAATGTGCCGGGCAGTACCATGGCGCGGGAATCCGATGGGGTCATACGAACCTATGCGGGGCCGGAGATCGGCGTTGCGTCGACCAAAGCGTTTACTTGCCAGCTTGCCGTTCTCGCCGCGTTTGCGCTCGCCGTAGGGCGGTCGGTGGGTACGCTCACACGCGGGCGGGAACGCGAGATGGTGAACCATCTCATGGCGTTGCCCACGCAGATGGATGAAATCCTTGGCCAGAGTGAAACCCTTCATGCGGTCGCCGCTGACATGGCCGAAGCCAGATCCGCCATCTTCCTGGGTCGTGGGGTGCATTTCCCCGTGGCCCTCGAAGGTGCCCTGAAGTTGAAGGAGATTAGCTATATCCATGCGGAGGGCTATGCGGCCGGTGAACTGAAACATGGTCCGATTGCGTTGATCGATGAGACTATGCCGGTTGTCGTTTGTGCACCGAGTGATGCGCTCTTCGCAAAAACAGCGAGCAATGTCGAAGAGACGATCTCGCGGGGTGGTGTCGTGATTCTGTTCACCGATGCGGAGGGGCGCGCGACACTTGGCGACAAGGTCGCAGCCACCATCACGCTGCCCACCGTCGATCCTTTCGTCTCCCCCATCCTTTACACCGTGCCGCTTCAGATGCTGGCCTATCGTGTCGCGTCCATCAAAGGAGCCGACATCGATCAACCGCGTAACCTCGCGAAATCCGTCACCGTGGAGTGATGCGAATCCTGGAGGCGTGACCGAGTGACAGTCCAACGACGGTTCAGATGGGAAGTGGGGGCACAGCCCTGGGATCGCCGGACGATCGACGACATGATACCTATCCAAGTTTTTGGTCGGCACACTGCGATCCTCCATTTCCACGCTGCACGGGACGTTTAATACCAACGGGCCGAAACAATGACCGGTCCTCGGGCCGCCCTGTTTCGGAGCGCCGGCATCCGTGCCGGCTGGACCGCCGGCTTCCAGCCGGCCCGGACCACGCCCAGCGGCCGGCCGCCAAGATGGCGGCG
>JANQJV010000068.1 GCA_028281465.1 Azospirillaceae bacterium | reverse complement strand
GGCGCGTGGCGGTGCGTCGCGTGCGGTTGCCCCGGCCGGCGAACCGGCGGCGCGGGCGGCGATGGCGCGTGGCGGCGCGTCGCGTGCGGTTGCCCCGGCGGCTCAAACGCCGGCGACACCTGTCCAGCAGCCTGCAGCGCGCATCGCTTTCGCCGCCGAGCCCGCACCTGTGGCGGCTGCTCCTGCGACGGCCGGCCCGGCGAAGCCTTGGTATCAGTTCTGGTAGGCAATTGAATCGCGTCGTTGCCGGTCTTGGTATCCGGCGATGGCGGAGCAGTCGGGACGGATTGAAAGGGTGCAGATCACTGCACCCTTTTTTTTGCCCACGGGCCGAGCGGTCGATCTGGACGATGTGGGTTCTTGACGTGCCCCGCAGACCTGAAGCCCGTTTCGCCGGGATCGTTGATGTCGAACCGGTTTGGTCGATGCACCGGTGCGGACGATGTCTGTCCGCCACGAACATGGCACTGGCGACAGCGGCAAATGGCCACTTCCAGCACCTTATTCACGCTGTCAACAGCTTGTGGGCAAATGCCGTCCACAACAAAATCTGGCAATGGCCGCGTCGTCGGTGGGACCCGCTGGGCGGCTCTGTTATTCTTGTTCCATGGACATTAAAGACACTCCCGCGCCGTCACCGGACAGTTCGCCGTTTCTTGCTGTTCACGGCGGGCCGCTACCCACCTACCGCACACCGCCGCATAATCTGGAAGCCGAACAGGCACTTCTGGGGGCCATGCTGGTCAACAACCGGACGCACGAGAAGGTTGGTGACTTTTTGTTTGCCGAGCACTTCGCCAATCCCGTGCATGGCCGCATCTATGAGGCGGCCGTCAAACTGATCGAGCGTGGCCAGATGGCCAACCCGGTCACGCTCAAGGCCTATTTCGAGCAGGATGAAGCGCTGGCCGCGGTTGGCGGTGCTGGCTATCTGGCCGAGCTGGCGGCGGGTGTTGTCACGGTCGTCAACGTGGAAGACTATGGTCGTGCCATCCACGACCTGTTTTTGCGCCGGCAACTGATTGACGTCGGCGAGTCCATGGTGAATGAGGCGTACCGTCACGACCTGGAAAGCGCGGCAACGGATCAGATCGAAGACGCCGAACGTCGACTCTTCGACCTATCGCGCACCGGCGACATTCGAGGCGGATTCGCTCGCTTTGACCGGTGCCTGCAGACGGCGATTATTGCTGCGGAAGTGGCGTTCAAGCGCGACAGCCACATCACCGGCGTGACATCGGGTCTGTTGGATTTGGATCGGAAGCTGGGTGGGCTGCACAAATCAGACTTGATCATCTTGGCCGGTCGTCCGTCCATGGGCAAGACGGCATTGGCCACCAACATCGGCTTCAATGCAGCCCGCGCCATAGTCGAGACCCAGGGCAAGGACGGCGCCGTGGTCGGCTTCTTTTCGTTGGAGATGTCATCGGAGCAATTGGCCACGCGCATTCTGGCTGATGCGACGGAAGTGCCATCGGACAAGATCCGGCGTGGCGAAATCCGCGATTCGGATTTCCCGCGTTTCGTTGAAGCCAGCCGGATGCTCAACCAGGTACCGTTCTTTATTGATGATACCCCGGCGCTGACCGTGGGAACATTGCGTACGCGAGCCCGTCGGCTCAACCGCAGCGACAAACTGGGGCTCATCGTCGTTGATTACCTGCAATTGTTGCGCGGTCCTGGTGGTGGGGGGCGGGTCGAAAACCGGGTGCAGGAATTGTCCGAGATCACCCGTAGCCTCAAGGCTGTGGCCAAGGAACTGGATGTGCCGATTCTCGCTTTGTCGCAGCTCAGCCGGGCCGTCGAGGCTCGGGAAGACAAGCGTCCACAGTTGGCTGATCTGCGGGAATCTGGGTCGATCGAACAGGATGCCGACGTCGTCATGTTCGTGTTCCGGGAGCAGTACTATCTTGAGCGCAGTGAACCGACCCGACGGCCCGATGAAAGTGACGAGAAATTCAACGACCGGTTTGAACGGTGGCGCCAGCGCTGCGAGGAAATGCATAATGTCGCTGAGATCATCGTAGCCAAACAGCGCCATGGCCCCATCGGCTCCATCAAACTCCATTTCGACGGTCAGTTCACCCGCTTCAGCGACCTCGATCCGCACCACAGTCCCCGCGATTGATCCGGCCACCCACGCCACCCTCGTGATCGACCTGGGTGCCATTGCCGAGAACTGGTGCCGGCTGAAACAGCATGTCGGCGCTTCGGTGGTGTGTGCTGGGGTCGTCAAGGCAGATGCTTATGGACTGGGGATGGCTCAGGTGGCCCCGGTACTGGCCGCCGCTGGCTGCCGGCAATTCTTCGTCGCGCAGCTCGGTGAGGCATTGGCTTTGCGCCGCCTCATGCCGGCGGTCGATATTGGCGTCCTGGGAGGCCTCCTACCGGGAACGGAAGCGGATATGGCGGCGCACCGGCTGCAGCCGGTGCTGAACCACCTGGGTGAAATTGCCGCCTGGCAGGGGCAGGCCCTGCGTGAGGGCCGCCCTCTGCCGGCCTTCGTGCACCTCGATACCGGCATGAACCGCTTGGGCCTTGGTCCGGAAGAGCAGATACAACTAATCAGTGAGCCAAGTCGGCTGGACGGCATTGCTCTGGCCGCTTGGATCAGCCATCTGGCTTGCGCCGACGAGGCCGATCACCCGTTAACGGTCCGGCAGCTTGGCCGCTTTCGGCGTTGCCTTGGCCAATTGCTGCCGGCTCCGGCCAGCCTTGCCAACTCCTCGGGCATCTACCGTGGACGGGCCTTCCATTTCCAGATGGTGCGGCCAGGGGTGGCTCTGTATGGCGTCAATCCGGTTCCGGAATGCGCCAATCCGATGCGCGCCGTGGTGAGCGTTTGGGGCCGCATCCTGCAGGTTCGCCGCGTTGACACCGGCATGACCGTTGGATACGGTGCCAGCCATGTCATCGAACGACCGGGTCGATTAGCCACGGTTGGTGTCGGCTACGCCGACGGGTATTGGCGATCCTTGAGCCATGTGGGTGCGGTGAAGGTCGGCGGGTATCGAGCGCCGGTGGTTGGTCGTGTGTCGATGGACCTGGTGACAGTGGACGTAAGCGCCGTGCCCGAGACCGTGGTGATCCCAGGGGGCTTGGTGGAAATTGTTGGTGCTGACCGGTCGGTTGACCAGCTCGCCGCCGAGGCCGACACCATTGGCTATGAAGTGCTGACGGCGCTGGGGCGGCGCTATCGGCGCCAGTATGTCGGGTCCCAGGGGCTGGTGTGATGCCGCTTTTGGCGCCGGTTGGGCGCAGTTTTCTCTACTTTTTAAACACCTGTGGCAACTTGGCGCTTTTCACCGCTGTTGCTGTGAGCCATTGCGTCCGTCCGCCGATCTACGCCCGGCTGGTGCTGAATCAGATGGTGCAGATCGGCTATTACTCCTTGCCCGTGGTCGGTATGACCGCGGTGTTCACGGGCATGGTTCTAGCGCTGCAGAGTTACACGGGCTTCGCCCGCTTCCAAGCCGAGAGTGCCCTGGCCGCGGTGGTGGTCCTGTCGATTACCCGTGAACTCGGACCGGTTCTGGCTGGCCTTATGGTGGCCGGGCGCATCGGCGCGGCCATGGCGGCGGAGATTGGCACGATGCGGGTCACCGAGCAGATCGACGCACTCACCACGCTTTCCACCAACCCTATGAAGTATCTTGTGGTGCCGCGGCTGATCGCTGGCCTCACGATGTTGCCGCTGTTGGTGTTGGTGGCCGACGTCGTCGGTGTGTTCGGCGGCTTCATCGTTGCCGTGTACCGACTCGACTTCAACCCGGCCATCTACATCGGGAACAGTTGGGACATTCTGGAGCCGATCGACGTCGTCTCGGGTTTGATCAAGGCAGCCGTGTTCGGCTTCCTGATTTCGCTCATGGGATGTTACCATGGCTATTACTCGCGCGGCGGCGCCGAAGGTGTTGGCAACGCCACGACCAACGCTGTTGTTTCCGCATCGATCCTGATCCTCATGTCCAACTATCTCCTGACCGGACTCCTGTTCACCGAATGACCGCCGCATCTGCCAAAATCGCACTCAGCGGTGTTACCAAACGCTTTGGCACCAAGCATGTGCTCAATGGTGTTGACCTGCAGATCGGTCGCGCCGAGTCTCTCGTGGTGATCGGTGGTTCCGGCACCGGCAAATCGGTTATGCTTAAGTGCATCCTGGGCTTATTGCGCCCCGAGGCGGGAAGCATCACAGTGGATGGCCGGGAAACTGTCGGTCTCGGCACGCGCGACCGTGAGGCTCTGTTGTGCCGCATTGGCATGTTGTTCCAGGGCGCGGCCCTGTTCGACAGTCTGCCGGTCTGGCAAAATGTGGCCTTTGGCCTGATCCAGGGGCGCCATATGCAGCGGCGCCAGGCTAGAGACGTGGCGATGGAGAAACTGGCCCAGGTTGGTCTGGGCCCGGACGTGGGGCAACTTTTCCCGGCGGAACTGTCTGGCGGCATGCAGAAGCGTGTTGCCTTGGCACGGGCGATCGCGACCGACCCGGAGATCATATTCTTCGACGAGCCGACCACTGGTCTTGATCCGATCATGGCGGATGTGATCAACGAATTGATTGTCAAATGCGTCAAGACTCTTGGCGCCACGGCGCTGTCGATTACCCATGACATGGCGTCGGCGCGTAAGATTGCCGACAACATTGCTATGATCTATCAAGGCCGCATCATCTGGCATGGCCCGGCCTGCGACATCGATCGCTGCGGCGAACCGCATGTCGATCAGTTCATAAACGGGCGTGCTGACGGGCCGATTCGCATGCAGGTTCGGGCGGCCTGAGGCAGGCGGCGCGGGTCGGCACAGACCGAAGGAGAGGTGGTGGCGCGGTCTCGATCGCAAGCTCGATTCGTCTGCCAATCGTGTGGCGCTGTGGCCGCACGTTGGACGGGTCGGTGTGATGCTTGCGGTGAATGGAACAGTCTGGTTGAGGAAGCGGCGACCGAGGTGATGCCCAAAGGGCTGGGGGTGCACAGTGGTCGCGCCTTGACCCGCGTGCCGCTCGCTGGTGCTGTGGCGCAAGCGCCGCGCCGCGAAACCGCCATCGGCGAATTCGATCGCGTGTGCGGTGGCGGACTGGTGCGGGGGTCGGCGCTCCTGGTCGGCGGTGATCCTGGCATCGGTAAATCCACCCTGCTCCTGCAGGTTGTGGCCCGGCTTGCCACCATGTGCCGCTGTCTGTACGTATCGGGTGAAGAGGCGATCGAGCAGATTCGCATGCGTGCGCGTCGGCTCGATGTGGCCGAGTCGCCGGTCGATTTGGCCTCGGCCACGAATGTACGCGACGTGGTGGCCACGCTTGAGTCCGCGGATGCGCCTGACCTGGTGGTTATCGACTCGATCCAGACCATGTATGTGGACACTCTGGACAGCGCGCCGGGGACCGTCGGCCAAATCCGCGCGGCGGCACAGGAGCTGATTCGGGTGGCCAAGCGGCGCGGCATCGTGTGCTTTCTGGTCGGGCATGTGACCAAAGAGGGGGTCATCGCCGGCCCACGGGTGCTTGAGCATGTGGTAGATACCGTGCTGTATTTTGAAGGTGAGCGCAGCCACCAGTTCCGCATCCTGCGTGCGGTCAAGAACCGTTTTGGCCCAACCGACGAGATTGGCGTGTTCGAGATGGGCGACCGCGGATTGGCCGAGGTGGCCAACCCGTCTGCCCTCTTCCTGGCGGAGCGGCGCGGCGATGTTTCTGGAGCATCGGTCTTTGCGGGTATGGAAGGTACGCGGCCCGTGTTGGTCGAGATTCAAGCGCTCGTGGCACCGTCTCCGCCGGGCACGCCGCGCCGGGCTGTGGTTGGTTGGGACACCGCGCGTTTGTCCATGGTGTTGGCGGTGCTGGAAGCTCGATGCGGCATCTCCATCGGTCCGAACGACGTCTATCTCAATGTTGCCGGCGGCCTCCGCATCAGCGAGCCGGCGGCAGACTTGGCTGTGGCGGCGGCCCTCTTGTCGTCATTGAGCGGCGAGCCGGTGCCGGCGGATGCGGTTGTGTTCGGTGAGGTTGGGTTGGCCGGCGAAGTGCGTGCCGTGAGTCAGAGTGATCTGCGCCTTAAGGAAGCTGCCAAGCTCGGTTTCAGCCGAGCGATCGTGCCGGTCCGACGCGGTCGTGGCCGGCCGGATTGGCCGTTGGAGCCTTTGGAGATTGGGCACCTGACCGATCTGTTGCCCCAGTTTCAGACCCTGCCCTAAGCGGTGAGCGGGCATGTATAAAGCGGGCTGCAGGCAAGCGGGATCAAGGTGGAGACGGAAAAGGGAGGCCGACCGGTGACTGTGGTCGATTTTGGGGTGGTTGCCGTGGTGTTGTTGTCGGCGGTGCTCGCTTTCATTCGCGGATTCGTGGTCGAGGTGTTGTCGATCGGGGCCTGGGTCGGGGCGGCTTTGGTAACGCTGTATGCCTACCCAGAGGTTCATCCGTTCGTGCACGCGGAACTTGGCCCGCCGCTGCTGGCCGATGCCGCAACCGTCGGCGGTCTTTTCGTGGCGTCGCTGGTCGTTCTGATGGTGTTCAGCCACTTCTTGGCCAAGCTGATCAAAGGTTCGGCGCTGAGCGCCATCGACCGGTCGCTCGGCTTTCTGTTCGGTGTGTTTCGCGGCGCTGTTCTGGTGGTGGTCGCTTATCTCTTGGCAAGCTGGCTGGTACCGCCCGAAGATCATCCGGCTTGGATCAAGGAAGCACGCTCCCGGCCCTTGGCTGAAGCCGGTGCCGCGCTGTTGCGCGACCTGATCCCGGACCAATTGCAGTTTGGTCCCGCTGGCGATGCGGACGCGGCTCAGGGCGACGCCTTGCCGATACGGCAGGCCGAAGAGGACCTGCGGGCCCGCACCGTGATCGCACCGCGTGCCGGGTCGGCCAATCCAGTTGGCGATACTGGGTATGGTGTCGGTGAGCGACGGGAGTTGGATCGCTTGATCGATAACGTCAATTGAGCCTGGTCCGATCGAATCGGGTGTGGCGGCAGCGCGGATGGATTGCGGCGCATGGCTGATTGCGATGATGACAAGCTGAACGACGAGTGTGGCGTCTTCGGCATCATCGGCCATGATGGTGCCGCAGCCATGACCGCCATCGGCCTGCACGCGCTGCAGCACCGCGGCCAGGAATCGGTCGGCATCGTATCGTGTGATCGTGGTGTGTTCCACGTCGAACATGGGTTGGGCCATGTCGGCAAACACTTCGGCTCGGAGAGCCAGTCGGTGCGTGGGCTGGCCGGCACCGCAGCGATCGGACATGTGCGCTATGCCACAACTGGCGGGGCCACCACGCTCCGTAATGTGCAACCCTTGTTTGCTGATCTGGAGTTTGGTGGTTTTGCGTTGGCCCACAACGGCAACCTGACCAATGCCTTTGGACTTCGACACCATCTGGTCAGCCGCGGCAGTCTGTTCCAGTCGAACACCGATACTGAGGTGATTGTTCATCTCATGGCCCGATCGCAGGCGGACGCGGCCGTGGATCGCCTCATCGAGTCGTTGCGGCGGGTGGAGGGCGCCTATTCCCTGGTTGCCCTGGCGCACGACACGCTGTTCGGTGTACGCGACCCGTTGGGTGTACGACCGCTGGTCCTGGGGCGGATCGGCGGCGCTTGGGTGTTGGCCAGCGAAACCTGTGCCTTTGATATCATCGATGCCGAATTCGTGCGTGATGTGCAGCCAGGGGAGATGTTGGTCATCGAGTCGGGCGCCGAGACACCGCGCAGCCTGTGGCCGTTTGCTGCTCGACCGAGCCGATTCTGTATCTTCGAGTACATCTACTTCGCCCGGCCGGACAGCCAGGTCGAAGGCCGAAGCGTCTATGGCATGCGCCAGCGTATTGGTGCTGAATTGGCACGGGAGGCATCGGTGGCCGCCGATATGGTGGTGCCGGTTCCGGACAGCGGTGTGCCCGCGGCGATCGGCTATGCGGCGGCGAGCGGCCTTGCCTTCGAGCTCGGGATCATCCGCAGCCACTACATCGGTCGGACCTTCATCGAGCCGCACCATCGGGTGCGCCATCTCGGTGTCAAGATGAAGCACAACGCCAACCGTCCGTTGATTGAAGGGAAGCGGCTGATTTTGATCGATGATTCGATCGTACGTGGCACAACGTCGAAGCGCATTGTCGAAATGATGCGCGCTGCCGGGGCGCGCGAGGTGCATGTTCGCATCTCCAGCCCGCCCACGATGCATTCCTGCTTCTACGGCATCGACACGCCCGATGAGGACGAGTTGCTGGCGCACGGAATGACGGTCGGGGCCATGGCCGCCCATATCGAGGCCGACAGCTTGCACTTTATATCGGTGGATGGGTTGTATCGCGCCCTCGGCAAGCCCGGCCGTAATCCGGAACAACCCCAATACTGTGACGCCTGTTTTACCGGTGACTATCCGACCAACCTGGCCGACCGCGCTTCGGGGCTGTTGCGGCGGGAGGTGACGCGGTCCGGCTAGAGCGGGTGTTGAGCCAATTGTTTCGATTTGCGACGGCAATCTGCCGAAAAAGTAGGTTACTAGAGCAGCTTCCGCAAACCCACGTGAGCCCACATCGCTCTCGATTCACTTCATAGCAACAAAGTCGCCGAAGCTGCTGTCGCTTTTTGTAGAAATCTTCTTTCTGGGTAGACTGTCGTTGTTGGAGGGTGTGCGGCACCGTCGTTGTCGTGTCAATGAGCCGTGCTGCGGCGTTGCCGCTAATCCCGTTGCTGGTCGGTCCATGGCGACCACAACCGATGGGTGCACACGCGGCAGTGTCGCTTGTCGGACGAATGCGCCGTACGCTGTGGTCAATGGCCGCACCCGTACCCACAATCGTCCCGACCGATGCTCTTGCCCGCCCTGATGGTGCGATGTGTCACTGTCCTCAGGCCCTGACCTTTTTTGTCGCATTGTCGAACTGCGGAACCGGTTTCCACTTCCGTTGCAAATGCTCTAACCGGACAGGAAATGATGGCACGATTCGATGGCAAGGTGGTCTTGGTGACCGGTGCATCGCGCGGGTTTGGTGCAGCCGCAGCCCAACGGTTGGCGGTCGAAGGGGCCCAGGTGGTTCTGGTGGCACGGACCATTGGGGGTCTGGAGGCAGTCGACGATGCCGTTCGGGTGGGCGGCGGGCGGGGGGCGACACTTGTCCCGTTGGACCTGGCCGATCAAGAGCAACTTGAGGTGCTGGGGCACGCGATTTGGCAGCGCTTTGGCCGGCTGGACATGCTTGTCGGTAACGCCGCCATCTTGGGTGCTCTGAGCCCGGTGGCCCATTGCGAGGCGGATTTGTGGCCGCGCGTGTTCGCCGTCAATGTGCTTGCTAACCAGCGCCTCATTCGGGTGTGCGATCCCATGCTGCGGGCGGCGCCAACGGGACGGGTTGTGTTCTTGACCGACCAGGTGGCCACTGGGCGGGCCTATTGGGGCGCCTATGCGGCCAGCAAGGCGGCCCTGGAGTGCTTGATGCGCTGCTATGCGCAGGAAACCGCGAGGCTTGCGCTCCGTGTCAATGCCTATGATCCGGGGGTCATGCGCACTGCCCTGCGTGCCGAGGCGTTTCCGGGCGAAACCGTCACGGACCATCCATCGCCGGATGGGGCGATCGAGGGACTCCTGGGCCTGCTCGATGCCGATTGCCAAAAACACGGCGAAGTTGTGCGCAGATCATGATCGTGGGCCACACTCGAAAGCCTGGAATTTAAAAATCCTGGGCGTGCGAAGAGGCCGGCGTCAATATTGGCATAGAACGAAGGGCGAGGGAGCCGCCAAGAAACCGGGGCGTCATGGTGATTCCTCAATATCTCTCTCGATTGATTTGGTGAATGCTGCCGACATCTGCGTGTTTGATCTGAAGCGGCAGAGGCTCGGCATCAGAGTCGAGTGGCCACCACCTTCTGGTACAGGCCACCGAAGTACTCCTGCTTGTGCCAACTAAAGGCGTCGGGGGTTTGTGCGTAGCTGTGGATGTCACGCGACCACAAGGCTGAGGCAAATGGTTCGAGCGTCTTGAAGACGAGCCACATGATTGGTTTGAGCGGATGCCAGGCCTTGGGGCGGTGATAGTCGACGAACACGGCTTTGCCGCCGGGGCGTACACGGGCTAGGATCGCATCCATGATGCGGGATTTGTAGTCATCCGGGACTTCATGCAGGAGGAAAAAGCAAACTATATTGTCATATGTTTCGTCAGGCGGTGTGGCCGCATCACAGATGAACACGTGGGCATGGGCAAACGGTTGCAGCTTGCGCTGCGTGTGGGTCACTTGGATACTGGCCACATCCAGGACGTCCAGGTGGCCATGTGGGCCGATTGCTTCCGCCAGCCGGACCGAGAAGGCTCCGTAGACGCAGGCGGTCTGCAGGGTCTTGCTGCCGGATGGGATTTCCGCCAAGGCCGATCGGATCAGCTTGTGGTAATTGCCCCACAAGATTGCCGACACAATGGTTGGGTGGTCGAAGATATCGCGCCCAATCGGATTGAGATACGCCCAGGTGTAGTGCTTGCGCAGATAGGTGGGTACGTCCGTGACACGAACCGCGTCTGTACCGCCGAGTTTCGCTGTGTCGGCAGACAAGGTGTGGTCGGTCGGCATTATGGTAAGCCCCTAGAATAACGGACGGATCAAAGGACCGGGCAGACAATCAGGTCGGTGTCGAAGGTGTCAAGTACAGCCGTCGCGCCTCAGTTTCAAAGGCCGTCAGAAGTGTGTCAACCGCATCTTTTGAGAGGCCTTCCGCCAGTTTCTGCAACGGCCGTACACTCAGCTCCAGCAAAGCCTCGACCGACACCCGGCAGCGCTCTGGGCTGACCGCGTCGAATCGCCATATCAGATCGAAGTGACGTACGGTGTCACCCGATGAGCGCACCTCGATCCATTCCGGTCGTTGGAAACGGGTCAGACCGGCGAACTTCAGCCGCAACATCTTGTAGCGCACGATCTGGTCGGTTCGGTAGCTATTCGGTTTCCGGTCTCGCACGCGCGCATTTTCCCACCACGGCACAAACTGGGCGTAGCGTTCCACGTCGAGAACCATATCGAACATGGCTTCACGCGGAAATGGAAGGTCACGGCTGACGATCTGTTGGGCCATGCTGTGCCGCCGACTGGGGCCGCGGGATGGGTCGGAACGGGACCATCCCCGCTGCCGGGTAAGGTACGAACGGCCACCCTGGGTCGCGGGCAATGGCTTGTCAATCGGTCACAAGGCAGCAGTCCGGTCGGGTGACCCTCAGGCCACGAAGCGGTTTCCTTCCGTTGGCCGTGGACCGGCTTGGTCCGTGCGGTGGGGAGGTGGACGGCGCAGCAAAGCCACCAATTCATCGGCCGGTCGGGGCGGTCCAAACAGATACCCTTGGATCTCGTGGCAGCCCATGTGCCGCAGCATGTCGAGCTGCTCTTCGGTTTCCACGCCTTCCGCCAAGGTGCGCCGGTCCAGGGCGTGCCCCAGGGCCGCGATGGCACGTACGATGGCGGCTGCTTCCTCGCTGTTGACCATGTCCTGCACGAACGACCGGTCGATTTTGATCGCATCGAGCGGCAAGCGGCGCAGATAGCTCAGGGCAGAATAACCGGTGCCGAAATCATCGATCGAGAGCTGTACCCCCATCGCTTTGATGCGTTGCAGAATTTCGACCAGCTCGGCGTCGTGTCTGAGGAAGATGTTCTCCGTGATTTCCAAATCGAGCCGCTGCGGAGCCAGGCCATAGTGCGCCAGTTTGTTTTCGATCGCACTGGGCAAACCAGAGGTGACCTGCCGGGGCGACAGGTTCACGGCCACGCGCAGGCCGGTCAAGCCAGCTTCGTCCCATACGCGACACAAGTGGCATGCTCGATCGAGCACCCAGAGGCCGACGTCAGCGATGAGGCCCGACCGTTCCAGAATTGGCACGAAAACGTCCGGACCGATGGCGCCGAATCGGTGATTGGTCCAGCGCAGCAGTGCCTCCGCCCCAGAATAGGTCCAGGATGTCACATCGACGATCGGTTGGAAGACCAGCTTGAAGGCATTTTCGTCTAAGGCCCGGCTCAGTGCGCCTTCCAACTCCAGGTCCAAGCGCACGGCCCGTTTGCGATCGCGCGATGCGAAGGTGAAGCTATGGGTTTCGTCGTCGCGGGCGATGCGAGCCGCCAGGCTGGCCCTTTGCAGCAGGTCTTCGGCATCGGCGCCGTCATGCGGGAAGCGGGCGATGCCGAGCGAGGCTTTCGGAACAAAAGTGTAACCCGAGATGACCATGCGTGTCTGCAAAACCGCCAAGATCGAGCGTGCCAGCGTCCTGATCGCATCAGCTTCGGTGAGCTGCGCTGCAATGACGAGAAATTCGGTCTCCCCAATACGTCCGACCAGGTGGTCGGCGGGGCAAGCTGCGCTCAACCGTTGTGAGATGACCCGTGTCGCCTCCAGCAATGTTTCGTACCCCAAGCTATCCGCTAAGGTTTTCAAGTTATCGAGGCAGACCAGCATCACCGTTCCGAGCGATGATTCCGGGTTCGGGTCGGCAAGCAGCGTCCCAAGCCGGTCGAGACTCATCGTCCGGTTCGGCAGCATGGTCACGGGATCGTAGCGTTCCGAGCGTTGCAGTTGGGTTTGCACCTGAAGCCAATCGGAGATATCGCGGCCAATGGCGACGAACACGGGCGGATCTTCGTCGGCCATATACAGCAGACGCAGTTCGACATCGTAGGTCGAGCCATTCCGTCGCTGGTGCACCGAAGGGAACACCACATCGTTCTGAACACTGTCCAGCAGTGGCCGCGTCAGCGTCCGGAATCGATTGATGGTCAAGGCGGGCAGGATGTCCAATGCGTTGAGCGTGGGAATCTCGGTTGGGCTGAAGCCGAGATTGTTCCGCGCGGCACGGTTGGCCGAAAGCAACTGCAAGGTGTGGGCATGGATCACACAGATCTCGTCCGTAATATGTTCGACGATCCGGGCTGGTCGTTGCGATTGTTTGGCACGCCTGTCGTCCGCCGCGAACGGCCGTACCGCCATGGCAAACAGTGTCTCACCGCCGATCCGGGTTGCAGCGATCGCGACCTGGACCTGGAATTCGTCGCCGCATGCATGCAGAGCGGTGATGCGGCGAACCGCTCCGGTCAACCAAGCGTCGCGCACGCCCTTATGAAAACCATCAAGCAGGCGGCGATGCATGGCCCGGTAGCGCGCTGGTATGAACAGTTCGACCGATCGACCAACGATCTGATCGGGAGCGACGCCGAACAGATCCCGGACCGCCGGATTGGCAGCGACGATCACCATGTCGGCGTCTGTCAACATGAGGGCATCGTCGGCAAGGTCGACCAGCGCGCCCAGCGTGCGGACACAAACAGCGTCGAGGCTGTCGTCGAAAGGGGGAGCCGCCGAGTCCAGAAATGTCGGTGCGAATGTGTGCTCTATCATTCCAATGCTTCATCGCGCAGGTCAGCCGAAGCCCGTTTCCGACCGCTCGGCATCCATTGTCAATGGCCGATCACATCGGTCGCTTGTGGTGGACCGTGTGGTTGCCATCGGGCATCCCAGCAAGCCGATAGGGGGCGGCCCATCTCGTCGTGGACGAAAGGGCCTCGGTTATAAGCTCACTATCCATATTAGTGATTTATCCTGTCGCGTTGCCTTATCAAGGGACGTGGAAAGCGGGCCGGCCAATCGGCTACAACGGGCACGTCGTGGATCGCGCTGGATAGGATTGGTGCGCGGTTGCAGGACCGGTGGGGCCGGGGTGAAGATGGCGGTTGGGTCGGCATTGCTGGCGGTCGTGTTGGGCGGTGCGGGCTTGCTCGGTCTCGTTTATGCCTTGCAGCGCAGCCTGATCTATTTCCCGGAGGTAACCCCGCCGCCGGCGGCCGTCGCCATGGCTGTACCAGGATTACGCGACGTGCGGGTTACCACCGAGGATGGCCTTGACCTGCGTGGGTGGTGGCTGCCGGTCGACTCCGCCACGCCGGCGGCGGCCGTCGTTCTGTTCCACGGCAATGCCGGACATTTCGGGCACCGATTGGAAAAGGCGCGTGTGCTGCGCGAAGCAGGCTATGCGGTGTTGTTGGTTGGATATCGGGGATATGGTGGCAATCCGGGCCGACCGAATGAAGCCGGCCTGTATGCTGATGCCCGGGCGTTTTTAACCTGGGTACGCCAGCAGGGCGTAAATCCGCTGCGCACCCTCCTGTACGGCGAATCGCTGGGATCGGGTGTGGCCGTACGTATGGCAGCCGAGCGTCGGGTCGGCGCTGTCGTCTTGGAAGCGCCGTTCACCCGTCTGGCTGATGTGGGGGCGCACCACTATCCCTGGCTGCCAGTCCGGCTCCTGCTGCACGACCGCTTCGATAATCTGGCCAGTATTGGCGCCGTGGAAGAACCGATCCTGGTGATCCATGGCGAAGCCGATGCCGTGGTGCCGGTTGCGCAAGGACGGGCCCTGGTGGCCGCGGCTCGGTCGGGCACGGGGGTATTTCTGCCGGGGGTGGCACACAACACCGTCTTTTGGTCCGGCGGCCGGCAGGCCGTGTTGCCGTTCTTGGCCCGGTATATGCCCCGATGAACCGCCGCACCGCCGCATCTGGCATGGTGCTTGCTCAAGATTGGGCGCTTGAGCACGGAGGGGATGATGAGCATTGCGGCGACTTTGGAGGCTCTGGCGGCGGACCGGCCCCAGCTAGCGGCGCGGGCCCGCCAGATGCCCAATGTGGTGGCGGCGGTGCAGAGCGCGAGTGCCACCACGGGGGTGGATTTTTCCTACCTTCTGGAAAAAGCTGCCGTCGAGAGCAGCCTGAGGCCCGAGGCTAAGGCACGCACCAGCAGCGCCACCGGCTTGTATCAGTTCATCGAACGCACCTGGCTTGCCACCGTGGACAAGCACGGTGCCAAACATGGGTTGGGCGAGTTTGCCGACGCGATCCAGCAAGACGAGCGTGGCCGTCCCGTGGTCGAGGACAGTGAGCTGCGCCGGGAAATTCTGGATTTGCGCAAAAACCCGCGCATCGCCGCCCTCATGGTGGCCGAGTTCACCCAGGACAATGCGGACTATCTGCGCCAGCAGCTTGGCCACGATGTCGGTTCCACCGAGCTGTATATGGCCCATTTTTTGGGTGCTCAAGGGGCGGGGACGTTTCTCACGGCCATGGCAGACAACCCGCAGCAACTCGGTCGCGACCTATTTCCTGCGGCGGCCCACGCCAATCGCAACGTCTTTTACGACCGCGACACGGGTCGACCGCAGACGCTACAGCAGATCTACAACCGGTTCGACGCCAAGTTCAGCGACGGCGACCCTGAGCAACTTGCTGCCGAACTGCGCGGCCTGACCGGATTCGACCAACCACCACCGGGGGTTGGTCGCGGCGATCCGCTGGCCGGAGGACCGCTCTCGCCTTACACTCAACTCGCGCTCGCGGCGCTCGAAACGCCGCTCGAGCGAGGACGCAATGGCAAGACGCCGTACGGATCGCACCGCGTCGACGAGGGCGCGCAAACTCAGGCGGAGCTGAACGAGTTTCAGCGCGACTGGCTGGAATGGGGGCAGATCGGCACTTGATGCCGACCATGGCCGGGCCAGGCGGCACCCTTGGCGACGCTGGGCGCAGCCATGCGGGTCGTCCTCATGCCTCATGGTCACACGTCAGGGCAATGTCCGAACCGCCTCCAGGACCGCCTCGACGTGCCCCGGCACCTTGACTTTACGCCAAATCTGACGAACCACACCCGTTTCGTCGATCAGGACGGTCGACCGCTCGATACCCATGTATGTCTTGCCATACATGCTTTTTTCCACCCAGACGCCATAGGATTCGCAGACATCGGTCCCATGATCGGATGCCAGCGTGAACGGTAACTCGTACTTCGCCTTGAATTTGTCGTGACTCTTCACCGGATCCTTCGACACACCGAGGATGACGGCGTCAACTCCGTCGAACTCCGGCATGGCATCGCGGAACCCGCAGGCTTCCTTGGTGCAACCCGAGGTGTCGTCCTTCGGATAGAAATACAGCACCACCTTCTTGCCGCGCAGGGCCGATAGGGAAACATTGCCGCCACCATCCGTCGGCAGTGTGAAATCAGGCGCCGGTGCGCCAATGCTCAGGTTCATTGGGTTTCCATCTCCCGCGGCCGGCCGTGGGGCAACCGCTCTGCCGGATGTTCTATGATCTCGCGGTACTGGGCATGGGCCCAGTCCGCCGCCGATCGAACCTTGGCTTCCAAGCTCGAGAAGTCAATTGGCTGATCGGCGTGAGGGGCGATGATGCGGGTCAGGCCGGTGACGATTCCAGGCGGCACCCGCCCAGCCTCAATCACGCCGGTTTCGGTGACCAGGCGCAGAAACCCCTGGATACGGCGCCAGAGCCGCAGGGTCTCCACCAGGGTGACCGCGCGTTCGCCATCGAGCAGGCCTGCGTCGGCCAGTTTGGCTAGGGCGTGCGCTGTGTTGGGGGCCAGCACGTGCGGATGCGTGGCGGCGTGGCGCAACATCAGTGTCTGGGTGATGAAGTTGATGTCCATCACGCCGCCGCGGGCATACTTGACGTTCCAAGGATTGTCGGTGCCGAACTCCTGGTCGACCAGGCGGCGCATGTGCGCCACATCGGACAGCAAGCGGTCGGGGTCGCGCGGTTGCGTTAAAACGTCGGCGACCAGATGGGTGAGGCGGACGCACAGGCCGGCATCTCCAATCAGCGGCCGGGCCCGGGTCAATGCCATGTGTTCCCACGTCCACGCATCCTGGCGCTGGTAGCGGGCGAAGGACTCGAAACTGACGGCGAGTGGACCGGCATTGCCCGACGGCCGCAGCCGCATGTCCACGTCGTAGAGCTTGCCGTCGGCGGTTGGCGCCGTGAGCGCTGTGATCAGACGCTTGGTCAGCCGGATATGGTACTCTCCCGGCGCCAAGGGTTTGGGCCCATCGGAGGCGGGCCGGTCGGACGGTACGTCGTAGACCACGATCAGGTCGAGATCGGACCCGATGGTGAGCTGCCGGCCGCCTAGCTTGCCCATGGCCAGAACCGACAGGGCCGCTCCAGGGAAGCGCCCGTGGCGCTCTGCAAAATCCGCCTGAACGAGACTCAGCAAGTGCGCAAGGCCCACGCTCGCCAGGTCCGTCAGGAAGCCGCCACACCGGTCCGCGTCGGTGAAGCCACGGAGAATCTGTACGCCGGCCTTGAATCGGTGTTCGTTGGTCCAGCGGCGTACGGCGAGCATGCCGTCTTCGAAGTCCCGGGCGTCGGCCAGGCGGGTCCGGCATTCCGCCTCCAGAGTCTCGCGGCTGGGCAGGCTCGTGAAGAAATCTGCCGATAACACGGCATCAAGCAAAACCGGATGACGGCTCAGCACCAGGGCCAGGGGTTCGGCCGTTCCCATGATGTCTGCCACCAGGTCGAGTAACCAGGGATTGGCGTAGAACAACGAGAACAACTGGATGCCCGATGGCAGACGGCCCAGGAATTCGTCGAACCGTCGCAGGGCCAGCATGGGATTGGCTGTACCGGCCAGGGATTGGAGCAGGGTGGGGGCCAGCTCGGTCAACAGTTCTCGGCTGCGGGCGCTCCGGGTCGCCCGGTAGCGGCCGCGGTGCCAATTGGCCACAGTGGCAATGATTGGAACCGGTTCAGCATAGCCCAGCGAGGTCAGGGTTTCCACCGTGGCCGGGTCCGGGTCGGTTCCGGTGAACACCAGGTTGCCCGGACCGCTGAGCGATGGGCTAGAGCCGAACAGCGCCCCGTAATGGTCCTCCACCCGTTCCAGATGCCCGAGCAGATCGCGTCGGAACGCTTCACCGTCTTCGTAGCCGAGGAAGACGGCGAGCGCCTCAATTCCCTCATCGGTCGTCGGTAGCCGTTGCGTCTGTTGGTCATCGATCATTTGCAACCGGTGTTCGACCCGGCGCAAGAAACCGTATGCCTCGGTCAGGGCGGTGGCAGTGGCCGGCGCGATGCGCTCGGTTTCGGCCAGGAGTGCCAGTCCATTCAGCGTGCGCCGTGTCCGCAGGCGCGGCTCCCGTCCGCCGTAGATGAGTTGCTGGGTCTGGACGAAGAACTCGATCTCGCGGATGCCACCGCGCCCAACCTTGATGTCGTGGCCGTTGACCGCAAGGCGTGAGTGGCCCTTATGCGCATTGATTTGTCGCTTGATGGAATGGATGTCTTCGATGGCGGCAAAATCCAGGTTGCGCCGCCAGATGAACGGTCGCAAGAAGGACAGAAAGGAGGCGGACGCGGCAGCGTCGCCGGCAATCGGCCGAGCCTTGATCAGCGCTGCGCGCTCCCAGTTTTGGCCGACGCTGCCGTAGTAGGTTTCTGCCGCAGATACGGACACCGCCGGCGGGGTGGCGCCTGGGTCCGGTCGCAGGCGCAAATCGGTTCGAAACACGTAGCCGTCGATTGTCCGTTCATCCAGGTGTCGGACCAGGTCGCGCGAGAATCGTACGTATGTCTTCTGCATCGTATCGCGGTCGACCGCTTTGGCGACGGTATCATCGTAGAGCACGATCAGGTCGATGTCGGACGAGTAATTGAGTTCTTCCGCGCCGAGCTTGCCCATGGCCAGTACGATGGCACCCGATCCGGCCTCAGGAGCATCGGGGTGGAGACCGTGAAGCCGACAGTCTTGTGCGATGCGTCCGAGCAGCGACCGGGTTGCGAGCTGCACAGCGGTGTCGGCCGTGCGGCTGAGGGCCGAGGTCACTTGGTCGAGTGACCAGATGTTGCCAATGTCGGCCAGGGCGATGAGCAAGGCCGCACGCCGCTTGGCGATCCGCAACAAGGGCATGAGCCGAGCCGAGTCGCCGGGTGGCAGCTCAACGACCTGCGTTTCAAGGTCAGTAAGCAGTTTTTGCAGACTGATCTCGGGCCCGGTTTCGACAAGACACCGGAAAAAGGGCTGCTCACGGATCAGGACTTGACTCAGGAAAGGGCTGTTGCCGAAGACCGCGGCGAGCCAGTTGGCACCGCCACGGCTCGCGGCAAAGCTGCGGCAGAACTGCCGCAGCATTGGCTCATTCGCGCCGTCAGCGGCGACATGCCAGCGCTCCAGGCCATGCCGGCAGCGCTCTTGGTCGTAAGCACGGGGCAATCGGTAGCCCGCGTCTGTTACCATGGCGTTGGCTTTCAGCGTATCGGTTTCCGTGCGTGCGCGGTGCGGTGATCGCACACACGGGGCGGCCTGGGCCATGGCTCCGCGCCGGTGCCGGGCGCGCCGCGACCGAGACCAGGCGGGCGGCGCGGTTGCGGCGGGGGAGGCAACACGATCGGAGGGCGCTGGCGGTGGCCGGCGAAACCGGCATGTTTCGGTTCATGCGTATTGCATTGAGGGTCTTGGCGACTCTGATGCTGCTTTTTCTGGGCGCCTTCGGGTTCCTGCTGTGGCGGCTGTCGGTGGCGCCGATTGCCCTGGACGGTTTTGTGCCACGGGTCGAAGCGATGATCTCGGTCGCCCTCGATCCGGTGTCCGCGTCGCTTGGGCGGTTACAAATGGTGTGGGGCGGGTTGACTCGTCCGCTTGACCTGCGCGTACGCGATCTCAGCCTGATCTCTCGGAGTGGTGCAACGCTCCTCACTGTTCCGGAGCTGACGATCGGTGTTTCCATGGAAGCCCTGTTGTCCGGGCGGTTCGGCCTGGACCGCCTGGATCTCATCGAACCGCATATCGCCATACGGCGCAACCGGGACGGTGCCTTTGCCATCGGCATCGGGGAGATTGGTGCGGATCCCGCGCCAGACTCCGGTCCTGCGGCAACCCTGGGCAGCCCGGCGACGATCCTGGCGCTTCTGGATGGAACGGTGTCTGATCATCCGCTGAACGACGTGCGCCGTATCGCCATCGTGAACGCGACGGCGCATCTGGATGATCGGCGTGCTGGTCGATCGCTGCACGCCGAGCGGGCTGATCTGGTGCTCACGCGACAGGGTGGCACTCTGGAGGGGGTGTTCGGCGCTGGGCTCCGCATCGCGGACCGGCCGGTGGCGCTGCAGGTTCGCCTCTCGCGCGCGGCTGCAACGGCGCAGACCAACGTCCGGATCCAACTCTCCGATCCAGTCCGCCCATCCAGTCTGTCAGCATTTCTGCCGCAGGTTGCTTGGATCGACGGCGTGGATTTGCCACTGGCAGGCGAGGTCGGTGTCCGGTTCGGGCCCCACTTCGATCTCGTCTCGGCGTCGATCGATTTGCACGCCGGTTCTGGAGTGGTGGCCACGGCTCCCTGGCGGCCGGGTCGGATTGCGGTTGCCGATGCTGCCGTACGCGGCCGTTATGACCGGGACAGGGCAACCCTAACCGTCGACGAATTGTCCGTGCGTCACGCCGGAGCCGGGCCGGCTTTGGTTGGCGCCGGTCACGTAAGCTGGCGGCCAGAGAGTCCCGGCGCCGACGTGACCATCCAGGTCGAGTCCGATGGTAGGCGGCCGGGCCACCTCGCCGTGCGCTTTGCCGGTGCAGCGAACGATGACCCGGGGCAGGGGAGGCTCGTCTTCGAAGACTTGCACGTCGGTGACTGGTCGGTCTGGCATCCAGACCTGGCCCCCCTGGCGCGCATACGCCTGCCGCTCTCGGGTCGCATCGACGCCAGCCTGGCGTCGGATGGACTGCCCCGTCAGGCGACAGTGTCGCTGACGGCGGCTGCGGGGACCGTCGATCTGGCTGATCTGCTACCTGAGCCCGTGGCGGTCAGCGCGCTGAGGCTCGCCGCCACCGCCGATAGCCCCTTCAGCGCCGGGTCACAGCGCTTAACGATTTCCGAAATGGCCATGGACCTGCAGGGTCCGACGGTCACAGTGGCGGGTACCATGTCCACCGACGCGGCCGGCATGCACTTGGCGGGGCGTGTGCAGGCAACCGATGTCACATTGCCGGACCTGCGCCGACTCTGGCCCGAATCGATCGGCGATGGGGCCCGCCGATGGGCCATGGAACAACTGATCACGGGCCATGTCGACCACGCCTGGTTGGAGGTTGATGCCAGCGCTTCGGCGCAAGCGCTGCAGACCGATGGCCTGGATGGCCTGTCGCCGGACCGGATCGACGGCGGTCTTACGGTACGAGATGTCGATCTCATCTACTTCAAGGCCTTGTCGCCGATTCGGGGAATAGGCGGCGTCGCCCGCACCGACGGAACGACGATGACGATGGAGACGCATGGTGGCCGAATCGACGACCTGGTCATCGGCGACGGGCACCTGACCATCTACGATATGGACACCGAAGACGAGCACATGGAGTTGACGGCGCCATTGGTCGGCCCGGTCCGCACGGCGCTCTCGCTTTTGGATCGGCCACCGCTGGGATATCCGAGTAAGTTCGACATCGACCCGGACGATACCGCCGGTCAGGCCCGGACCACGCTGACCTTCGCGTTTCCATTGAAGAACGATCTGGATGTGGATCTCATCCAGGTGTGGGCCCAATCACGCCTAACCGACCTTTCGATCGGCCGGTTTGCCGGTGACTTGTCGTTGGACGGCGGCACGGTTGATCTGGACCTGGACCGGCAGGGCATGACCATCACCGGCACGGGGGCGGTCAAACAGGTGCCGGCCGAGTTTAGCTGGCGGGAACGGTTCAGCGACGATGTCGCCGTCACCACGCAGGTCACCGCCAGCGGCCGCGTCGACGCGGCGGATGTGAAGCGTCTGTTCTTCGATCCAGCCCCCTTCGTCTCGGGGCCGGCTGAGGTGCGCCTACAGGTCACCGGTGGTCCGGTCCAGGCCATGCGCATCGAGACCGATGCCGATCTCATGGACACGGCTCTGGTTCTTCCCTCGCTTGGCTGGCGCAAACCGCCGGGCCAGCCTGGGCGGGCTCGCTTCGTCGTGCAGTTCGAAGGGGCACGGCCGGTGCGGATTGAGGACGTGGTGGTGACCGCAGCCGACCTGAGTGCTGAGGCGCAGGTTGTCTTGAATCCTGCCGGTGGGACGTTCCGGCAGGCCCGATTTTCGCGCCTGCGGGCCGGTTTGAACGATTTGTCCGGCGTCGTGGCCAGCGATGGGCATCGTGGCCTCCGGTTCGACGTGGATGGAGCACGCTTCGACGCCCGGCCCCTGCTGACGCGTGGCGCCGGCGGCGGACCGGCTGTGGCGGGAGTCGAGACCGGCCAGGGGGCGAGCCTGCCTTTGTCGGTGCGCGGTCGCTTCGACCGGGTTCTGCTTGGGCCGGGTCGACGCTATCTCAGCCGGGTCGATGCCGATCTGCATTTCGACGGCGTCGGGTTGGACTATGGCAGCCTGGCCGCGACCCTGGCAGATGGTCCGGCTGAACTGTCGGTTGTCCTGGACCGGCGTGGACCGCGGGAACGGCGGTTGGCGGTGCGGGCCGGCGATGCCGGCCGTGCGTTTGGCGTTTTCGGCGTTTCTGACCAGGTGGTTGGCGGGCGGCTGGAGGTTGATGGCACCATTGATCGAGGCGTGCCGGAGCGCCCACTTGCCGCGCAGATCCGAATCACCGATTATCGATTGCTCGATGTGCCGGCGCTGGCTCGTCTGCTCGATACACTTTCGGTGACAGGCCTGCTCAACTTGCTACAGGGCGGCGGACTGACATTCGACCAGTTGGACGGCCAGTTGCTGTGGCAAGACGATCAGATCACCCTGACCAACCTGCGCACGGCGGGCAACGGTCTTGGTCTGACGGTCGACGGTCGCATCGACATTGCCAGCGAGCGTGTCGACCTCTCTGGCACCATCGTGCCACTCTACGAGGTCAATCGGATCGTTGGGTGGATCCCCCTGTTGGGTGATCTGGTGACCGGCGGTCCTGGCGAGGGCCTGTTTGCTGCAACCTATTCCGCCGACGGACCGTGGGCCGACCCGAACATCTCGGTCAATCCGCTCGCCATGTTGGCTCCTGGCATTCTGCGTCGATTGTTCCAAGGTATTGAGATCGAGGGCGGTTCCGGGGGAAACGCCGCCCGCCTCCGGGAACGATGGGACCGGGACGACTAGGGTGGGGGAGTCATCAGCAAAAAAGCGCCGGAATGCGGCGTGAGTCGTGAACGCCATTGTCGAGGTTTCCTTCGCCGTCTATCATATGCGCCAGCGACAGTGCGCACTGTGGCTGCCGGCACCTGTGTGACGGCGGGCCGCCGACAAGGGGTTGCGTCGCGGGGCTCAGCCCGGACGATAACACCGGCGTTGCAGCATCGGCGGTAGGGTGCAGTGCGTCCAGAACGAGAAACAACGTACGAGGCCGGTGGCACGAGGGCAGCCGGTGTGCGGTGGTAAGGAGCCGACAGGAAGCTGGCTGCTAATGCAGAGCGCCGTAAACACAATGATCGGATTTGCCCCGCCGGGCCTCGCGCCATGGCGTGACGCGCTGCCTTTCCTCATGTCGCGGAGGACAGGTGTGGCGGCGTCACTGGGGACACTTCATGACAAAGAGGATGCTTGTCGATGCCACGCAATCCGAGATGACTCGGGTTGTCGTGATCAATGGGAATAGGCTTGAAGAACTCGATTTCGAGATCGCAAGTCGCAAACAACTGAAAGGAAATATATACCTCGCCAAGGTCACCCGCGTCGAACCGTCGTTGCAGGCCGCTTTTGTTGAGTATGGCGGCAACCGTCACGGTTTTCTCGCCTTCTCGGAGATCCATCCCGACTACTATCGTATTCCGGTGGGGGATCGCTCCGGATCGGCCCCTGAACCCGACTCCTCCCGACCGCGCCGACCGCGCGGCCAGGGACGGTCACCACGTTCAGGATCAGGGACCGAAGCGCCGACCGATTTCAGGGACAGCCGTGCACAGACCAGGGACGATGCCACCGCCTCCGGTGACATGGCGGCGGCTGATGGGGCGGCGGCTGATGGGGCGGCGGCTGATGGGACGGCGGCTGATGGGACGGCGGTTGCGGTGGTCGCGGCGGCAATCGAGACGACCGATGGTGTTGCGACCGATGTCACGCCGGATGATGTCGATGCGGCGAGCCAGCCGGCGCGATTCATGCAGGCGGAAGACGAGCGGGGTGGCATCGCTGTTACCGCCGATGCAGAAGCACTCCCTGTGGACGATTGGTTGGGCCCTGACACCGGTCTTTCGGGATCGGAGGCCGGGGAGGCGTGGACAGATGCCCGTGTCGCCGTCGCATTGCCGGCCGGCTATGCGCCGTACGTGTCGGACGATGATTGGATCGACGAGTTCGGTCTCGTCCCGATTGAGGACGATGAGACTGGGGCGCTCGAGACCATCGACGATGCTGGAGACACGCTGTCCAGCGTGGTTCTGGATCCTGGCATGGCGGCCCCGCCGGAGGGGGAGGGGGCTGCGCTGCGTCCGGTCAATGTGGCCGATGATCCGGTCGGTGCCGAATCGCTGAGCCCTTTTGAAGCGCGCGTCGCCGCAGATGAAATTCCCCCTTGGGAAGATGGCGCGCAGGTGGGTGAACCGCTTGATCTGCCTGTTTTCTCGGTGTCGGAGTCGGACGCAGAGAAGGCACGGGCCGAGCCTGCGGCGGACCTTGACGCTGAGGCCGAACCGACGGACGAAAGCGGGCGACCGACCAAGACCATGCCCATGGTGATCGTCGGCATGGATCAGGTGGTGGAAGAGCTACCGACACCTGGCGAGGCATCGTCGGAGGATGGCGATGCGTCGGTTGCTGTTCCATCGGTCGCGCCGGCCCCTGTCACGAAACCCGATTTGCAGCAGCCGGAGGCCGATGGGTCATCGGTCGTTGGGTCGGATGACAGGGTCGCTGGTGGAGAGACATACGAATCCGATGCCGACGACGCTGATGCCGATGATGGCGACGCGACGTGGGCCGAGTTAGGCGAGTCCACTGCCGGAGAACTGAACGGAGCGGGTGGATCGGACGACGGCGGCGACACCGAGCTCGATGATGACGGCGACGCCGACCGCGACAACGAGGCGACTGATGTCGACGGGATCGGCGTCGACGAGATCGGTGTCGACGAGATCGGCGGCGACGAGGCGGAGGTCGATGTGCCTCGCCGTCCCCGAGTCCTGATGCGCCACTATAAGATTCAGGAGGTGATCAAACGCCGCCAGATCCTGCTGGTGCAGGTGAGCAAAGAGGAGCGCGGCAACAAAGGCGCCGCCTTGACCACTTACCTGTCTCTGCCGGGGCGATATTGCGTGCTCATGCCCAACACCGACAAGGGGGGGGGCATCAGTCGCAAGATCACCAACCCGCAAGATCGCAAGCGACTGAAGGAGATGTTAGCGGATCTGGATGTGCCGCCGGGCATGGCGGTGATTCTGCGCACCGCTGGCCTTGAGCGCAGCAAAGCAGAGATCAAACGGGATCTGGAGTATCTGTTGCGCCTTTGGGACAGCATTCGCGAGCTCACTCTGCAATCAACGGCACCCGAGCTCATCTACGAAGAAGCCAATCTCATCAAGCGTTCGATTCGGGATCTTTATACCAACGACATCGACGAGATTCAGGTCGAGGGCGAGGAAGGGTATCGCACCGCCAAGGACTTCATGCGGATGTTGATGCCGAGTCATGCCAAACGCGTGCAACTGTATAAGGACGATTCGATCCCGCTGTTTCAGCGCTATCAGATCGAATCCCAGATTGAAGCGATCCACAGTCCTGTGGTGCAATTGCGCTCTGGTGGTTACATCGTCATCAATCCGACCGAGGCGTTGGTGGCGATCGACGTCAACTCTGGCCGTTCCACCCGGGAACGCAACATCGAGGAGACGGCCCTCAAGACCAACCTGGAGGCGGCGGAAGAGATCGCTCGCCAGCTACGCCTGCGCGACCAAGCCGGCCTGATCGTCATCGATTTCATCGATATGGAGGATACGCGCAACAACATCGCGGTGGAGAGACGCCTCAAAGATTCACTGCGCCACGATCGGGCCCGCATCCAGCTCGGTCGTATTTCGCCGTTTGGCCTGCTTGAGATGTCTCGGCAACGGTTGCGACCTAGCCTTTTGGAGATGAATTTCGAGCGGTGTCCGCATTGCAATGGCACTGGTGCGTTGCGGACCGTGGAGTCGGCGGCGCTGCATGCGCTGCGCTGCATCGAGGAGGAAGGCATCCGCCGTCGGTCCAGCGAAGTCTCGGTGTTCGCCCCATCCTCGGTGGTTCTGTATGTGCTGAACCAGAAACGACGTGTGTTGGCCGAGATCGAGCAGCGCTATGGGTTCCAGGTGACACTGCAGGTCGACGACACTCTGATGTTGCCGGCTCTGCGTCTGGAGCGCTCCAAGGTGGCAATCATTGGCGAAGAGGGGCCTCAGGGGGTCAGTGCCGACCGCATCTTCGCGGAAACCGATCGACAGTTGGAGTCGGACCGTATCGAGGCGGTTGAAGACGACGAGACGAGCGGTGACGTGGTCGAGGGGCGGGCCGACGACGATGCGCAGTCGCGTTCGGCCCGATCCGGTCGGTCCGTGCGGTCGCAACGTGACCGCGGTCGTTCGAGTCGGTCGGGGCGGCGCAAATTCGAAAGCCGGGCCCCGTTGCGCGACGAACCGCCGAACGGGATCGAGGAAGAGACAGACGAGGACGTTGGCGAGGCCGCCGTCGACGACGAGGCGGAGGCAAGCGGCCAGAGCGGTCCAGAAGCGGACGCTCGCGCGCAAGCCAAGAAGCGTCGGCGCGGCAAACGCGGAGGCCGGCGTCGCGGTCGCGGTCGGTCCGACCAGATTGGCGTGGGTGAGGACGACGACGAGGCATCGGCTATGGAGCCGTCGGTTGAGGCGTTGCCCGCGTTGGCTGATTGGGCCATGCCGTTGACCGTCCGCGCCGCCACGGTGTTCGGTTATGGGGAGCCGCGTTGGTCGGGTCCTGTTGATGGGTTTAGCAACCGTTCCCTGGATGCGAACGAAAGTGATGAGGCGGTCGAACCGGATGGGAACGCTGACGATGTGCTGCCCCAAGGGGATGGTGCCGGTCCAGAGGTCACTGGGCTGGACGAAGAGGGCATGTCACGTGCCCTCGTGCTAGGGGGGACGGTGCCGGCCGATGGCTGGGACGACGGTTTGGCGCAGCCTGAGGTGTCACAGACGGCCGCCGATGCGACCTTGGGGGCCGAGGCCGACGCGGTATCGCCGGTGCAGGTGGCGGGTGAGCACGGCATGGCGTCTTTGCAGGCATCGACTGAGACAGCGCTGGCACCAGCGAATGATGACGACCGCGCGACGGAGACCGTGACGCCAATGTCGGATGATGCCGGATCCGAACCCCTTACCGGTCTGAATGTCGGCGCTGATGCGGCGCACTCGGTTGAAAATGTTGCCGCGAAAGCCCAGGAAGCGGTCAATGTGCGACCGGAGCAGCCGCGGCGCGGTTGGTGGCGGCGTAGCGTTGGCTAAGAAGTCGGGTCTGCATGTCCTGTGGGCAGGCTGACGCTGATGGAGTCTCGGTTCGATGAACGACCGTGCCAGCAGGTTAACTTATTGAATCTAGTCTGATTCAGACTCAGATGGTCGGGCGCCGACCATCTGAGTCAAACCAACGGCCCGAAACAAGGACCGGTCCTCGGGCCGCCCTGTTTCGGAGCGCCGGCAGCATCCTTGGTGCCGCGAAGCCCGTGCTCTAGACCCCGCAAAATCCCGGCGAGCACCTCACAGAGAGGGCGTCGTTTCTTGTTAGTCACTCACCGGCCTTGCGGCCGACCTGCCGGGGATGAAACAGTCCAGTTTTCCGAGCGCATATATAGCAGCGAAGTTTGCTTTTGCT
>JANQJV010000035.1 GCA_028281465.1 Azospirillaceae bacterium | reverse complement strand
ACCAACGGCCCGAAACAATGACCGGTCCTCGGGCCGCCCTGTTTCGGAGCGCCGGCAGGGATGCCGGCGCTCCTCGTTCAGCGCCGAAACCGAACCTGTCGTCAATGCGGGCCATGGGTGTCAGCCTATAACGGAATATAAAGATAGAAAATTGCCGACTCAATCTGGTGGACCTTGCTGCCGTTCCTTGATTTCCATAGCGGTCCGCACTGCGGATGGTCTGACGGGGTGCCCGTTCGCCGTTTGGAGTTATGTCGGACGATCGATGTCTTTCCGACGGAGCCCTTGACGTTCAGCCGGCTCGATGCGCCAATGGCGGGGGAGGGCGGTTGGCGCCGTGATCGGCGACGGCGGTCTGATCCGGACATCCAACGGGCTGATTTTAGCCCGCATCGACCTGGTCATGCCGCTTCGACCGATCGGTGAATAACCGGTTGAAATCGGCATCGATCTAGCTTTACTAAAGCTTCGCCGAACACTAAACAGCACAGGACGCCATGAAAGCGCTTGCCGTCACCAAGATCAAGAAACGCACCTCTATTGGCAATGGCCGCCCCAGCAAGCCGAAGAACAAGCAGACGCGGCGCATGAAGAAGGCCTATATCGGCCAAGGCCGGTAGAGCCATCGGCGCGACCGTGGGCCGGGCCCTATGCCGGGCGTGCAGGCTTCCGAGTCGCAGGCCGAGATTGTCGCTGGCTGGGTGCGCGCCCTGTCCGTGCACCGCAAATACGGCGTACTGGCAGACACGACGCTAGCCGATATCCTCGGGCGCGAACTGGCGCTGCACCGATCCGCTTCTGGGGCGCTGAAGGCAGCCAAGCGGCGTCTGCATCGGGTGTTGTCGGACTACCTGGTCGATGGTGCGCCGGCACGTCTGCAGGCGCTGCTCGACGCCGCCGTGGTCGATCCATCCGCCGATGCCTACCGGTCGGTGTGTGCCACGATCCTGGACTCGCATGCGTCGACCCGGGAACGCCAGCCGTTCGTCGCTGAGTTTTATCAGCGCTTGTTTGCCGTCACCGGCGCGCCGCACGTTGTGTACGATCTGGCCGCGGGCCTGAACCCGTTCGCACGACTTTGGATGGGTCTGCCCGACGGTTGCCGTTATTTCGCTTTCGATAACAATAAGGACTTTGTAACCCTGGCGAGCACGTATTTCGTGGCGGCCGGGTTCGACCCGTCTCCGGTGTGGCAGGACATTCTGACCACGCCACCGCTCACGCCTGCGGGCGTTGCGTTCCTTTTCAAGATGTACCATTGCCTGGAAACCCGACGCAGCGGCGCCGCGCATGACGTCATCCGGCGCACGCCAGCCGCGTGGTTGGCGGTCAGCTTTCCCACGCGCAACCTGCACGGCCGGCCGGCGCCGATCTATGCACACAAGGGGGCCCGGCTCGAGGCTTTCGTCGCGCAACAGGGTTGGCCCAGCACGACGCTCGAATTCCCCAACGAGGTGGTGGTGTTGATCGACAAGCGCGGGGCCGCCCGGTGAGCGATCACCATTCGTTCGAACAGCGCAAGCGGGCCCAGTTCCTCGACCGGGTGGCGGCGGTCTTGCAGTGTTCGCAGTTTGAGGTGGAGGGGCGGCTCAGCCAGGCGCGGCTCAGCAGCGTGCGCATGAACGCGTTGGTGCCGCGTCCGCGTCGTACATTGATGGCGGAGCTCTCCGAACAAGGCCACCGACTGGAGCCGATCCTCTGGTGTCCGGACGGTTACTTCCACACTGGCGACAAGGCCAGACTGGCGGACTCGCTCGGTTTCAAAAGCGGCGCTTTCTACATCCAAAACGCGTCGAGCCTGGTGCCGCCGCTGGTGCTGGACGCTCAGCCCGGCGACGACGTTCTCGACGTATGCGCCGCTCCCGGCGGCAAATCGGCCCATATCGCCGCACTCACCGGCAATGACTGTCGGTTGTGGCTGAACGACTCCAGCAAGCCACGGCTGAATCGGTTGCGTCAGGTGGTCGATCGCTTCGGCGTCAAAGTCGACACCATCACCGAGCATGCCGGGCAATATGTCGACAAGTACATCGACCGAGCGTTCGACCGTATCCTTTTGGACGCCCAATGCAGTGGCGAGGGCATGATCGATCTTTGCCAACGCTCGGCCATGCGCTTCTGGTCGAAGGCACGCATCCGAAAATTCGCCGACTTGCAGAAGCGGATGCTGGTGGCTGCCTTCAAGCTGTTGAAGCAGGGGGGCACGCTGGTCTATTCCACCTGCACCTTTGCGCCCGAGGAGAACGAAGCGGTGATCGACCATCTCCTGCGCCGTCGCGACGATGCCGAGGTGGTGCCGGTGCGTTTGCCCATACCGGAAGGCCGTGCGGCGTTAAGCAGTTGGGAGGGCGAACGGTTCAGCCCGCAGGTGGGGCGGGCCCTGCGCATCATGCCCGAGCCGCATTTCGAGGCGTTCTTCGTTTGTGCTGTGACCAGGCGGGCAAGCATCGGAGCGGGGGCGGCGGCTTGACGACCGGGACCCTTTACCTCGTGGCCACGCCGATCGGCCACCTGGGCGACATCACCGTGCGCGCCCTGGATACGCTGAAGTCCGTGGATATTGTTGCCAGCGAGGACACGCGGCACACCGGCCGCCTACTCCGGCACTATGGCATCGAGGCCAAACAGGTCGCCTTCCACGAACACAACGAAGATCGGGTTGGCCCACGGATCATGGCCATGCTGGCGTCTGGCCGGAGCGTGGCCGTGGCGACCAGCGCTGGCACACCTGGCATCTGTGATCCTGGGTTCACCCTGGTGCGCGCCGCCGCTCGGGCCGGCCACCCGGTCACCATGATTCCGGGAGCATCGGCGGTGATCATGGCTGTGGTGCTGTCCGGCCTTCCGGTGCACGCCTTTGCCTTCCGCGGCTTCCCGCCACGCAAACCGGGCCAGCGCAAACGTTTCTTGGAGGCGGACAAGGCCAGTGTCGCAACCTTGGTATATTATGAAAGTCCGCACCGCATTAGCAAACTGCTCGTCGATTCATTCGCTGTCTTTGGCGACCGGCCGGCTGCCCTGGCCAACGATCTAACCAAACTGTACGAACGGGTGACGCGCGGGCGGTTGTCCGACCTGTCGGCGGTGATCGCGGCATTCGGCGAGAAGGTGCGGGGCGAATACTGTTTGGTGGTTGGCGGTGCCGATATTGCCGCTGATTACTTCGACGGCTGGGCCGATACGGATGGGTCGATGGACGTGGATACGTACGCTCAGGTGTATGCTCAGGAACGTTCGGTGTTCGATCCGGAGCCCGACGACACGGATGAATCGGATTTTCCGACGTGAGTTCGGTATCCGTTCGCATTGCCGGGCGCAGCTTTGTGCCGCCGGTGTTTTTACCGGATGCAACCTTCGGTGTCGTCCGGTCGGTGGACGCCGAAGATCTGCGCCGCTGCGGCATCGGCATGCTGATGATGAATACGTTCCATCTAATGCGGAAACCGGGGGCGACCACGGTGCAGGCCCTCGGTGGATTGCACGGCATGGCCGGTTGGGATGGGCCGATTGCCACGGATTCCGGCGGTTTCCAGGCGTACTCGCTGATCCGGCAGAATCCAAAATATGGCCGCATCGATGCCAAAGGTTTGCTGTTCGTACCCGAGAGCGGCGATCGAAAGCTCAAGATCACGCCGGAGAAGAGCATCCAGTTGCAAGTCCGCTTCGGAGCCGATTTGCTGTTCTGTCTGGACGATTGTACGCATACCGATGACCCGGCCAGCGTGCAGCGGGAGTCTGTGACTCGGACCATCGCCTGGGGGCGGCAATGCCGGGCCGAGTTCGATCGGCTGATGGGGGAGAAGCGCGTGCCGTTCGAGCGTCGCCCCGCGCTGTATGGTATCGTTCAGGGTGGCGGTTCGGAGGTCCTGCGCCGGCAGTGTGCGGAAGCGCTGCTGGAGATCGGCTTTGACGGCTACGGTTTCGGTGGCTGGCCGCTCGACCGAACCGGAGCCTTGCTGACCGACCAACTCGCTCTGGTGCGCAGCCTGATCCCGCCAAACCTGCCCTTGCATGCACTCGGTGTCGGCCATCCGGTCAGCGTTGCCGCCTGCACGGAGTTGGGGTACACCCAGTTCGACAGCGCCCTGCCGACCCGGGATGCCCGGCACGGCCGGCTGTACCGGTTTCGGCCCGGTGTTCCGGTCGAGCCGGCTCGGGGCGGCGACTGGTTCGAGGTCGTCTATGTCGCCGACCAGAAATACATGAAGGACGACCGGCCGGTGGACGAGACGTGCGACTGCCTGTGTTGTCGAACCTACAGCCTTGGCTACCTGAACCACCTGAACGCCATCAACGAGGTGCTGTTCCAGCGCCTGGCTACGGTACACAACCTGGCATTCATGGCCCGGTTGACCGCAGGTCTGGCGGACGGCGATGCTGACACCGGCTGATCCGTCCGCCGGAGCGGCGGAGGTCTTGATGGCGCCAAAGTACCGGATGTTGGATCCGGCCTTCGTGCATACCTTGGCCGCCTGTGAGGCCACTAAACACGGCCGCACCAAAGAGCTGGTCAAGGCGGTCAAACGCAAACTGCACCAAGTGGTTGCCGCGTACGGCGACGGGCCGCCGCCCTATGAGGATTGGCTGGCATGCCTGCGGGCTGCATCCACTGACCAGATCAAACCGGTGTGCACGCGTATCCTGGCCGCCCACGCATCGACCCGCGAACGCCTTTCGGAACTCGACGGATTCTACGCCACACTGTTGGACGGCGTTTCTGCGCCGAACAGCGTGCTCGATCTGGCCTGTGGTCTGAACCCGATGACCCGGCCGTGGATGCCACTCCCGACCGCGACGTCATACACGGCGCTGGATGTGGACACGGCGGCAGTCAGATTCCTGAACCTGGCCTTCCAGGCCTTGGGTTACGCCGGCACGGCCGACATCGCCGATTTGGCCTTTGCACCACCGGTGCTGCGTGCCGATTTGGTGCTCCTGCTCAAAGCCGTGCCGTGCCTGGAACAATTGGACAAGACCGCGGGCCGTCGGCTATTGGAGACGATCCAGGCGAACTGCGTGCTGGTGTCCTACCCGGTTGCCAGCTTAGGCGGCCGGCGCAAGGGCATGGCGGACTTCTACGACAGGCATTTCCAGGCGCTGGTTGCCGGATTGCCGTGGCGCGTGGAACGCTTTACCTTTTACAGTGAATTGGTGTTTCGACTGCATCCTGAGTGAGTCGAAGCGATTGTACGCTTTTTTCTCCAGGATTCGAGGTTTCGGGAAACGAGATGACGTCTGATCTGTTTTCGCGCGGGGTGATTATGGCCATGCTGGCCATGGTTGGCATCGTGGTGGTGTCGAACATCACGGTGCAGTTTCCCATCAACGACTGGTTGACCTGGGGGGCGTTCGCCTACCCCGTGTCGTTCTTGATCACGGATTTGAGCAACCGTATGTTCGGTCCAGCCAAGGCGCGTCGGGTGGTCTATGCCGGGTTCGCGGTTGGCGTGCTGCTGTCGGCTTTGTTCGCGACGCCGCGTATCGCGGTGGCCTCCGGCACGGCCTTCCTCTTGGCGCAATTGTTGGATGTGACGGTGTTCCACCGGCTGCGTCGGCAACAGTGGTGGAAAGCACCGCTGGTATCGTCCTCTTTGGCCTCGACCACGGATACATTCTTATTCTTCTCGCTCGCCTTCGTCGGCACCGGGCTGCCCTGGGTCACCTGGGGCATCGGCGACTTGGCGGTGAAATTGGCTGTTGCGCTTGCCATGCTGCTGCCGTATGGCGTTCTCCGCCACCGCCTGCCGGTTTGGTCGCCCAGCCGGCTCTGAGGAGAATAGCCCCATCCATTCCTCCGCACGCTCGCCGTTCGCTTCCCCATTGGGTCTGCGAGCCGTACGCCCGATTTGGGAGGAGACAGGGGTGAAAGTCTTGCGACTTGGCCCACCCCAGCTCCTTCTCTCTGGCGGCACCACCCTCACCCGGCCGCTTTGCTGCCGCATTCTTCCACTCGCTTGTCGCGGGAGAGGGCCCAAACGGGCGACGAACCGCTCTCCCCGTTAGGGGGGGGTAGTTGTGGCCGGAATCGGGCCCACCGCCATCATCCAGCGACCGACCAGGCCGCCGAGGCCAGCGATCATGGCCGTGCCAAGGCCGCCGGTGCCGATCAGGTCGGCGGCGGCCAGGCCGGCCAACACGCCGACGCCCGCACCATAAAGCTGGTCGTCGTCGATGCCGGTCCGGCGCTTGAAGCCCTCGAAGCCAAGCGCCAGCAACGAGCCCAGTCCGCCTTTTGCGGCGAGACCGACGGTGCTGCCACCGGCACCGCCGGTGGTCATGATGTCGGCCACCGCCAGGCCGGCGAGAAAACCCAGACCGACCAGGCTCAAACGTTCCGACTCCGTTGTTTCGCCATCCAGTTCGCCGGCTGCGGCACCGGGAGTGCAGGTGCCAGCCGTTTGAGCGAGCGTGCGGACGGTTTCCTCGACCGCATCGTACACCCGTTTGGTGCACGCGTCGGGCGATGCGGCTGGCATCGTGGTGGTTTGCGAGGCTAGGACGGCCTGCGGCAGCAGGCAGATCGCTAGCACTGAGAACAGGGCGGAAAACCGCTGGACAAACCGCTCAGCCATCGCGCTTGCTCCCCTGTCTCGCGTGTCGACGCGGGCAGTGTGCCGGATTGCGACGCTCTTGTCTGCGGTGTCGGTCGGATGCGCCGTGCCCATTCCGCGGCTGGCCTCGAGATACCAGGACTGCGCCGGCCGTCTCCTATGTAAAGCAGCGGGCCACCAATTGACGGAAGGCGTCGGCACGGTGGCTGATGGCGTGTTTGGCCGCCGGTTCCATCTCACCGAAGGTTTGGGTCATGCCTTCAGCCACGAACATCGGGTCGTAGCCGAAACCCCGGTTGCCGCGCGGCGGCCATGCGAGCGTGCCGTGCACCCGGCCTTCGACGGTTTCGCAATGTCCGTCGGGCCAGGCCAGGGCCAGCGCACACGCGAACCAGGCGCGCCGGTCGGTGGTTTGGGCGGTCGACAGTGCGCCTTCGACCTTGCGCATGGCCACGCCGAAATCTTTATGGGGGCCGGCCCAGCGCGCCGAATAGATGCCCGGGGCACCGTCCAGAGCTGGCACGACAAGACCGCTGTCATCCGCCAATGCCACCCGGCCGCTCGCCATGCTGGCGGCACGCGCCTTAAGTTCGGCATTGGCGACGAAGCTGGTACCGGTCTCCTTCGGTTCGGCCAGGCCGAGCGCGGCCGCACCCTGGATCGTGCCCACGCGAGAGGCCAGCAACTCGGCGATCTCGCGCAGTTTGCCTGGGTTATGGGTGGCGATGACCAGCGTGTCGTCGGCGAAGCGGCGGCTCATGGCACCGCCGCCAAGACCTTCGTTTGCAGGGCGGTCAGGTCCGCAATGCCCGTGCGTGCCAGATCGAGCAGGGTCTGGAACTGGTCTTCGGCGAACCAGCGTTCCTCGGCCGTGGCCTGGATCTCGACGATGCCGCAGTCGCCGGTGAGCACGAAATTGGCATCGGCCTGGGCATGGGAATCCTCCGCATAATCCAGATCGAGTACCGGTACGCCCTGGTACAGGCCGCACGAGACCGCGGCAACGCTGCCGTTCAGCGGGATATGCGGCAGGCGGCCGATGTCGCGTAGATGTCGGCAGGCGAGTACGAGGGCGACATAGCCGCCGGTGATGGCGGCGGTGCGCGTGCCGCCGTCGGCTTGGATGACATCGCAGTCAATACGGATCTGGAGTTCGCCAAGCGCCGGACGGTCGAGCACGGCGCGCAGACTGCGCCCGATCAGGCGCTGAATTTCCTGGGTGCGGCCCGATTGGCGGCCGCGCGCCGCTTCGCGTTCGATGCGCTGCGGGCTGGAGCGCGGCAGCATGCCGTATTCCGCGGTGATCCAGCCCAGACCGGTGCCCTTCAGGAACGGCGGCACCCGGTCTTCCACCGTGGCGGTGCACAGCACGTGGGTATCACCGAAACGGGTCAGGCAGGAGCCTTCGGCGTATTTGGCGAATCCAGGCTCCAGGGCGATGGGGCGCAGTTGGTCGGGCGCCCGGCCGGAGGGGCGCGTGACGGGGCTGTCGGGCAGGGTGGGGGAGGGCCCGCTCATGGCGTATCCGGTCCTTGTCTTGGTCTGATGGATCGTCCTGTGCCGGAGCATGTCCTGTCGGTGTCGGGACGCCGGACCCTACTCCCGGCGAACCGCTTGCGTCTAGGCTCGCCCGCGCTTATCTCAGCCAACGTTGAAAGCCCGGAACGGTCGGATTAGACTCCCGGGGATGGGATCGAGTGGGGTTCTGGGACTGGGTTACGTCTTTACGGTTCGCACCTTGGCACAGTGCATGATCGCCGAGCTCAACGACCGGTCGCGGGAGATTTTCAGGCATATCGTCGACACCTATGTGGCGTCGGGCGAACCGGTCGGCTCGCGCACGATTTCCAGGCGTTTGGGACAGACACTGTCGGCTGCGACCGTGCGCAACGTCATGGCCGACCTGGAAGAGCAGGGGCTGCTGTATGCGCCGCACACCTCGGCCGGGCGCATCCCGACCGATCTGGGGTTGCGCTTGTTTGTCGACGGCATCTTGGAGATCGGTGATCTGACCGAAGAGGACCGGGTGCAGATCGACGCCAAATGCGCTTCCGCTGGGCGCTCGGTGCCCGAGGTGCTGTCGGAGGTGAGCGACCTTTTGTCCGGCTTGTCGAGCTGTGCCGGCCTCGTTCTTGCCCCCAAGACCGATCGGCCGCTCCGCCACATCGAATTCATCAATATCGGCCCGGGACGTGCTTTGGTGGTGCTGATCACCGCCGACGGCCTGGTCGAGAACCGGGTGGTGGAGTTGCCGCTGGGCTTGCCGGTGTCAGCTCTGCAGTCCGCGTCCAACTATCTGAATGCCCACATCGGCAGCAACACGCTGGATGAATTGCGCCAGATCGTCTTGCATGAGATCGAGCACCACCGCAGCCAGCTAGACGAGTTGACCACCCGGGTGGTAGAGGCCGGATTGGCCACCTGGGGTGGCGAAGGCAACCGGGCCCGGCAACTGATCGTGCGCGGACAGGCGCGATTGCTAGAAGACGTGACCGCCATCGGCGACCTGGAGCGCATCCGCGGCTTGTTCGACGCGCTGGAGACGCGCGAAGCCATGGTCCGGCTACTCGAAGCCACGGGCGAAGCCGACGGCGTACAGATCTTCATCGGCTCGGAAAACATCCTGTTCCGCCATGCCGGCTGCTCCCTGGTGGTGTCGCCGTATCGGGACAGTCAGGAACAGATCATTGGGGCCATCGGTGTGATCGGGCCAACGCGTATCAACTACGCCCGCATCATTCCGATGGTCGATTACACCTCGCGGGTGGTCGGACGGCTGCTCGGCTGAGTGCCGGACGTCACGACCCGTATCGGTACCAAACCGGAAGGACGGAGACATGAACGAAACGACCGAGACCCCCCCCGAGCCCGCAACCCAGACCCCGGCGCAGCCGACCGGCAATGGGGCCGGGGGGGCGGACGCAGCACCGCCGGCCGACGCCGGAGCCGGTACCGCCGATGCCGGCGCGGCGATGGCGGGCCCGAACCTGGAATCGGAGCAGGCTGACCGTATTGCGGCACTTGAATCCGAGGTTGCTTCGCTCAAGGACCAGTCGCTGCGCGCGCTGGCCGAGCTGGAGAACACGCGCCGGCGCGCCCAACGCGAGCGCGACGACACGGCCAAATTCGCAGTGTCCGGCTTTGCCAAGGAACTGTTGGCCGTGGCCGACAATCTACGCCGCGCCATCGACTCAGTGCCGCAGGAGCATCGCAGCGACAATGAGGTGCTGCATAACCTGTTGGTTGGCGTGGAGGCGACGGAACGTCAGCTATTCGCCGCCTTCGACCGCTTCGGCGTGAAGAAGATCGACGCCATGGATCAGCCGTTCGACCCGAACTATCACCAGGTGATGTTCGAATTGGACAACACGGGGCGTGCGGCTGGCACCATCGTGCAGGTGCTGCAGGACGGCTATACCATCCAGGGCCGCCTGTTGCGCGAGGCCATGGTGGGCGTGGCCAAGGGTGAGGCCGGTCAGGAGCCTCCCCGGGTGGACACCACGGCGTAAGGCGAGCCCCGATGGGGGAGCGCGGTCGAAGGGGGGCGAACCTATGGCAAAGACGATCCTGATTGCCGATGATTCCAAGACCATTCGCGATATGGTCAGCTTCACGCTGAAGGGGGCGGGCTACGCGCTGGTGGAAGCGGCGGACGGCCAGGCAGCCGCCGCCATGGTCGCCAAGCATCGGTTTGATTGCATCATCACCGATCTAAACATGCCTGGCATGGATGGACTGGCGCTCACCCGTGTGGTGCGCGCCGATGTCCGCAACCGGTCGACGCCGGTGCTGTTGCTCACAACCGAAGGCGCGCCGGAAAAGAAAACCGAAGGCCGGCAGGCCGGGGCGACCGGCTGGCTTGTGAAACCGTTCAATCCGCAACGGCTGATCGATACCGTACGCAAAGTGAGCCCGTGACCGCTGTCGATCGAGCGGCGGCAGGCTGAAGGAGCGGCGCTGTGGCGCACTATGATTTCGATTTGTTCACCATTGGTGCCGGCTCGGGCGGCGTGGCGGCGAGCCGGCGGGCGGCCTCCTATGGTCCGCGTGTCGGCATCTGCGAAGACAGCCGGGTCGGCGGCACCTGCGTGATCCGCGGTTGCGTGCCGAAAAAGCTCTTGATGTACGGCGGCCAGTTCCGTGACGCGTTTGAGGATTCGGTTGGCTACGGCTGGGATTCCCGGGTGCCGCCGTTCGACTGGCCGACCTTGCTGCAGAACAAGGACCGGGAGATCGACCGGCTCAACCAGATCTACATCACCATGCTGGCCAAGGCCGGCGTGGACTTGTTCACCGACAGGGGCCGGCTCATCGACGCGCACACGGTGCAAGTCGGCGACCGCACGGTGACCGCGGAACGAATTTTGATTGCCACCGGCGGCTGGCCGGTGACCCTGCCGGTACCGGGCATGGAGCAGGCGATCACCTCCAACGAAGCCTTGGAGCTGCCGGCCTTGCCGCACAGTTTGGTGGTCGTCGGCGGCGGCTACATCGCCGTGGAGTTTGCCTGCATCTTCCGCGCCCTCGGTGTGCAGGTCACCGAAGTGATCCGCGGCGAGCACCTGCTCAACGGCTTCGACGACGACATCCGCATCGCCCTGGAAACCGAGATGACCCGGCGCGGCATCCGCATCGAAAGCGGTTTCAAGCCGGAGCGCCTGGAGCAGATCGAGGGCGGCTATCGATTGACGGCGACGGACGGCCGGGTGCTGGAGACCGAACTGGTCATGGCAGCGACCGGCCGGGCCCCGAACAGCCGCGGCATCGGCCTGGAAGAGGTCGGCGTGGCCATGGCCGGCAACGGCGCGGTGAAGGTCGACGACTGGTCGCGCACGTCGGTGCCGAACATCTATGCCGTTGGGGACGTCACGGACCGGGTGAACTTGACCCCGGTGGCGATCACCGAGGGCCGCGCCATGGCCGAGACCCTCTTCAACAACAACCCGATCCAGGTGAATTACGACAACATTCCGACCGCCGTGTTCGGCAGCCCGCACATCGGCACCGTCGGGCTGACCGAGGCGCAAGCGCGCGACCGGCACGGTGAGATCGACATCTACCGCACCAGCTTCCGCCCCATGAAGAACACCCTGTCGGGGCGGGAAGAGAAGATCATGATCAAGCTGATCGCTGATCATGCTACCGGTCGTGTGCTTGGCTGCCACATGCTCGGCAACGATGCGCCGGAAATCGTGCAAGGCCTGGGCGTCGCCCTGAACTGCGGCGCCACCAAAGCCGACTTCGACCGCACCATCGGCCTGCACCCGTCCGCGGCGGAGGAGTTCGTAACGCTGCGGTGACGAGGCACTCGTCGATGGGCGGTTCGCGAGAACAAGAGGGGCGGGCATTGGGCCACGGACGTTTTTCGAGAGGCTCCATCTGAGCGGGTTTCTCTCCTTTGCCCCGGCCTTTGCCCCGGCCTTTGCCCCGGATAGTCGGCCGTTCGAGATGCAACCGCTCAACGTGCTGATCGGCCCCAATGGCTCCGGTTGATGTGACGGGAAATGCCGCCAAGGCACAGGCGTGGCCGTCGGGGCGGCGCCAAGCCTTCCAATGGCGCCAACTGAACACCAACTGACCACAGACTCCCGGGGTGCTACCGTTTTTGCGTGGCGAGCTGGATAGCGTGCTTGGCAGGGACGGGGCATGGCCGTAGCTTTGCCTTCGAGCGTTCGGCCGGAAATCCTGCGTTGTCCGGCCGTTCGCGTGGGGACAAATGCTCGGCCTCCCAATCGGGCACCGTGACCACCCATCGCGAAGGATAGAGCCGATATGAGACCCCTGACCATGGCACTGGTTGGTGCCATTGCCTGCATAGCTTACCCGCGCACCGTGTCGGCTGATTGCGGCACGGTGTCGATCACCGAGATGGACTGGGCCTCCGCTCGGCTGGTCACCGCCATCTCGGCCTTCCTGATGCGCGAAGGCTATGGCTGCGAGGTCGCCGTCGTCCCTTCCTCAACCGTGCCGGCGCTGGTCTCGATCGCAGAAAACGGCGAGCCGGACATCGCCACCGAAATCTGGCCGAACAATGCCGCGGTCTACGAAGACCTGACGGCATCCGGCAGATTGCTCACGCTCGCCACCGTGCTGTCCGACGGTGGCGTCGAAGGCTGGTGGATTCCCGCTTATCTTGCGGCGGCCCACCCCGCGTTGACCACGATCGAGGGCGTCTTGGCCAATCCAGACCTGGTCGGAGGCCGGTTCCATAACTGCGCCGTTGGCTGGGGCTGCCGGATCTTCAACGACAACCTGATCCGGGCGCTCAATCTGGAAGATCACGGAATAGACGTCTTTAATCATACCTCCGTCGAGACCCTGGCAACGTCGGTTGCCGCAGCCCATGCGGACCAGGCGCCGTGGTTCGGCTACTACTGGGGGCCATCGTGGATCCTGGGCCGGTATCCAATGGTCCAGGTGGATGTTGGCCCGTATGTGCCGGAAATCCACGCATGCAATGCAACCGTCGATTGTGCCACCCCCGGTATCACGTCTTATCCGCCGTCGCGGGTGATCACCACGGGAACCGCGGATTTCGTTGAGCGGGAACCCGAAATCGCGGCGCTGATGTCGAACATCAGTTTCACCAATCAGCGTATGAGCGAGCTGCTCTCCTGGCAGCAAGCCAACAAGGCGTCGGCCAGTGAGAC
The DNA here is from genome assembly GCA_028281465.1 of Azospirillaceae bacterium. Lineage (GTDB taxonomy): Bacteria > Pseudomonadota > Alphaproteobacteria > Azospirillales > Azospirillaceae > JANQJV01. Next base: position 21,054 of record JANQJV010000035.1, on the reverse strand, counting down.
GGCAACCCACTATCTGACCACCTATTCGGATGAATGGTCGGTCTGGCTGAGCGATGCCGCCCGCGAGCGGTTGTCGACATTGCTGCCCTGAAACCGTTTGCGCCCACACGGGTGCTCACAGAGTGCATTGGCTCATTGGGATTTCCACCATCCGGTATCGTAGGGTGCGCCACTCTGCGACGATGATGAGACATGCCTGGTTTCCGACGGACAACGCCATGTCGGCGCGAATGGGGACATGATTTTGCTGGCAGTCTTGATGTTCTTGGGGGGCCTGGGTCTCATCTTCACCGGAATGAAGCTCCTGACGTCGTCGGTCCAGGAGATGGTTGGCCGCAAACTTCGCCTCCAGCTCGCGCGAGTTACGCAATCCTATCCGATCGCTTGCGGCCTGGGGTTGATATTCGGCGGTGCGGCCCAGAGCATTATGCTGGTTTTCTTTACGATTTCCGGCCTTATGCAAAGTCGGTCCATGTCCCTAAGGCGCGGGGCCGATGTTCTGTCATGGGCCTATATCGGCCTTTCGGTCATGATCGTGGTCCTGACGGCCAAAATCGACTCCGAATTGTTGATCATGGTCATGCTCAGTCTGAGTGGCATCTTCCACTACTTTGATTTTCATCGAAGCGATCGCCTGCGACACATGACGGCACTGCTCCTGGCGGTTGGGCTATTGATGCTCGGCATCAATTTCATCGCCCAGTCGGCGGCACGGATGCAAGAGATCGCTTTGATGCGCGAGATCATCGGCCTGGCGGCTTACCACCCGGTGGTTGCCCTGATGGTCGGAATCCTGATTGGGATTATTCTGCCGTCTTATCTTTCCATTTCGGCGGTTGTGGTTTCCCTTGCCAGTGCTGGCATTCTTGATTTCATGACCGTGTGTTTCGTCCTGACCGGTGCGGTTGCGGGCAGCATATGCACATGGCCGCTGTATGTCGTCCGCCTGGACGGTGCCACGCAGACGCTCGCCTATTTCGACTGGTTCAACCGGCTCACCGGTGCGGTGTTCGTTGGACTCCTGGCAACGGTCGAATGGGTTGGCCTGGCGGCGCCGATCAGCAGCCTGACCAACGCCCTGGCGCCGGATAGCCTTGGCGAGCAAAGCGCGCTCATCATGGTGCTGCTGCAGACCATCCCCTTGCTCCAAGCCGTCGTGTTCCGTGACGCCGGATTGCGCATCGCGGGGCGCTTTGTTCGCAGATCTGCGACGGAAGACCTGGCTACGCCGAAATACCTGCCCGCGGATGGATGGGCGGATATCGAGACGGCGCTCGAGCTGGCGAGAGCCGAACTGCTGCGTCTACCGTCCCAGGCGACCACCATGGTCGAGACGGTGCAGAAGGAACCGGAGGTGCCGCCGTCCCATTCAGCCTGGGTTTACGCCGCGGCCAATCGGGCGCTGGCGGAACGGATCCAGACCTTCCTTCAAGATACGTTGGATCGCTGCAACTCCCGGGCATTGCTCGTACAAGGCGGCCGGTTGGCGCAGCAGACCCAGTTGGCGAGGGACGCCACGGACAGCGTTGCGCAATTCGTTGCGGTTGTGGGCCAAGCCTCCGCCCATGAGCCGCTCGCGGCGACGGCAGAAAACCTGGTCGAGAGCCTCCATGTGGTCGCCATGACCGTTGCCGAAGCGCTTCAGTCGCGGAGCGCGGACGATCTGGAGATTGCGCGCACGCTGACGGCGGACAGGTCCCAGACCATGTCCGATTTGAGCGACCGGCTTGCCTCGCAAATGGACGGCCTGACCCAACAACAGCACCAGATCATCTTCGAGCTGACCCGCGTGACCGACCGGGTTTTCTGGACGATGCACCGCCTGGTGTTGCAGGAAGCCCATGGTTAGCAGGCTGTTGTCGATGACCGGATAGGGAGCAAAACCGAGGGCAGGCCGCGACTTTTTCGGGGTGGCCGTGGTCGAGGGCGACAGCCCTTGCCATCGGGCCGACGAGCCGTGGGGGATGCCCCACGGCAAAGTGACCGGTGGCGCGGCCCGGATAGGCCGTGCCGGCGATCGGTGCCGGGTTTTGTGCGATTTTGGCAATCGACGGACGCGCAACCATAAGGGGCGACGTCTCAAATGACGATGTTGATCAGCCGGTTCGCGATGGAAAACCCCGCGCGCACAGGCGGCCCGCTCGACATAACTGCCACACAGACACAACGATCAAGACAGCGGGGCGGACACCAAAAGCAGAGGCGGGTCAATCCCGGTGAGCGCCGAGGCCGGGTCGCAGGCCCGGCAACTCTATCCGGGCTTCATCGGAACATGGCAGAATCGACTTTTCAGAAGTGTTTTCCATCTCTATCAGGAATGGATGCAAATTGATAGATTTCTAAAAGGAAAACCATTCATGCTTTCACAGAGGTCATATACGGCTATTCCCGACCATAGACACGCCAGGAACCCAACGGAAATTGTCTCTGGCGCTCAGGAAAAACCTCTAGGATACTGTTCGGAGGATCTACCGGAGCTGACGCCAATGTGGCATGATGTGAAACGTCATCGTATCCGAGCAATGGCCTAATCCGTGCATGCGTCGGCGAACCGATCCACATGCTACAGGTGGCTTCATAAGTTTCAGAAAATACATTTTTTCGATGAGGGTAGAAATTATGGGGTGGGGTGCCATAGATGCACAGTATGTTGTAACCAGCACCACAGACGAACGGTTTGACAAGTTCATGGCGGCCGTCCTCCAGCGACGGGTGGTGCCGTTGGTCGGAGCCGGCGTTTCGGTCGGTAGCGTCCCGGCGACCACAGATCTCATCTGTAAGTTCAAAGCCGCTCTGAGGTCAGCCGATGCGATTGACTGCTTTAACGCTGACGAGGCAGACGCTGGAGATTTGCCCGTTTGGCCGAGATCGCGCCAACCCGCGCCCATCGCTATCTGGCGCTCTTGGCGTGCGATGGGCTGATAACCGACATTATTACGACCAATGATGATTGCGGTTTGGAAACCGCTTGGCGTCAGGCGCGGGGCCCCGGACTGGACGACGACTGGCAGGCGGTTGCCAGCGCGGAGGACCTGAGCCGGCCGCGGGCTCGGCACGGCAAGCCGGTCGAAGTACTCGGCAGGGACGGCGACGGTTACTATGTGAGATTTCCAAGCGGCGATACTGAAACCGTGGCGGCCGATGAAATGGATTGGCGGAGAAACTGAGCAATGGCATTACAATCGTGCGGTCGTAGTCGGACGCTGTGCGGTTCTTGCTGATTCGGCCATGCCTAACTGTCCTGCTGCCACATTCGTTGTTCCGCCAAGGTGATTTCTCTGAATCCGGTCAATGTGAAACCGCTCTAGGGCCTGTGGACATTTAGCGTAACCAGATTATAGCAGCAACAAGATATAGAATTGCCAGGTAGTTGCGAGCCGTCTTCCCGTAGCGCGTGGCAATACGGCGGAAATACTTGATTTTGTTGAAGAATATCTCCATGAGATTGCGCTCTTTGTGGAGATCCTTATCGTATGGAATCGGCTCCTTACGGTTACACTTCGCTGGAATGACTGCTTCTATAGATGCCTCCTGGAGACTCGTGCGCAGATCGTTGGTGTCGTATCCTTTGTCAGCGATCAAATGCTTGGCTGGAGTGTCTTCAATCAGCTCTGCTGCTTGTGTGCAATCATGCACTTGCCCTGGTGTCACGGTAAAACGTATAGGGTTTCCGAGACTGTCCACTATCGCGTTTATCTTGGTGCTGTTTACACCCTGTGACCTGCCAATGACCCGATTTTGAGTCCCCCTTTTGCGCCAGTCGCGTGCTGGTGTGCGCGGACAATGGTTGAGTCGATCATGACGTACTCGAAGTCGGGGTCCTTCGCTAGCTCATTGAAAACTCTCTCCCAAACGCCGTTCTTGGCCCAACGACTAAATCGCTTCCAGACCCTGGACCAAGGCCCAAACTCGCTGGGAAGATCACGCCATGGTACCCCGGTACGCACCAACCAAAGAACGGCCTCAATGAAGAGACGATTGTCTGAGCCAGTCCGACCACGATCACCAGGTTTACCCGGCATCAGGTCCTTGATCCTCTCCCACTGCGGGTCCGTCAATATCAAGCGGATCATGATCCAACTCCCCCTAAATTTGGAGCCTTGAATCACGAACCGAGTCCCATGTGAACCCCGTCCTTGATCATCTGGGCTGGAAAATGTCCACAGGTCCTAGGAGACTGGTGCGCAATGCTATGTTGGTTTTTCCGCAAGCTGGGAATTGCTTTGGTGCTTTAGAGGTAGCCAGCGGCAATATATGCAATCTGTTTTGTCAGAAATCTTGACCAATTTGGCATCCGATACTGCGATCAGAACTCGCAAGACAATGCAACACGAACACGGCTGCTGTTCATAATTATAAATTAATTTTATATATTTGTAGCACTCTGGTATTCACACTGCGGGTAGCTTTTCGCCGAGCGTACAATTGAACTTTATGAAGGAAGCTGCTAGATTCGATACTCTGATAGCGGAGATTAGTTAATGATTGTGACTGAGTCAGCCGGAATCTCCTATGTGTACCAGGTGGGGTTTGCAGCGATGATCTCAATAAGCGTTGCACGTACTGCAGTGGATAAGTGCTTAGGTCGGTTTTTCATTGGTGCAACAGTCTTGTTTTTTTCTTCTTTGCTAGGATCGGTTGCTGCGCAAGGCCTTGGCAAATCTATTGACGCTTTGAATGAGAATGCCCTTCTGCTTCCTGTTGACCGGGCTCGTGAGATAGATTCCGTGATTGTGCGTCTTGGAGATCGGGTGTTTGATATCCGTCATTATTCGGATGGGCGTATTGCTGTTCACAAGTCCCTCACTTTAGAGTCGTTGATCGACAAATTTGCTAAATCTGAATCGATGCCCGACCCTCAGGTTTACGAAGCTGTTTATCGGAATCTTGGCAGTCAGGAAAGTGATCAAAAAAATCCATGGTTTCCGAGTTGGCATGTTTCTGTTTACCCTACGGTAAGTGTTTTGAAGTTTCCCTCAGTGTTTTCAATCATTAGAATCAGAAAATATTGGCATCGATTTGAAAGATTGCTCTATCGAGATAGAGGTCCGCTAGCAGTTCTTGGTGCAGTTGTTGGTCCTGGTGCAATTCCATCTTCTGCAATGAACTCAAGAGCAGCCATTATTACTAGTGAGAGAGAGCTGAGGGCGCTGCGCCCGTCAGCGCATGTCGAGAATCCAAACCAGACAACAGTGGCAATTGGTCTATCACGCATTGGTATGAGGCTGTTCGAGTCGCAGACATTTCTTTGGCCACCAAGTAGTGACGGGTTGCTCTCTGCTACAATTATTCCCGCGGGTCGTGAGCGAACAATTGTAATCCCGTTGCCGCTCCAGATGATGGGTGGACCGCCGATACTTGCACGCTCAGTATCATTGAGATTCGGAAGATATGGCATTGAACTTTCTCATTCATTTTTCCAGATCCCCATATTCGCCTTAGAGCCAGATGCGACTATAGGTCGAATTGATGGAGATGTCTGTAGTATCCTTTTCGAGACATTATCTGAGGTAAGAAATCGAGGGGGTGCAGATTTCTCTGTGCTATTGGGTGCCTTAAAGGAGAAGATTGATGCATGTGACGAGTTGGTTGAGATCATGGCAATAACACCCAGGCAGGACCCAGTTGAACTTCCGATTGACCAATCGATTCCGGGGAATTAACTCGCCCAGCTACGGACGAAGTAGCTTTGGTTTTCACGACCTGTCTAGTCCTGGTAGAGTAAAAAAGCTCGATGTAGTTGGTGGTGTTTCGTGAACTTCATTGAATCCAGTATCATCAATCGCTTATCAGTACCAGCAATGGAGGTTGGGATGCAAGACGCGCAGGTTTCCGATCAAGAAAGTGCCCGAAAGAGAAACAGGCAGGACTGGGATTTTTTCGGGATTCTGTTGATAGAGCGGAGGTCAGATTTACTTGCTGCGACGGCTTTTTTGTTGTCAGTCTTTACAATTCTATTGAACATATTCTTCTACTCTAGAGGTGCGTCAATTCAGATGATACCTCCAAAGTTCGTCACCTTAGCGTTCGAGGAGTATCCGGATGGTGTGAAGTATCTCGTTGTTGATGTTGCATTAGGTTATGTAAATACTGCGGCTGTAGGATATAGCGGCATTGTCGTTGATGAGTATGCCGACGTTCGCGTCGGTAAGAAGAGGTACTGTTTGTCGACATACTCTTTTCGGGATGCTTCTGCTACTAGGATTGACCCCGCACGAGATCGGCTGCCACCTCTTGGCCTGGCACATCCCACAGTAGTCCCAGGGAATTCCGGTGTTTTGCGTTTCATTAGCCTCGGGCCAGTACCAGGAGAAAGATCGATCTGCGAAGCCCCCGATACGTCTGCTGATTCAAGTTATGTAGATAGGCCAGATTTCTTGATTGCATTAAGCAGTGCTATTGGTGATAGGTCTGACGAAGAGAGTGAAGCCGTCCTTGATATCAGCATATTTGCAGATTTCTACGATGAATCAAAGAAAGGGGTGGTATGTCAGGCATCTGCGGGTAGTTCAACACTCGAGTTGCTCAGCCTTGGCATCCCCGCCATGCTTGTTTGCGTGGTGGAAACATAGCCTGCGCATTTGCTGCCAGCCACAAAAGCTCAATTCTATTAATGGATATGCATGGAATAAAACCCTGCTCTTGATATTTCTGATCAGCTTTGTGGGTATATGGTCGAGCTGGGATTGTAGAAGGATCGGGTCGATATCAGGCTTGATGTGACTTAACCACAGCCCCGGGATGTGGGATCTGCGATGCGGCGTTTGACGATCCGATGTTGGTTCGTTTCGAGTGCATCAAGGGCCTCTTCGATGGGCTGTGGGCCTGCAGTGGCAATAGAACAGTGTTGAAATGATCAATGGTTCTGGTGATCGGCCGGTATGAAGCTCTAATTCGTCGCAGCGCAAATGCAGATATCTGCGACATCTGCCTATCAAGATCGCGGATGCTGTGGGCGAGCGCACACAATCGCAAAGCTCGCAAGAGGCAATCCCACATACCCTCGCCTGTGGTTCACTCGACAAACTCGAAGCTTCCCGGCGCCAGCGACCGATCAGGCGGAGCGCCGGGCACGCGTCCCCGTCCACCCCCTCACACAGAAAAATACTTTGCCTTTGGGTGGTGCAGGACGATGGCGCTGGTGCTTTGTTCCGGGTGGAGTTGGTGTTCGTCGCTCAGTTCCACGCCGATGCGCTCGGCGCCCAATAATCTCAGCAAGGGGTCCTGGTCTTCCAGGTTGGGGCAGGCCGGGTAGCCGAAGGAGTAGCGGCTGCCGCGGTAGCCTTGTTGCAGCAGCTTCTCCATGTCCTGGTCGTCTTCGTGGCCGAAGCCCAGCTCCTTGCGGATGCGCGTGTGCACATATTCCGCCATGGCCTCGGCCAGTTCCACGCTGAGGCCATGCAGGTACAGGTAATCCTGGTAGCGGTTGTCGGCGAACCACTCACGCGCGATGTCCGACGCGCGCTGGCCGACCGTGACCACCTGCAGGCCGATGACGTCGCGCTCGGGGGCGGTGATGTCGCGGAAGAAATCGGCGATGCACTCGCCGTCCTCGCGCGCCTGGCGCGGCAGCGTAAACCGGCACGCCTCGGTGGTACCGTCTTGCTCGAACAGCACCACGTCGTTGCCGTCGGCAGCGCAGCGCCAGTAGCCGTAGATCGCCTGCGGCACCAGAATATCCTGCTGGATCGACACGTCGACCATGCGCCGGAGGATGGGGCGCAGCTCCTTGCGCGCCCAGGCCATGTAGTCCTCCAGCCGGCGGCCTTCCTTCCGGAAGCCCCATTGCAACTGGTACAGCATGCGCTCGTTGAGATACGGCACCAGCGTCTTGACCGGCACGCGCGCGATCACCCGCGGTCCCCAGAACGGCGGCTCGGGCACGTCAACGCCGTCGCCGAGCCGCGTGCGCCGGGCCCGCACCGCGTCGCGGTCGACCGGGCCGCCAGTCTTGCGCACCGCTTCTCCCAGTTTGCGCGACTGGTTCGATGTCCGGCTGGCCTGCTTGATCACCAGGGCCCGCGCGTAGGCGTCGAACGCGCCGGTCACCACCTTGTCCATCAGCGACAAGCCGTCGAAGGCGTCGCGCGCGTAGGCCACACTGCCGCCGGCATAGGCCTGGGCGCAGTCGGTCTCCACATAAGCCCGCGTCAGGGCGGCCCCGCCCAGCAACACCGGAATGTCCCAGCGCTCGCGGTTCATCTCCTCCAGGTTCTCGCGCATGATCACGGTGGATTTGACCAGCAGGCCGGACATGCCGATGGCGTGCGCCTTGTGCTCGCCGGCGGCCTGCAGGATGGTGGCGATCGGTTGTTTGATGCCCAGGTTGACGACCCGGTAGCCGTTGTTGGTCAAGATGATGTCGACCAGGTTCTTGCCGATGTCGTGCACGTCGCCCTTCACCGTGGCCAGCACGATGGTGCCTTTTTCCTGGCCCTCCACCTTCTCCATGTGCGGCTCCAGATGGGCCACGGCCGCCTTCATGGTCTCCGCCGACTGCAGCACGAACGGGAGCTGCATCTTGCCGGCGCCGAACAGTTCGCCGACCACCTTCATGCCGTCGAGCAGGAAGGTGTTGATGATGTCCAGCGGCGCATAGGACGTCATGGCCAGGTCCAGGTCCGCCTCCAGCTCCTGGCGGTCGCCGTCGACGATGCGCTGCTTCAGGCGCTCCTCGATCTCGGCCGGGCGCTGCCGGGTCTTGGCCTCCGCCGCCTTGCGTCCGGCGAACAGGCCCAGCAGCGCCTGCAGCGGATCGTAGCCCTCGCGCCGGCGGTCGAAGACCAGGTCCTCGGCCACCTGCACTTCCTTGGCGTCGATCTGGTGCAGCGGCAGAATCTTCGACACATGCACGATGGCGCCGGTCATGCCGCGGCGCACGGCATGGTCCAGGAACACGGAGTTCAGCACATGGCGCGCTGCCGCGTTCAGGCCGAAGGAGATGTTGGACAGGCCGAGGATGATCTGGCAGTCGGGCATGTCGCGTGCGATCGCCTCGATGCCCTCCAGGGTCCAGACGCCCAGCTTGCGGTCGTCTTCGTTGCCGGTGGCGATGGTGAAGGTGAGCGGGTCGAACAGCAGGTCGGACGGCGGCAGCCCGTATTCGCCCACCGCCAGGTCATACAAGCGTTTGGCGATGGCCAGCTTGCGATCGGGCGTCTTGGCCATGCCGTCTTCGTCGATGGTCAAGGCAATCACCGCACAGCCGAACTTGCGCGCCAGCGCCAGGCGTTTGCGCGCCGGCTCCTCGCCGTCCTCGAAGTTGATCGAGTTGAGCACCGCCTTGCCGCCATAGAGTTCAAGTGCGGACTCCAGTACGCCGAACTCGGTGCTGTCGATCACCAGGGGGGCGGTCACCGAGCCGACGAAGCGGCTGACCACGTCGTTCATCTCGGCTTTTTCGTCGCGGCCGACGAAGGCGGTGCATACGTCGATGGCGTTGGAGCCCTCGGTCACCTGCTCGCGCGCCATGTCGACGCAGCCGTCCCAATCGTGCCGTTCCTGCAGGCCGCGCCATTTGCGGCTGCCGTTGGCGTTACAGCGTTCGCCGATGGAGAAATACGCATTCTCCTGGCGCAGCGGCACTTGCCCATAGAGCGAGGCGACCGACGGCACCCAATGCGCCGTGCGTGGTCGCACGCCCGGCCGGATGCCGGTTTCGGCGCGCCGGCGCAGCATGGCGTCGACCGCCTGGATGTGCTCGATGGTGGTGCCGCAGCAGCCGCCGATCAGATTCAGGCCGTGGTCGGTCAGAAAGCGCTCGTGCCAGCGCGCCAGCTCCTCGGCGGTCAAGGGGTAGTGCGTCTTGCCGTCGACCAGCTCGGGCAGGCCCGCATTGGGTTGACACGATAGGAGGCCGGTCCAGGTCTCCGCCAGCCATTTGACGTGCTCGACCATCTCCATGGGGCCGGTCGCGCAGTTGAGGCCAATCAGCGGTACACCAAGGGAATGGATGATGGTGGCGGCGGCGGCGATGTCGGTGCCGACCAGCATCGTGCCTGTGGTTTCGATGGTGACTTGGACGAAGGCCGGCGTGTCGGTGCCTGACTCCTGGCGTGCCGTTTTAACGCCGTTGACTGCGGCCTTGATCTGCAGCGGGTCCTGGCAGGTCTCGATCAGAATGGCGTCCACGCCGCCGGCGATCAGGCCACGGGCCTGGATCGTGAAGGCGTCTTCCAGGGCGGCATAGGCGACATGGCCGAGTGAGGGCAGTCGGGTGCCCGGGCCAATTGAGCCGATGACGAAGCGGTCGCGGCCATCGTTGAAGCCGAGTGACGCCTCACGCGCCAGCTCTCCGGCCAACTTGTTGATTTCGAAGGCGCGGTCAGTCAGGCTGAATTCGCCGAGCGTGATCGGCGAGCCGCCGAAGGTGTTGGTTTCCACCATATCGGCGCCAGCCTCGAAATAGCCGCGGTGAATGTCGCGCACCAGGTCGGGACGGGACAGGCAAAGCACCTCGGTGCAGTTCTCATTACCCCAGTAGTCGCGTTCGACATCGAGGTCGAGGGCTTGAACTCGGCTGCCCATGCCGCCGTCGCACAGAAGCACGCGGTCGTAGAGAAGATCGAGGAGATGCGGCATGTCTCTAGCCTTGTCGGTTTTTTGGGGGGTCCGTGTGCGGCGCCGGAGCAGCACCGGGATTTGGCATGCTTGACTATGCCTGGCTGAGCCAGGTTTCATGGCTCCAGGCCATGCACGTTTGCCGTCCACCCACCCTCGTCCAGACCCTGGTGCAGACTGTATGGGCAGGTTGGTGGCATCGAGGCATCGGGGGAGCCCTCCATCTGCTAGGCCGAGGGGGGCTGCTAGGCCGAGGGGGGCGGGCGTCAGGTCGTGTCATGGCCGCGCGTGGGGTCGATTCGGCGGCGCAGGCTTGGGCGGTGGCGCACCAGGTCGTGCATGCGCGCGCGGTGCGCGATCTTCGAGCGTTTCCATCCGGCGTGCGGCCGTGCCGTGCAGCGTCTGGGTTTGCGCCTGGTTCCGGGCCAGGAAAGCGTCGTCGCGCCCGGGTACCGCTGTCATGGCGCCGACCCCTCTGGCCACCAATCCTCGCCCAATGCCATGTCCAGAGTGAATGGGCATTCCCTGGGAATGCTCAGGGCCTGCGTATCGGCGAGTTGCAGGTCGACGCGGGCCATGCGTCGGCCGTCGCGATAGGCGCGCACCAGGTCGAGTTCGCCACGGAGGCTTGGGCTCTGGTCCAGGTGGCCCAGGATGACGTATCGGCTGGTGGTCACCTTGTCGCGCCAGCGGTCGCGGCGGGCCGCATCGTCGTCCCGCATCAGCTTGATCAGGTTCTCCAGAATGCGCGTCAGTGCCCACTGTACGGCACGCTTTTGGGCCCGGCCCAGATTGAATACCTCCCAAGCCAGGTTGCGGTAGTCGAGTGGGCCGGCGCCGTGGCGTTCGCTTTCCTGGCTCAGCAATCGGCCCTGTTCGTGGGTCCAGGCATAGTAATCGGTCCGGTAATCCCAGCCGCCATCCATGGCCGCCTCCCCGCCGCCCTGTGGTCACGCCGCCGCCGCCACTGGACCGCGTAGGCCAAGCATGTGACAGATCGCGACGGTGAGTTCTGCCCGGTTCAAAGTATAGAAGTGGAAATGGTCGACCCCGTGACGGCGCAATTCGTCGCATTGCCGGGCGGCTACGGTGGCCGCCACGAGCTGGCGCGTTTCGGGTTCCGAGTCCAGACCCACAAAGGTCTCGGCGAACCAGCGCGGCACCTGAGCGCCGCACTTGCCGGCGAATTCCACGGTCTTGGTGAAATTGGTGATTGGCAGGATTCCCGGGGCAATGGGCACGGTGATGCCCGCCGCCCGGGCGCGGTCGAGAAACCGGAAATACGCGGCGTTGTCGAAAAAGAACTGGGTGATCGCGCGGCTAGCGCCCGCGTCCACTTTACGCTTCAGGTTGTCCAGATCGGCGTCGGCCGACGTGGCTTCTGGATGCGTCTCCGGGTAGGCGGCGACGCTGATCTCGAAATCGCCGATCCGGCGCAGCCCGGCCACCAGATCGGCTGCGAAGGCATAGCCGCCCGCGGTCGGGATGTAGCCACGCCCTCCCAATCCGCCTGAGCCATCGGCCGCCACGGGCGGGTCGCCGCGCAGGGCCACGATATGGCGGATACCACCGGCCCAATAGTGTCGAGCGATGTCATCGATCGTCTCGCGGGTGGCGTCGACGCAGGTCAGGTGCGCTGCAGCGGGCAGCCTGGTTTCCGCCTGCAAGCGCGTGACTGTGGCATGCGTGCGTTCCCGGGTCGAGCCGCCGGCCCCATAGGTGACTGAAAAAAAGGCTGGTCCGATGGGTGCCAGCCGCCGGATCGACTGCCACAGGGCCGCCTCCATCTTCGCCGTCTTGGGAGGGAAGAATTCGAAGCTGACGGAGGGTGAGCCGGTCGCCGTCTTGGTCGACAGGCCGTCCTGAACCAAGCCGGCAGCGGGCCGTGGGACCGGGACAGCAGTCATGGTCTAACTCCGGAGTCGGGGGAGGGAGTGAAATCATTACGTGCCGAGGGCGGCACAGCGGTCGGCGCGATCCGTTGGTCGGTGGGCAGATTGGCACCGGTGTCCTTGTGCGGCCGCCGGGCCAGCCAGATGCACACCGTCAGCGGGTCGCCGGGTAAAGTGAGCATTGGTTCGCTCGTTAGGCCGGTGGCATCGCACCAGGCCGTGATCTCGTCTGGCTCGAAGCCCAGGCGCCGATGGGCATGTTCAGCCCGCAGACTCTCCAGTGCATGGCGGGCGAAATCGACGATCAGCACTTGGCCGCCCGGGGCCAGCACCCGGCCGGCTTCGCGGATCACCTGGGCCGGCTCCTCGGCGAAATGCAGCACCTGGTGGATGACGACGGCGTCGAAGGATGCCGACGGGACTGGGAGTTGGTACATATCAGCGAAGCGCACGTGGCAGTGGCGCAGCCCAGCCTGTTCCAGCTTGCTCCGGGCCGCGGCGAGCATCTCGCGCGACTGGTCGACGCCGAGGGCTGATCTGGCGCGGTCGGCGAAAATCTCGAGCATGCGCCCTGTTCCCGTGCCGATATCCAGCAAGCGGTCGACGCCGTTCTTTGGCAGGAGGCCGCGCAATCGGGATTCGACCTCCGGTTCGGGCACGTGCAACGCGCGGATGCGGTCCCAATTCTGGGCATTGCGACGGAAGTAATCAGCCGCCGCCTCGTTGCGGGCGCGTTTGAGCGCGTCCAGGCGCTCCAGGTCGAGCAGCGAGGACGGGTCCTGCGGCCGCATCATCGAAACAAGGGTGCGGGCCAAATCGGCACCTGCGCCGGTTTCGGCCTGGCGGTAGTAAACCCAGGCCCCTTCTCGGAACCTGTCGAGCAGACCGGCGTCGCACAGCATTTTTAAGTGGCGGGACACCCGCGGTTGGCTTTGGCCTAAAATCTGCGTGAGGTCCGTAACCGTTAGCTCCGCATGAGCGCACAGTGCCAACAGCCGCAATCGCGTCGGCTCGGCGGCTGCTTTGAGGGCCGTCAACAGGTCATCCATGCCGCCCATGCGGTCTCCCAGTGCAAGACGGTGGCGAGGCCGGACGGTACGCCCCGTTCAATCCACATATAAAGATATCTTTATGCCCGGTAAAGACTGAAATCGATTCTTGACTCTGCGGCCCGGTGATAAACCTGACAGGCGATAGTGCCACTGGCTAGTTGGCAACCTGGAGAGGGTCGTGATAAGGCGGTCGGCATTGGTTGAGTGACGGAAAGTTGCGACGGGCAACGGCAGAGGCCGTTCGACCACCGTATTGATGGACGAAGAAGCGAAGAGGATTGGCTGTGAGCGGACATTCGGAGATCAGGCGCCTGGCGGCGCTCATTTTGGTCATTGGCCTGGGGGTCCATGCAGTGCCGGCTGGTGCGTCGCCGACGGGGGCGCAGGCTTTCGTGCAAAACCTCGGGGATGAGATCCTGACGGCTTTGGGGCAGCGTACGGTCTCTGAACGGGAGGCCTACGAGACGTTTCAGGGCATCTTCAGCCGTGGCTTCGACGTGCCTTGGATTGGTCGCTTCGTGCTCGGCCGCTATTGGCGGGTCGCCACGTCGGACCAGCAAGGTCGCTTCATCGCGTTGTTCGAGGAGATGGTGGTTCAGAACTACATGATCCAGTTCTCCGACTTGCGCGGTGTGGAATTCGAGGTCACCGGGGCCGAGCAACGTGGTCAGCGCAACGATGTGTTCGTGACGACGGCGATCCGTCCCACCCCGGAGGCTAAGCCAGCCCTGGTCGATTGGGTGGTGCGACCGCAGCAGGATGATGGCTACCGCATCATCGATGTGCGCGTCGAAGGCATCAGTATGGGCATTACCCAACGCCGCGAGTTCGCCTCTGTGATCCAGCGTAACGGCGGGCGGATCGATCCGCTCCTCGTCGCCCTGCAGGAGAAGGTTCTACAGAACCGTCAATAGGGTTACGATGTGCCAGGTTGATCGGGCTCTCTGCCCACCTTGGCTTGCCCGATCACCGCCACTGATCCTCGCCATCGATCCTCGCTTGATCGGTGACCGGCACGCCGATAAAACTGAGTCTCAGGATGGGTTGTCGCCGCTGAGGCAGCCGATTTTGCCGTCCAGGGCTGCCATCGCGGCCATGATGCTGGAGGAGCAAGATTGCGCGTGCTTGCCTTCTGATGGCGGTGACGGGAGCGTTGGGGAAACGGCACGATGGAAACGCTGCTCATCGACGAAGACCCCGTGCATGCGAAATTTATCGAGGACATTGTTGCTCGTGACCTGAAGCAAGTCGCGTTTAATCTGACACTCTGTGTGGATCCAAGTCGGGTACGCGAACATTTCGAGCGCAGTATTTTTGACGTTGTTTTGATCAGCATTGTCTCAAGTAACGAGAATGACTCCAGTCGTTTCATCCGGATGCAGGCTCATGTGCCCGTCACCTATCCCACAGTGGTGTTGTGTCGCAGCTTGGATGTGGTGCGGGCCCGGTTCCTTATCAAAAACGGTGCCCAGGACGTCGTCGATCTGGATGGGATGACAACGGCTGTCATGCTATACCGTTGTGCCGCCTTCGCCATCGATCGCAAGTTCTTGGAGCGCAAGGCGCTGAAGTCTGTTGTTGGGCCGGAGGTGGCGGAGCCGGTCGACGGCGATGAGGAAGCGCCGGAGCAGGAGAGGACAGCACAGCGGCGGCGGAAAATTGTTATGTTCGTTGATGACGATGAGAACATCCGTCGTTTCGTTTCGGTGATCCTCAAGCGGGCTGGCTTCAACATCGTGGTGTGCGGAAGCGGTTCGGAATGTCTGTCGAAATTGACAACGCTACAGCCGAAAGCTCTGTTTCTGGACATGGACATGCCGGAGATGGACGGCTTGGTGGTGTGCCGCAAGATCCGTAGCACCTACCCCAACCTGCAATTGCCGATCGTCTTTCTGACCGCGGCGACTCAGCGCGAAGCGGTGGTCGAGGCCAAGCGCGCGGGTGCGGACGGCTACATGGTCAAGCCCATAGCCCCGGGCACGCTCATTGAGCGCGCCGACTACTGGACCGGCATCCGTTAAGCCAGTGGAACGGTCGGTTCCGCGTCACGCCGTCCTGGTGATCCAACCACCACCGAGTACCCGATCGCCGTTGTAGGCGACACAGGCCTGTCCGGGGGCGACCCCAAGCTGCGGTTCATCCAAGAGTACCTTCGCGCCGTCATCTGGCCCAAGCTGGATCGTGGCTGGCACCGCCGGTTGTGTCGAGCGCAGTTTGACCGTGGCGCGCTCGCTCTGCGCCGCCGTATCCGTCGCCAACCAGTTAACCTGCCGCAGCCAGACGGTCTGACGGGCGAGCGCTGCACGTGGGCCGACCACGACCCGGTTGTGCGCCGCATCCAGTCGCACGACGTAGAGCGGCGACTCCGGTTCGCCGCGCCGACCACCGATGCCCAGGCCACGGCGTTGGCCGATCGTGTAGTGAATGATGCCGTCATGCCGGCCAAGCACGCGGCCGTCCACATGCACGATCTCTCCGGGCCGCGTGGCCGCGGGACGCAGCTTGGCGACCACGTCGGCATACGAGCCATTGGGGACGAAGCAGATATCCTGACTGTCTGGCTTCGCCGCCACCGGCAGGGCGTAGCGCTCGGCTAGCGCGCGAGTCGCCGCCTTGGGCATGCCTCCGAGCGGAAAACGCAAGAAAGACAATTGGGCCGGTGTGGTGGCGAACAGAAAGTAGCTCTGGTCGCGATCGTCATCGACCGCCCGCCACAATTCGGCGCCACTGGGGCCGTTCGCTCGCCGCACGTAGTGGCCTGTTGCCAGGCAATCGGCGCCGATCTCCCGGGCAGTGCGCATTAGGTCGGCGAATTTGACGCGCTGATTACAGCGCACGCAAGGGATCGGCGTTTGTCCGGCCAGATAGCTGTCAGCGAAATCATCGATGACGGCCTGGCGAAACACGCCTTCGTAGTCAAGCACGTAGTGCGGGATATCCAGCCGGGCGGCGACCGCACGCGCGTCATGGATATCCTGGCCGGCGCAGCATGCCCCCTTGCGTCCGACGGCAGCGCCGTGGTCGTAAAGCTGCAGAGTGATGCCGATGACGTCGTAGCCTTGATCCCTGAGCAGGGCAGCGGTCACTGACGAATCCACCCCGCCCGACATGGCGACCACAACGCGCGTTTCCGCCGGTGCCTTGTCAATTTCCATCCCGTTCATGCGCCGCAATATGGGACGCGTCGCGGCCGATGACCAGCGGTTCGGATGGGCACTCCAGGTCCGGAACAAAGAAAACCGCGGCCCGAACCGGTCGGACCGCGGCGTGGCGACGGGATGCCAGAGTTTCGTCACCGGTGTCTGGCCCTCCGGCTGATACCAGACATCGACGACAGAACGGTGAAGCGCCTGACTGACCTCTCGGTCTCCAACTCCTCAGCGCGTGATCATCACGGGCATACGACCTTGCAGGCGGTTCATGTAACGGGGCCATGCATTGGCTTGCGCTTTCGAATCCACAACCGATTTCAGCACATCGCGAACAGTGACCATGCCAACCAGCTCGCTCTTGTCGATCACTGGCATATGTCGGAAGCGGCGCCGGTTCATCTCCTTCATGACATCGTCGGTGTCGTCGAGCGGGTTGCAGGTGACCGGGTTATGGCTCATCAGCGCACCGACCGGCAGTTTCATGGCGGTTGCACCGCGTTCGCCAAGGGCACGGACGATATCGCGTTCCGACATGATGCCGATCACCTTGCCCCAGCGGTCGCAAACGACCAGCGCCCCGATGCCGTGTTCGGACATCAGTACCGAGGCTGTCTCGACCGTTTCGGTCGGGAAAATGGTTACGACTTCCGTATCGCGCTCGTTGATGATCTCGGCGATGTTCATGACGTCACTCCTTAAGGCGGCCAGGGCGGGTTGGCGTTTTTTTTGGTTCTGCGCGTCGGTCTCTGCCGTTCGTCGATGATGAGTACTTATGCACCTATTCGAAGCAATCACACCTGACAACTCTGACAGGCGAGCAAATCCGCACAGTGTTAATACCAAGGATGTAGGCAATTGGGGGTGCCGAAAGGCGCATTCAGCCTGCGTTGGTTCGTCGCAGGACTTGATTTACTGCAGCGAGCGGGTGGGAACGATCGCGCGAAGGTCTATGAGAGACTTGCGCTTTTTTGTCGCAGGCGTGTCGGTTATTCGGTGCTCGTTGCACCCAGGGCGTCCATCGATTGGAGCACTTGTGTCAGGGTGCCGTGCATGGAGCCGGCTTGGTCGAGGGTTTGCTGCGACGCCGCGATTAGAGTTTGTCCACTGGTGGTGATGGCGCGCGACAGGCGGGGAACCTCTGCGGCCGTCTCGGCCACGGCGCGCACCGCTTCGGCCTGTTGCGCGGCGGCCTGGGCAAGGCTGGCGATGATGGTGTTGGCCTCACGGATGCCGGCCATCACCGTTTCTGTCGCCTCCGTGGTCTGGCGGGCGATGTCCTGCAGCGTGGCGATCAGGGCTGTAATCTCATCGGTGGCCTTGGCGGTCTGACCGGCCAGGTTCTTCACTTCAGCGGCGACCACGGCGAAACCTCGGCCGGAGTCGCCGGCGCGGGCTGCCTCGATGGTCGCATTCAGCGCCAGGAGGTTTGTTTGGTTGGCGATCTGGTGGATCAGTTTGGTAAATCCGCCGATTTTTTCCGACGCTCCGTCAAGGGCCGTGACCTGTTGCTGCGTGATTCCTGACTGTGTGTCGAGCCTTTGCAACAAACTCGCGAGCCCGTGCGCCTGATCAGCAAGTGCCGTCATGCCAGAGTCGAGCTGGGCTGCGGCGGTTGCGATGGTTTGGGCCGACCGATCACCGTGTTCCGTCAGGGCGATGGCGTTTTCCGCCTGATCCTGCACCTGCTGGGCATTGCCTTGGATGCACTCGATCGCCTTGGGCAACTGGGCCAACAGCGCCATCACGGCGGCCTCCGCGCAGCGTCGGTCGTGAGCCGATTGTTGGGAGGGAGCTGATGGCGTGCGATTGTCCGGTTGGGCGCGCACGGCGGCATCGGCGGCCGAGATCGGTTCCACGTCGGCCGTCGGCACTCCATGCGCGCACCGGTCCGCCTGGTCTTGCACCAGGGCAAGCCGACCGCGCAGGACCTGAATCGTGGCGGCTGTGGCGACAAGGCCGGACAGCAGAATGGCGAGTAGGGCGTCCGCCGGGTCCATGCGAGCCACGTCGAGCCAATAAAGACCGAAGAAAACGGCCGGCAGGATCAACCATTGGATGGCAAGGAGCCGTGCGACGAGTCCGGCCCCGAGCGTCGTCGTCCTCGATTCCATCCGTTTCGCCATGCTGACGTGGTCCATGTTTCTGCCGTCGTCGGCCTACGCGAGCTGGCAGTGCCGGCCGCGCGTCGTCACTCGTCATGTCACGGACGCCATGACAGAAACATGACACCCGAGGGTTTCCGACGTGGCACCTGCCGGGTCGGTCACCGACGCGCCTTCTGTTCAAGGAATGCGGCGGCCAGGGTGCGGATCGCCGTGGATTGGCCGGGCCTCCCGCGGGTCTCCATGCCGGCCGCCCCGTCACCGGTCTGGGGCTGGCCGGCACCGGTGCCCTGTGCGGGGTCCGACGCCCTGCCAAAGATATCGCCCAGGCTCAATTCTCCGTCCGCACCCCCGGCTGCGCCTTGATCGGCTCGGCCGATCTGGCTGACGATCGCGCGCACCGCATCCTGCGACAATTGGCCTTGGCGCACTGGAGGGGTGGTGCCCGGTCGCACGCCGCGCCGCCAGGCGCCCTCCACCGCAGCGCCGCAGATGGCTTTGAGGAACGGGCGAGCGATCTCCTGTAGGAGGCGATCGTCGCGCATGGCCCAGGCCACAAGAAGCTTTTGTGCCTCGCCGCGGCTTCCCCGGGCCAAGGTCAGTGCTTCACGCACTCTCTCATCAACGTAGCGATCGTTCATGGCCGTTCCATCCTGGCACCGTTGGGGCGGGGCCGGTGTTGGTCCCCATCCGGTTCGTGGGTTCGGGATTGCGGCAATTCTCTCGGCGCTGCCTTTCTGATACTGATGAAAGGTCTTCCTGGCGGCAAGAGCGCACGACGCATGTTGATCGAAGTTTTCTCGGATTTCGTCTGTCCGTGGTGCTACATCGGTACGCACCGGCTACGCCGTGCCCTGGCCGATCGGCCAGAGCGGATGTTCGTGCGCCGATGGTTACCTTACGAACTCAATCCGGACTTGCCTCCGGAAGGTATCGAACGATCTCTCTATACGGCAATCAAATTCGGTGGCCAGTACCGGGCCAAGCAAATCTATAGCGTGGTCGAGGCCGCGGCGGCGCAAGAGGGGCTGCCATTGCGCATCGGCCGGATCGCCCGCATGCCCAACACCGCCAATGCCCATCGGCTGGTGTTTTGGGCCGAGCGGCAGGACCGCGCGGACGCGGTCATTTGGTCCTTGTTCACGGCCTATTTTGGCGAAGGGCGCGATATCGGTGACATCCGTGTCCTATGCCGGATCGCCGACGATTTGGGTTTAGACGTTGACGCGGCGCGCCGTTTCCTCGAGAGCGAGGCGGGTTTCGATCGTGTGCGTAGCGCCGAGCGCATGGCCCGGCAGTTCGATCTGAATGCTGTGCCATTCTTTCTGTTCAACCGCCGCTATACCTTGTCGGGCGCGCAGGATCCGCGTTGTTTCGTACCCCTGTTCGACGTGGTGGAGGCGGAACTTCAGACCATGATGGCGTGAAGCACCGCGATTGGTCAACCGGGCGCGCCGAGCCGTTTGATCCAATCTGCGACAGTGATTCTGCTGAAAAAACAAAGAATGAGAGTAGGGTCCGCAGACCAGTATGAGCGGGAAATGCTTGAGATTGCACCGCCTGGTGGCGGGGCGTATCGGGACCCGGATCGCCTCACCGCCGGTCGCGCCGGTCACAAGGATGGTCACGGGGGGGATGGCTCCGGTTCGGGGATGATCCGAACCGGTCAGGCGGACGCTCCCGGTCGGATGATGAGCCTGCTCGCGGGTGTGCAATCGGCCAGCAACGCTAGCAACGGGGATAGGGGCAAGGCCACGCATCCCGCGGTTGGTGCGCCGGCCGGGTCGGCCACATGCAAAAACACGGCGCTGCCGAGTCCCGGCACCACCGGCTTGTCGTTATGCCCCAATACCACGATCACGTCGTAGAGGCCGTCTGTCCGCCACAAGATTTCGTGACCGCCCGAGAAGGGCAGGGTGACCGGTCGGTTGTACGCAGGATCATTCGGGTCGTCGCACCAACCGTCGCTCAAGGCTATCGGCTGAACCGGCAGGCCGGTTTTCGGATGGGCCACTCGGTCAGCGCGGAACAGGACACGGCGCAGCGGGAAGATGCCGGCCGGTGTGGCGCCGTCGCCTTCCCGCTTGGTGGTGCGGATACCGCTGCGGCCAAGCCGGCACGGCACGTCCCAGTCCCGCCAATGCAGGCGTCCGTTCTCCGCCACCGTCACGTCCATAAACGGCCTCCAGCGGCATTGCTAGTGGTGCGCCCGCAGGAGTCCCGACTCAGTTGAGATAGAGTCTATTTTGTCACGGTCGCTTTAGCTAGTCCACAACATATTGACGGATCTCTAGAT
>JANQJV010000382.1 GCA_028281465.1 Azospirillaceae bacterium | reverse complement strand
AAGCTGCTGTGGCGTCGAATGGGCTGCTATCAACCTCTCAAGCTCAGTACGCTGCGGCTCACTCAACACGATTGGTTCTGCTCTGGGCCCTGACACTGTTGCCTCCACACGCTATCGTCTGTGGAAAGCACGATAAGGCGTTTCGGACCCATCATCTAGAGATCCGTCAATATGTTGTGGACTAGCTGAAGCGACCGTGACAAAATAGACTCTATCTCAACTGAGTCGGGACTCCTGCGGGCGCACCACTAGCGGAAATCCGCACGCTACCTTCTGTGGGAACCGGAGGCGGGCGACTGCCTCCGGTGACCCGGCGGAAACGAAAGCTTCCCTCCTCCTTATCGAAACACAGTGACCCAACCACGTTCGACCGAGGGCCGTGTCGTAGATTTGATGATGTGCTAACGTCCCGTGGAAGTGGCGACGTGGCCGGGCATCGGGGGGGAGGACATGCTGGCATGCCGTGTGCGCGCTTGGATGCGGGAAGACTTCGATCATGCCATCGATACCGCGGGCATCGAATCCGTTTTCCCATGGCCGGCGGCTAGCTGAATGGCGCGGCGGCGTGCGCAGACCGACCGGCAACTGGACCTTTTTGCCTGGCGACCGGATCAAGGGGAACCAGCCCACTCCCCTATGCCGGCGTCTCCGACTCAGCCGGACGGGTATCTCCGCGCGCAGGATGTCTCCGATACCCAACTGGTGGCAGGTCTCGATCAGGGGCTGACGACGCCGGCCGCCGGAGCCAACCGACTTGCCTTCATCCGGGCGGCCGGCGAGCGGCGGGTGCAGGGCACGGTTGTGCCGCTGGTCCGGATGGTCCGCCTGGCCTCGGGGGCCGACGTCGTTCGCGCCATGCCAGAAGTCCCGGCGGCATTGACCGCCCTGACCCAGATCGCCGACACATCCTGTTGCGCTGCGTTGGAGAAGATCTTCCACGGGGGCGGATACGCGCCGCCATCCTGGCACGCCCTGCTGACCCTCTTCATGGAACTCGACCATCGGCCGGACGACGGTCTGCTCGGAAAGGCACTCTCGATCGACGATGGCGAGACGGTCGATCTGGCCGCCATCCTGGCCGGGCGCTGGCAGCGCACATCCTGCCTGCCGGCGCTGCGTCGCCATTGGGACGGCGCTGCCGGACCGGGCATGGCCATGGCGATGGCCATGTTCGGCGATCGCCGGGCCAAGCCGATGGTCGAACGCTTGCTGACCGAGCCGGCCGGCACCATTTCCAGTGCTCTGCGTGACGCCTTGGCCGGTGTTGGCGACCACGACACGGTCGTGGCCATACGGCGACGGTTGTCGTCAGCATCGGAGATCGAGGCGATCCGTCTGCTCGATGCCGTCGACGGGATCGGCGGCCGTCCGGCGGCGCTGCTGGTTGCCGAGGTCGCCGCCACCCATGGCGCCGACGCTGTCCGTCGGCATGCTGCGCGCCTCCTCGACGCGTCTCATCCCGAGACATGATGCCGGTCGACCCCTCCTACCGGCGCACGGGGCGGTAGATTTCGATGCGGCTGCCGGCTTCGACGGTGGCGTCGAGTTTGGTCAGCTTGGAGAAGATACCGACCTTTTGTGCCTTGAGATCGATCTCCGGGCAGCGCTGCAGGATGCCGGAGGCCTGGATGGCTGTGACCACGGTGGTGCCTTCGGGCACGTCGATGGTGAGCCAGACCTGACGCTCCGCGGTGGCGTAGACGACGTCGACCTGCATCGTTTCGCTCCTGGTCAGACGCGGGCAGGCTTCGGCCAGTGCCAGGTTTCCAGCGTGACCGGCATGGGGCGCAGGGCAATGGCGCCGTTGGGGCATGCCTCGACACAGCGACCACAGCCCATGCAGGCTTCGGCCAGGACACCATGCAGTTGCTTGGGCGCGCCGACGATGGCATCGCTGGCGCAGGCTTGCAGGCACTTCATGCAGCCGACGCAATCGTCTTCGTCGATCACGGCCTCATGCAGCCGCAGGCTTCCGGAAGGTTCGGAGCAATCCGGCTCGATCCCGAGCCTGTCGGCCAACGCCCGCACCAGCGACGCGCCGCCGGGCGGACAGAGCGTGACCGGGGCGGTGCCGGCGGCCAAGGCCGCCGCCGCCTGTTTGCAGCCGACATGGCCGCATTGCCCACATTGGGCCCCGGGCAGCAGAGCTTCCAGATCCGCTTCCAGCGGGTCGTCATCCAGGTTCAGGCAGCGCGACGCGACCGCAAGCACAGTGCCCAGAGTCACGCCCAAGGCGGTGAGGCCGCCGATGGCAGCAAGCATGCCCTTTTCTCCCCTGCGTCGCCGGGATGGCGGCGCACGGGGCTGGAAGCAAGAACCCGGCCAAGGATCGGAGGCCAGAAGTCTGCCGGTCGGCCGCGTCCTTAACCCGACAGGTCCGCCGCGGATGTCGGGTCTGCGCCATTGCTCCCCGCGACGCGGCGCAACACCACCGGCGTGAGCGCCGTCGCGGCGCTTGACCGTGCTGCTTGGCGTCGCGCCCAGACGAAGCCCGCGGCGAGGCCGAGGCCGGCGCCCGTCATCGCCCCGGCGTCGCCACCACCCAGCGCTTGGCCGGTCAAGGCACCGGTCACCAGGCCGAGGAGTATCGGCAGATAGGTCAGGGCTGCGGACCGCAGCACGGCGTTCGCCGGCAGACCGACCACGACCCGATCGCCGGGACGCACCGACGCGGTGCCGGGCAGGGCTTCCGCCGCTCCCGCCCGGTGCCGGCCGCCGCAGCCGGCTTTGGCGGCACAGCCCATGCAGGCCGTCGCCGGCTCCATGTCCAGGTACACGCGACCATCTGTCACGGCCGTGACGCGGCCGATGCTCTCGAGCATGGCTGTGTCGGTGCATAATGCCGTTTCCGCCGCCATGGTCTGGATTCCTTCGGCTCCCGCGCGGTTTCGATCGTCATCCCCCAAACCAGGACGGGACCAGATGCACGACGGCACGTCAACCACCAGCGCCGCCAACCCGTATCGCGGCTATGGCCAAACCTCGAATCTGGTCGGTGTCGCCACCGAGGCGCTGGCCAATGTCCTGTTCAACGATCATCCGGTGCCGCTCAGCATTGCCGGTGCCCGGGCCCTGAACCCGGCATTGTTCATGATGCTGGCGGAGTCCGAGGGTCCGGCGGACGCCGCCTTGGCGTTCGAGACCTACATGGCGGCGGCCTTCGGGCTGGATCCGGAACAACGGCGCGGTGTCGAGGCAGGCAAACGCCGGTTCCGGTCGAGTTATTTCCGCTTGCTGCGCGGCTGGGGCACCGACAGCAACGGCCGCGAAGGGGCCGTGCTCAAAGGCTGGGTGGAAAGCCGCTTCGGCCTGTACCCCACCTACCACGGCGGGGAGCTGGGGACCTATCCGTCGCCGGCCTGGATCGCCTATATCGAGCAGAAGATGGCCAGCCGGTTCCACAACAATGCCATCCTGAGCCAGCTCGACCTGTTGTACGAGTTTTGCCAATGGGTGCTCGACCGGCACGGCTTGCCGGATCAGACGCCCGCGGACGGACGCACGGTTCGCCTGTTCCGCGGCGTCAACGGGTTCGAGGATCATCCGATCGTGGCCCGACACGACCGGCGTGTGGTGGTGGTCCGGCTCAACAGCCTGGTTTCGTTCACCCGCGACCGCGGCACGGCCGACACCTTCGGCGACACGATCCTGGAAGCGCGGGTACCGTTCGAGAAGATCGTCTTCTTCGACACGCTGCTGCCGCGCCACGGCCTGACCGGGGAAAGCGAGGTGCTGGTGCTCGGCGGCGAAATGCGGGTGCGCGCGACGACGTTCTGATCCGTCGCGCGCCTTCGTCACGCCAGTTTGCGGGCGTCCACGGTGATCGGCAGGCGGGTGTCGGCCGCCAGTTCGGGCAACTGCAGGCGCCAGCCGTTGCCGAGCGCGATCCAGCCGCCCCAAAGCTCCGGCTTCTCCGCCTCGACGACGGTTTCCTCCAGGTCCTTCTTGGCGACATAGACCGAATAGACGTCGCCGCGTCGGGCGATGGTCGCTTTCATGGCACGGTCCTCTCCTCACGCCGGCAGGATGGCATCGGCCGGGCAGCCCATCAGGCAGCGCGGTTCATCCGCAAATCCGTCGCATTCGTTGCACAGGGCGGCATTGATGATGCAGGTGTCGCCCTTCATGCGGATGGCCCCGTTCGGGCAATCGTCTTCGCAGGTGCCGCAAGCGGTGCAGGCGTCGGCATCGATGGTCATGGCCATGGTCGGATCTCCTTGCGCAACGACAGGATCGTCTTGAGTCAGGCAGTGCGTTGGCCGTGCCGGGTCGACTGCGCGGCGAGGTGAGCGCCGATCGCCGTCTCGAGATAGCGGCGATCCGGGTCTTCCCAGACCTCGATGCCGGCGGCGGCGAGGCCCCGGCGCGGCCGCTCGCCGATGCGCTCGCACAAGACGGCATCGACGCCGGCCAGGATGGCGACGATCTCGGCCAGTCGGTCATCGTTGCCCTGACGGTCGCGGCAGTAATTGTCGGCACGGCGGATGCCTTCGAAGGACAGACCGCCGGCGTCGGCCAGGTAGACATGGAACTCGGCGGCCTTGCCGAAATGGCGGTTGACCCGGCCGCCGCCCTTGGTGCACACGGCGACGCGGACCGGCCGGTCGCCCAGGGTGCGGCGGATGACCGCGTCGGCCGTATGCCGAGCCGTCTCGCGGTCGGCGCGTTCGGTGGCAACATGGGCGCGATAGGCCGCCCGCGCCTCGGCGGAGCGGTCATCCGGACCGTCCGCCGCCGGTGTGGCCTCCGGAACGGCCTGGTCTTGTCCCAAAAGGCCGATGGCATCGGCGCGACACTGCCGGCAGTGCCGCATGAGTTTTGCGTCGATGCCCAGATCCTGCTGCACGGCGGCCAGCTCCGTTGCCGTCGGACCGCGCTGGCCGGTCAGGCCGAAATGGGTGCCGTGTGCCGGATCGGAGATCAGCGGCATGATGTTGTGCAAGACCGCACCCTTGGCGCGCACCACCCGGTTGACCTCGGCCATATGGGTGTCGTTCAGGCCCGGAATGAGCACCGAATTGACCTTGACCAGCACGCCGGCCGCGGCCAGCCGGTCGAGCCCGTCGAGCTGCCGGTCCAGGAGGATCCGCGCCGCGTCCCGGCCGGTCCAGCGACGGCGGCCGTGGGCGACCCAAGCGATGATGCCGGCGCCGATATCGGGATCGACGGTGTTGATGGTGATGGTGACATGATCGATGCCCAGCGCCGTGATGCTGTCGACATGATCGGGCAGGTCGAGGCCGTTGGTCGACAGGCACAGGGTCAGGTCCGGGAACGCCTGGGCGATGCGCCGGAAGGTGTCGAAGCTACGCCGATGATCGCACAAGGCATCGCCCGGACCGGCGATGCCGACCACCGAAAGCGCCGGCATGCGGCGGGCCGCTGCGGCGACCAAGGCCACCGCGTCCTCGGGTGTCTGCCGCCGGCTGACCACGCCGGGCCGGCTTTCATTGGCGCAATCGTATTTGCGGTTACAATAGTGGCACTGGATGTTGCAGGCTGGCGCCACCGCCACATGCAGGCGGGCGAAGTAATGATGTGCCTCGCGGTCGTAACAGGGATGGGTGCGCACCCGCTCATCCCTGTCGGTCGCGGATGCGGCCGGGGCCGGCCGCGGCACCACCGTGCGCTGGCGTCGCACCTCGGAAAGCGATACCACCTGCTGTGCCACGCCCGGCCTCCCCTGTTAGACGACGCGAACCGGTTGGGTTCACCGAGATCTGGACAGCAAGGCCTGTGCCAGCGCACCATCCCTTGGTTTCAAAGGATTGTTGGCGGTGTTGGGGTGTCGGGGTCCCGACACGGTGTTGCGTTGGCAACATGGTCGTGGCCTTCGGCGGTCACGGCCCCTCTGTCAAAACCCGCGGAGGAGTCCGGCGCTTCCGACCCCGACGATCGAGGACAACAATGATGGCAAGGAACCGGGGCAATCCCGTCTTGGTTTTGGGTATCGTGCTTTTCCTGTGCTGTGGGCTGTGGGGCTGGCCGATCTCGGATGGACAGGCGACGACGCTGCCGCCGGGGTTCGCCGTACCGGCATCGGAAACCGGCACAGCCGGTCCGCTGTCCCTGCAGGACGGCGCGACGGGCCCCGAACTCCAGGCCCTGGTGGCCGGGATGAGCGACGGCGAGGTCCGGCGCCTGCTGATAGCAGAGATCGCGGCCAGAACGGCAACGGGGCCGATCGTTGCGACCGGTCTCCTGACGCGTCTGACGGACGCCATCGAAACGCTGCGGGTCCGGTTCGTGGAGGTCTTCGGGTCGGTCACCCGGTTGCCCGAGGTCTGGTCGACGCTTCAGGTGCGAGTGGACAGCTTCGGCGGTACCGGCAATCTGTTGTTCAGCCTTGCGCTCGTCTTTGGGGTGAGCCTCACAATCAAGACACTGTGGCGGCACCGGGCACGCGCGATCCAGGACCATGTTGCCGACCGCAATGCCGCCGTCGGGGCTTACGCGTCACTCGGCGTCATCGTCGACGCGGGCATCTACCTGCTGTTTGATCTGTCCGGGGTCGTGGTTTTCTACCTCACCGCCATGACGCTCATCCTGATTGCCGGAACCGGCGATGCGGACGCCCGGTTGCTGCTGGCAACCTATGTGGCGGCCATGACGGCCGTGCTGGCGGCGAAATCCATTGTCGAGTTCTGTTTCCCACGCAAGTGGGCCGTCTATCGGTTGCTTCCGTTCAACGACCAGTTGACGGCGCGCTTCCACGGCATCGTGATCGGGCTGGCCGCCATTGCCAGCTTCGGATTCCTGACGACGGAGATGCTGGGCATTTTCGGTTTGCAGCCCGCGTTGCACCAACTGCTGGTCATTCTGACCGCCAGCGGGTTTCTTGCCGCATTCGTTCTGTCTGTGTTCTGGATCCGCGATGACGTCCGGGTGCTGATCGGCGGGACGACGGCAGGCGAAACACCGCACAAAGATGACATCCTGCCGCGTTTGGCCGCGAACTGGCACCTCCTGGCCGCCGGATACGCGGTGCTTCTGTGGAGCCTGTCGGTCGGCAGCATTCTTCTGACCGGGCAACCCTCGGCCACGGTCCATATCGGTTTGATGAGCTTGCTGCTGCTGCTCGGCGTGCCGGCTTTCGAGCTGATGATCGGCCATTTCCTGGTTGCCCGCATGGGGCCGGACAGCCCGGTGGGTCTGGCGATCCGGCGGGCCGTCCGGCTGTTTCTCACCGTCGGGGCCGCCGCCATTTTCCTATCCCTGTGGGGCCTGCGGTCTGAGGACCTGCGCACGGCCGGGACCATTGGCTGGATCCTGGCGGCGGCGCTCGACGTCGGCGTGACGGCACTGATCGGTTATGCCACCTGGACGCTGTTGCGTGCCGTGATCGACAGCCGGCTGGCGGCCGAGACTCCGGACCCGTCCGAGACGGCTGCGACGCTGGAGGGGGAAGGCGGCGGTGCCGGGGTCTCGCGCGCGGCGACGCTGCTGCCGCTGATCCGCTCGACCGCCTTGGCGATCATCGTCGTGTCGTGTGTCTATACGGCCGCGTCGAGCCTGGGTCTGAACATCACACCGCTCCTGGCCGGTGCCGGCGTCGTCGGCATCGCCATCGGTTTCGGCGCCCAGGCTCTGGTGCGCGACATCGTCTCCGGCTTGTTCTTCCTGATCGACGATGCCTTCCGCCGCGGCGAATACATCGAGATCGGCACGGTCAAAGGCACGGTGGAGAAGATTTCCATCCGCTCCCTGCAGCTTCGCCACCACAACGGCCCGCTGCACACCATCCCGTTCGGCGAGATCGCACACCTCACCAATTTCTCCCGCGACTGGGTGATGATGAAGCTCCCGTTGCGGGTGACCTACGACACCGACGTCGAGCGCCTGCGCAAGCTGATCAAGGGGCTTGGACAAGAACTGCTTGCCGACGCAGAGCTCGGGCCGAAATTCCTGCAGCCGCTGAAGTCCCAAGGCGTCATCCAGATGGAGGACTCGGCCATGATCGTGCGCGTCAAATTCATGACACGCCCGGGCGATCAATGGACGCTACGCAACAAAGTGTTCGCGCGCATCCGTGAGTTATTCGCCCGTGAAGGCATCCAGTTCGCCCACCGCGAAGTCACCGTGCGCATCGCCGGCCACGAAGACGGCCGGCCGCTGACCGAGACCGAACGCCAAGCCGCCACCGGCGCCGCCCGGGCCGTCGTCGAAGGCGATGACTGGATGAAAAAAGCGTAGGTCGGCGCTCTGCGCCGACGTCAGCCGATCAATCCGCATCGGCTGTTGGCCATCTTGACGGAAACCTTGCCCTTGCACAGCCGTCCCGGGTGCACGATCACAACCGTTTGATCTCGATGCCGTGTTTGCGCAGGGCATAGCCGATCTGGCGCGGGGTCAGGCCGAGCAGGCGGGCGGCTTTGGCCTGCACCCAGCCGGCTTTTTCCATGGCGGCGACCAGCCGGTGGCGGTCATCTTCGCCGTCACCGAATTCAGCGCCGTCGTCCAGGCCCGCCGGTTCTCCGGCGGCCATGGTGAAATCGGTGACGTCGGCAAGCGGCACGACGGTGCGGCGGTCGGGCTGGTCGCACAGATTGCCCATGGCATCGGCCAGGCAACCGCCGGTTTCGCAAGCGAGATCGACGTCTTCGATCACCGTGTCCGGGGCCAGGGTGGCGACCCGGTGGACGAAGTTTTCCAGTTCACGGACGTTGCCGGGGAAGCTGCAGCGCGCCAGCTTCGCCTTGGCGGCGGCGGAGAAACGCATGCTGCGGCCATTTTCCTGGTTGAAGCGAGCGAGGAAATGGTCGGCCAACACGGGGATGTCCTCGCGGCGCTCGCGCAGGGCCGGCAGATAGATCGGGATGACGTTGAGCCGGTAATAGAGATCACCGCGGAAGGCGCCCTGCGCCACCGCCTCTTCCAGGTTGCGGTTGGTGGCGGCGATCAGGCGGAAGCTGGTGCGCACGGTGCGGCTGCCACCGACCCGCTCGAACTCGCCTTCCTGCAGCACCCGCAACAACTTGGCCTGGAAGGTCTTGCTGATCTCGCCGATCTCGTCCAGAAACAGCGTGCCGCCGTCGGCCAGTTCGAACCGGCCTTTGCGCTCCTGCGTGGCACCGGTGAAGGCGCCTTTCTCGTGGCCGAACAGCTCGGATTCCAACAAGGATTCCGGCAGCGCGGCACAGTTGACCGAGACGAACGCCTTGGCTTTGCGCGGGCTCGCCGTGTGGATGGCCCGCGCCACCAGCTCCTTGCCGGTGCCGCTCTCGCCGCGTAGCAGCACCGACGTCCGGGTCGGCGCCACCTTCTCAATCTGCGCGAACACCTCCTGGATGGCCCGGCTGTTGCCGATGAACCCTTCCAGCGGCGGCACACGCACAGGCTTGCCACGCGGCGGCCGGCGGATCGGTGCCGGGTCGGCCGTATCCAGCGCCGGATCTGCGGTTTCCAGGCTTTGGTGCAGCCGGATCGCCTGCGCCACCAGGTTGGATACCATGACCAGCAGGCGCACATCGTTGTTGAAGGTAAATGCCGGTTGCTCGGACCATGGACGATGCACGGCGAGCACCCCGAAAGGTTCGCCATGGGTCTTGATCGGCACGCCGATGAAGCACGCGTTGTCGCCGTGGTCCGGCCAGGCGCCCCGCTCGATCAAGGCGGCGATGGTCGGATCTTCGCCCGGCACCGGTGCCACGAAGGGCATCGCCGAGCGGACGATGCTCTCGGCGATCTCCTGCGCCAAGCGTGATCGTTCGCTCATCACGGGCGGCGGTGCATGCACGGACGCCAGGATACGGAACCCGCCACCGTCTTCCTTCAACGCAATGACGCCGGCGCGCATGGACAAGTAGCTGGCCAGCAAGCGTAGCACGTCGCGCAGGGTGGTTTGCAATGACTGGGATGCGGTCAGAAGCCGGCTGATCTCGTAGATCACGGTCAACGACAGGGCGTTTTCGGTGTTTCGCATGCTGCCCATGGCTCGCTCCCCCACGGCGCCCGGTCGCCGCAAAGCTTGGCACTGCACACGCCCCCGGTTCTTTGTTCCTCCCGGCGCTTCGGGTCTCGTCGCCATCGTCCGGTTGCTCCGGACGGGACCCGTCTGCTCGCCGCACTCCGATTCCGCCCGGTCCGGCACATCAACAACAGGACCGGAAATCAGAGTCCTATGCTAGGGATGCAAATGGGCAAACTCAAGGTGATCCTTCCGTGCCTAAGGATTGGGCTTTGCGCCCAATCCCTGCACGGATTATTCAGAGTACCAAGCGCTTTCAGGGATCATTGGCGGATCAATCGGCTTTCGGTCCGCGCCGCAGGACGGAATCCAAAGCAACGAAACCACGCCGCGGGGGCCCTGACGACGATTCGGCGCGAGTCGGCGGCGGGCCGGTTGAGGAGTCCCGCGCGGCGGCAATGGCCGCCCGGCAGGCGGCCACCAGATCGTCGTCAGGCCGTCCGGCCCATCCGGGCCGGTCGAGAACACGGCGCAGCGCCTTGAGGCAGGCCACGCGCCGCGGCGCAGACGGGCGCTCGGTTGCCGCCACGCCGAGGTGATCGAGCCAGTCGTCCAGGGTTGCGCAGGCAGCCAGTCTATCGAGGACCGACTGGTTCATGTCGGGACCGTGGGCGCCGTGTTCCCCGTTGTGGCGAGGAAGCCGGGCAGCATCTCGGGTGGGACAATCTGTTTGGTCGCCTCGGCGCGGTGGCGGACCAAACGGGTCAGGACGGCGAGTTGCTCGGCGGTAACGGTGAGGCCGAGCCCGGCGCAGGCGTGCGCCACCGCTGTCGCACCGGAATGTTTGCCCAGCACCAGGCGGTGCTCCCGGCCCAGATCGGCCGGATCGAGGCCGGTGTAGGTGCGGCGGTCTCGCAACAGGCCGTGCACGTGCAGGCCGGATTCATGGGTGAATACGGCGTCACCGACCACACTCTTGCCGTCCGGCACCGGGCGTCCGGACGCGGCGGCCACCAAGGCCGAAACGGCAGCAAGGCGGACCGCATCGACCCCGGTCGTTCGCCCGTACAGGCGGTCCAGCGCCACGGCGATTTCTTCCAGTGCCGCGTTACCGGCGCGCTCGCCAAGGCCGTTGACCGTGGTGCTGACATGGCCGGCACCGCCGCGCACAGCCGCCAGCGAGTTGCCAGTGGCGAGGCCGAAGTCGTCGTGGGCATGGATTTCAAGAGCCAATGTCGTCGTGCGACGAAGTCGTTCGAACAGGGCATGGGCGGCGAACGGTTCCAGCAGGCCCAGAGTGTCGGCGATCCGGAAGCGTTCGGCGCCGGCCGCTTCGGCGGCGCGGATCGCGGCGGCCAGGAACACCGGATCCGCGCGTGTGGAATCTTCGCCGCCGACGGCCACCCGCAAACCGCGCCGACGCGCATACCCAACCACCCGGCTGAGGTTATCGAGCACCCAGGTCCGGCTTTTGCCCAATTTGGCACCGATCTGGATGTCCGAGACCGGGGTGGAGACATTGACCATGCCGACCCCGGTGGCGATGGCCGCATCCACATCGGCCTCGGTCATGCGGCACCAGGCGATCAGGGTGGCGGCGAGCCCGGCACGGGTCACCGCAGCCATGGCGGCCACCTCGTCGGGCCCCATGGCCGGTGTGCCGATTTCCAACTCGGGCACACCGGCGGCATCGAGCGCACGGGCGATCGCCAGTTTCTCCCCAGCCGTGAAGGCGACGCCCGGCGTCTGTTCGCCGTCGCGTAAAGTGGTGTCGACCAGCACAACGGTCCGGGGTGGTGGTAGGAATTGCGACATGGCCCAATCCTCCCTTACGGACACACGGCCTCGCCGCATTGGCACAGGCCGGGGAAATTCGGATTGTCGAAGGTGAACCCCTGCATGCGTTCGTCGTCGACGAAATCGATCTGTGTGCCGCGCAAGAGCGGATGGCTGTCCTGGTCGATGAACAGCGTGAGGCCGTCCAGGTCGAGGATGATGTCGCCCGACATGGCCTCGGTTTCGACGCCCATGAGGTATTTCGGTCCAGAGCAGTCGGTCGCCTCCACCATGATACGCAAACCGCGGCACGCCGCCTCGCCGTCCGCCACCACCTGTGCCAAGGCCCGCACCGCCGTTTCGCTCACCGCCACCATGGCTCCGCTCCTCGTGTCGGGTATGTTGCGTCGAACCCGCAACAGCAAGCGGCGTGCCATTGGTTTTTGTCGGATCGCCGACAAGGGCGGCAGAAACCGGGTGGAACCATCCCCGAACCGGACGACTTGGGCTTTTGGAGCGGCCCGCTGCACCATGGAACCAGAAAGACGCACAGAGGCGTCACCAAGAACCATCGGGCCCGGATCATGCACGAGGCTGAATCGGGTGGGTAGCGCCCGCGTGAGTTTTTCAACCGCAGGTTTTATTCGGGTGTTTATGGATCGTTCGGTGCGTTCTTTGGCTGGGTCAATCGACCTTGCCGCGGTGCGCCGGTCTCGACCTTGATGCCTCGTGTTGGGCGCAGTCGCTGCCGTTCGCGAGGCGCTGTTGTCGGGGCTAACGGAACCGAATGATCTTATCGAGGGTATGATCGCATCGCGCCCGGGTCCGTCGGTCTCCAGGAGCGAGCGCAAGCAGGTCAGTTCGCGTGAGCGCCGAGGCGCGCGCAGCCAACACCTCCTCCACCATGCGCAGGCTCAAAGCAAACCGGTCACACAGCCACACTGCATGGCTGATCAATGGGAGTGGGAACCGTTACCCGGCATAGCTGACGGGCGTCATCGTCATGATGCGCGCATACGACCAAACCGGCCGGCCATTGAATTGAAGGGGCCGTTCCCATCCCGCACGCATGGAACGGCGACAGGGGGCCAGTGGTCTCACCAAGGCGTTGCCGGTGCGGTGCTTCGTGGAAGGACATGGATTGATGCGTTGGAGGCCCTTCCTCTTGTGGTTTGCGATGGCCAGCACCGCCATTGTCGGCTTGACCGCCCGCGTCACCCACGTCGCCACGTTTGTCGTGTCACCGTCAGAACCGTCCTCGCCACTGTTGGAAGATGCGGAACTCTTCGAGCGCCTTAAGGCCACCCGTCTGATCGCCGCCGATCCCGTCACCGGGCGGATCGATCTGCCGGCGCGGGATTTGGCGCTCTTCGAATTGGCCTTCGCGGCAGCGAACGGCCGGCCAGCACCGCTTGGCAACCGAACCTGGCGGGAAAAACAGCAACTCATCGAAGCGCTGTATCGCACCCCCAATGGGACAGCGGTGCGGCGGCAAGTGGCCCGTTGGAATTCGACACGCCATGCGGTGGCGGTGCGCGACGACCGCCCGTCGGCGGTACGACCGGTCGGGGCGGCCGGAATCGGACCCGGCGTCCTCCCGCAGGGCCGCACTGCCGTCCAGTGGCGGGTGGCGGACACGGCCGGACGTCCCGTCCCCCCCTCGCGTCTCCCGGTTCCGGAACGCTATGGCTTTATTGCCCCGATGCTACGCATAGGCATGGGTGATTGGCACCAGTTCCACCCTGGCACCGGCATCGTGCACCTGATGTCGACCGTCACCTTATCCCAAACCTTGGAGCAACTCCGCATCCAGGTGTTGGGCCGGCTGGATTTGGCGTTATCCAGCCTGCCGGGTCGCCCGCATGTCGAGTGGCGGTGTCCACGTACCCCATGCGGCCAAGCCAACGCGACCGGAGCCGAGATCCTGGTATCGTCCCTGCCGCCGGGCGCGCATTCCATGCGGCTCGCCGTCGCACCGAATACGGCCGCACACCTCCCGGTGCCGGACCTCGCCGTCGCCGTGCACGGAACCGATGTGATCTGGACCGGGACCGAGCGCCGCGCCCCAGCCTGGGCCCACGCCAACGTGACGCTGTCGACGGCGGACGGGCATCTGCTCTGGCAGGGTGCCAACGGCCTGACCGATCTCGCCGTGACGGCAGGCCTGCTCCCGATCATCGGGACCGGACCGATCGACCGGCGGTCCATGATCGGTGCCGTTGCCCGGCGCCCAGACCGCAAGACACCGGCCAGCCTTCGGCTCACAATCCACTCCCGGGTACAAGAAGCGGCGCAAAATGCTCTGGACGCGGGACTGCAGAGAGCATTCGGTCAGGAAGACCCGTATCGGGACCTTCGCCGCGCCTCCATCGTGGTCCTCGATCCGGATAGCGGGGCCATTTTGGCCGCCGCACGCAGCCCACGTCTGCCCGGTCCCATCCATGCCTGGGACCTGGCCGCCGGGCGCCGCGGCGATCCGATCCGCGATCCGCAAACGGCCACCGCCTGGCACGGAGTGAACACCGACAACACGCCGGGCTCGGTGTTCAAGCTGGTGACCGCGTTCGCCGCCCTGTTGGCAGCAGAGCGTGACACCACTTTGGCAGCCATGCTTGACGGCTGCCAACCGGACCACGCCGGTCGGCTGATTTGTGCCGGCCTGGACGCCGCGGACTTCTCTTATGGCATGCCCGGCCAGCATAGGCGTGATACGATCAGCAATTTCGAAGACAAGCCGTTGCGGCACAGTTTGCGGAAAGCCCACCGTTCGCCGACCTGCGGTGGCAGTGCCCGCCCCGCCCACAGCTTTGGTTTGGACGAAGCTCTGCGGGACTCGGTGAACATATGGTTCGTCAAGCTTGCGGAACGGCTCGATCTGGAAACGGCGCTCAGCTACGACAAGGCGGCCCGTCGGCGCCGGTTGCCAGAGGGATTGGCCGGCGCGGACCATGCAACGCGGCAATTGGCGCTCGCCGACCGTCTGCCGGATCTGGGTGAAACCCACCTGCTGTCAACGGCCCGCCTGCTGGGTCTCCTGGATACGCAAGCCGATTTGGCTGGTACGGCAAGACACAGGCTGGAAACGCAGCCGCGCCGCACCAGGGCTGGATTCATCCTCGTCCCCGACGCGGCCGAACTGGAATTGGCGCATCTGACCGATCCGGCAGCGCGGCGCCAGCGCCCGGCCGGTGCCGTGGACACCTTGGCCCAGACCGCGATCGGTCAGCGCATTCGCATTTCGCCGCTGCAAGCGGCCCGTTTGGTCGCTGCCATTGCGACCGGCACGTTGCCCTCCCCTTACCTGATCGGCGATTGGAACGGCGAAGGGGTTTCATCACCCAAAGGCCCACCACTGCCCGCCCAGGCCGTGGCGCACCTGCGCGACGCCATGAAGCTTGTGCCGGAGACCGGCACCGCCAGGGGAGCCTTTTCCAAATCTTTGGCCCTCCGTCTGGCCGCTTGCCACGTCTACGGCAAAACCGGGACCGGGCAGTCCGGCCGACCCAACACCGCCGCCCCAAGCGACAGCGATGCCCCAGGCCATCTTACCAGCGCGTGGTTCGTGGGGTGGGCCAAGGCCGAGGCCTTCCATGCCCTGGTTCGCGGACGCTCGATTGCCGGCGCGGCAAGCGTGGCGGCCAATGGCGGCTCGACTCTGTTGCCGGGGCCGACGCGTTCCCGGTTCGCCCAACCCCTGGCGTTCGCGTGCATGGTCAGCCATGGGTACGAAAGCCACCATACCGGTGGCGCCGTTTGCGGACGCATCATGGCCGACATGCTCGACCAACTGGCGCAACCGCTACTGGTCCCCGTTCTTCACATGGTGAACCACGTCCTGCCAACGAGCACCACTCCGGAGCCCACGCCATGACACGCGGCCCTTTGGACACCTCAACCATTCTCCTAGGCGCCGTCGGGCTCGTTTTCGCCGCGGTCACCGCCGGTTGGGCGATCGTTCACCATGCTGCGGATGGTGTCCGTGTCAACCGGATTTTGCTGTCGCCTCCAGCGATTGGTCGCGGCATACACCTGGGCCCAGAAGACCTGGGACAACGTCCCTCTGGACCATGGCGGGAGCCGGTCAGCCTCGGCCTCTTCGTGGACGACCATGGCATTTGGTGGATCGCCAACCGCTCTCCACAGCGGCGAGTAACGGTCTGGATGGCCAACGGATCCCGGCACGATCTGAACAGTTGGCGTCTCACCACAGACGATCGCTTTGCCGTTGGCGACGCGCAGTTCACGGTAACCGCGGTTTCCAAGCACAGCCTTACGCTGCAGGCCGACGACGGTCACGCCGCACGATGGAGCGCCGCACTTCCTTTCAGCAGCGGTCTGGAAGTTTCAGGCGCAACAGCTCCGCCCTACCCAAGCTGCAGCGATGCTCCGCAAAACTGGGCCGTGCGTCAGGTCAAGGCTGGGGAGCGGCGGTTGCGGCAAGTAAAGCTCTGGATGAGCAATCTGCTGCCGCAAGCCGTCACCCGCGGCCGCGTTGTCTTTAGCATCGGCGGCTATGTCAATTGCCCGGAGCGCTGGGCCATCGCTGGACTTCCCGTCGGTAGCCTGCAGGTTGTCTGGGCCGATGGCGGCTTCTGGCTGGCAGGCGGGGGCTTGGCCGATCAGGCGACGGTGCAACGGGCCGGCTCGGGCCAACCTGCTCTGGCGCTGAGCAACCTCAGCCTGCCGGCCGGTCCTGGTGGCGTGGTCGGCTTCAGCATTGGTCGGACCCACTACCAGGTGGGCGTTGACGGTGAACGCCTGGTTTTGACGCCCCAGGCACGGCGCGACCTGCTGCCGCAGAGCATGCCCATGGTTGTGTCAACGTCGGCAAAGGACATCGGACATGATGTGACACCGTTGGCATGGATTGGCGAGGGAGCAGGCTGGCGAGGCTTGCTACGCGACAACGTGGGCCTACTGGCCACCACCCTGGGGTTTGCGGTGCTGGTGGCCACCGCGGTACTCTGGCACCATTCGGTGCAGCGCTCTTCGAACCGAGCCCCGGTCGTCCACAAACTCGCCGTGATCTCCGGCAGTCTACCGGCCCTCACCTTTCTGGCGCTTGCCGTTACCGCGGACAGAACCGCCTACGGGGCCACGGTGCTGCCCCTCACAGCGAGCGCACTGTGGATTTGGACCACCCTGTGTCTCGCCCTATCAGGACAACGGCATCTGGTTGGGCGCGCCGGACGGTTATGGCTGCTGGCGACCGCTCTGGCAGTGGGCGGCGGGTTGACGGCGCTCCAACTTGGCGCCGGTTCGGCCAATGATCGATGGCTCGGTTACATCTGGAAGTACTCAACGAGTATATCATGTGCCGCTGTGGCGCTGGCATGGGTGAGCCTGGTACCGCGATGGCAACTCTATGCCATACTGGCGGGCATCCTCGACCGCGAGCATGGCCTGCACCGCCTGGCCCGGATCGCTCTGCCCGGAGCGGTGCTCACCGCCCTCGGCCTGCAGCTCTTGGCGGGCTCGGAATCCGGCGTGTTCGGCATGCAGCCGCCGGAACCGGCCAAATTCTTGGTCTGCCTTCTCCTGTCTTATCTGGGCATGCATTTCATCTTGTGGATCCATCTGTCCTCGGCAGCAGCTCAGTGGAGAAGGACAGTCTTTTTGTTGGCATGCAAAGGCGCCATCGTTGGCATGCCCATTGTCGTCGTTCTGCTGTTGTTGGACGATTTCTCGCCGGTGCTGATTCTGTTCCTGATTTCCGTGGTTTGGCTGGCAGCCTGCCTCGGTCTTGCACTGAAAGCCGCGCCGCAGGGCGGCCCAGGCCACTGGTGGAGTCTATTTCCGCTCGTTGTCCTCATGGGCTTTCTCGGCATTGCAACCTTCGGGGTCTTTCACATCACCCAGCAGGCGTACGGTGCGCAGGAGGCCGGACTGCCGGAGGCCGGAACCGTGTGGGACCGCATCCGAGTGTTCACGGAACCCGAAATGCACCCCAATTCTGGTGCACAGATCATTGCCGCTTATCGCGTTTTGTCGAAAGTCGGCCTGTTGCCCGAGGGCGATGCCCCCTTCGGCATGAACGGCCCGGAGTTGCTGGTACCAGCAGTGGAGAGCGACTTCATCGGCACCTTCATTCTGGCCCGAACCGGTATTGCCGGCGCTGCCCTGGTGATCGCGGTCCAGATCGCTCTGTTGCTTGAAATGACTGGACTGGCGAAGGACGTGGCCGGTTGGGGCGGTGGCCGGCCATTGCAGCGCAGTGTCAGCATTTTCCTGTGCCTGCTCATGGTCTGTCTCGCCGCCGCTCAGGCCTTGCATTGGCTGATCGCGTGGGCGAACCCCCTCGGCCTTTTGCCGGTGATCGGTCAGCCCATGACGTGGTTCTCGGTCGGCAACAGTCACCTGCTTGGCTTCGCTTTGCCCCTCATGGCCGTAACACTGGTTACTGCTTGGCTCGCCGACGCCGTCGGGTCGGAAGGTGGATGCCCATACCCTTTGAGCCCGCGTCGGTCACCCAACAGGCGAACCGGGGGCCATGCGTTTATCAAACTCACCAATACGAAACCTGCCCCCGCGGCGAACTGATCCTGCGACACTCAAGGTGTGAACCTCAACGCCTTCATCTGCCCAGGAGAGTCTGGAACACGACGCGGTTTCCAGCGGCCCAATCAATTTGATCATTGCTCAAACGAAGGCTTCTGACCGACACCAGGTCTTGATGCTGGCACTGCGCTTCGAGGAACGAACCCTGCCGTTGGCTTGGTAGGTAGAAGAGACTGAAGGGCCCCCTTGGGTTCGATACCCAGAAGGGGCTCTTGGAAGCCACAGTGCCGTGGATTCCTCCGGGCGCTGCGGTTCCGACCCGGGGCATTCAGAACCTTGGAGCATCGCCATGTCATACCAACGGCCCGAAACAATGACCGGTCTTCGGGCCGCCCTGTTTCGGAGCGCCGAAACCGAACCTGTCGTCAATGCGGGCCATGGGTATCAGATCCGCCAGGATATCTGAAAACCTTCGACTATCGCGACGGTCGGGGGATCGACCCCATGTTCTCCGATTTCAAATCACGCGGCTTCGGTATCAACAACACTCGTACCAACGGCCCGAAACAATGACCGGTCTTCGGGCCGCCCTGTTTCGGAGCGCCGGCATCCTTGCCGGCTGGACCGCCGGCTTCCAGCCGGCCGCCAAGATGGCGGCGGTCCAGCCGGCAGGGATACCGGCGCTCCTGGTTCAGTGCCGAAACCGAACGTGTCGTCAATGCGGGCCATGGGTATCAGAGCCGCTACACGGACCGGTTCGAGCGCCTCCTCCTCGTCATGGCACTTGCCCTTGACTGGGCAGTTTCGACCGGCCATTGGGATCAAGAAAATAACCGCTTGTCTGGCGAAAAAGTCCAGACTGACAACCAAAAAAGCTTGCTCGAAGCAAACCATCCTGGTTCACCAGAGATATCCGAAGAATCGTGAAAATCCCCACTCGCTACCTCCCAGTACCACCATTTGGGGGCGCCGAAAAACTGATCGATGGTGAGGCCTGGAGGCTATCCTGTGTTGGAAATATTAATTAAATATAAAATATTTACTATTGGTTAATTATACGGAGATGTGCCGATGCTGAAAATTCACTTGATGAACTCAAGAATCAGCTTCGACTCCCTGCAAATTCTGAGTCTAGAATCAAAAACCGAGTCCCGTGTGAACCCCATCCTTGATCACTAAGGCTTGAAAACCTTCACCGGTCCTAGTCTACGGGCATTGGTCGCGTGGTACGGTACGGAAGCGGGAGACAATTTCGTCGTCGAGCACACGGCCGGAAAACGACCGCTTTGCATCGCTGATCACATTCGAGATATCGATGCGGCGGCGTTGGGCGCCAGGAGGAACCTGGGCATGCCGGTTGATAAGGCGCTGATGCTCTGCTTCCACCTCGCCGGCCCGGTGCGCCGCAATCGCAATCACCGCATTATCTTCATAGCGATTGGCCTCGGTTGGGATACCAAGACACCAGGAGTTTCCGGCTGAAACAGGGCCCTCGCTGCATCCGTCGCCATAGGGGAACTCGGCCTTGATGGTGTTGCCCGGGACGACAAACTCCGGGATCATCACCAAAGCGGGGTAATATGGACCCTCCGGCAGACGGGCGGTTTCGGACCGCGGCGCGAAGCGGATATTGAAGTACAGCCAATCACCCGCGGCAACGGCCGGCACACCATCCGAGGTCCTGCACAGCGGTCGCGCGTTCGCAGGGTTACCATCGGGCGACCGGTATGGTGTCGCGACCACTGTGCCTCCAGCGTCGACGACGGGGGCGTGGGTCATCGCTATCGGACGATTGCTCATGTATTCGTCGACCCCCCAACACGCAAGTACCGCAACGCTTCCCACGACGGCGCCTTGGACCAGTCGATCCCACAGCGTCGGGCGAAGGCGATGCCATCGCAACAGGCGGATGGCACTCTGCAGATTATCCACCGGACACAATCGGACACCCACGGCCTGCAGCCGCCGATGCCAATTCCCTCGCCCGGAGCAGTAGCGCTTCTTGAAGGCACGTGGGGTGAGGGGTGTTTCGTCACCATCTTGAAACGGAACCAGAAACGCCACCGGATGCTTTGGCCGGTTTGCCCGCGCCCACGTTTCGACGGCCTCAAGCTTTGCTTCCAGGCCGCCAATTGGCGTGACCTTGATCCCCGAACCGATCTGGGTACCGTCGCGGTCTGGATGCCCTTCCAGGTTGCCCGTGGCAATCACGCGCGTACCATCGCGCGCCATCATCGCCCCAAGCAGCCCCAGGGCAATGCCCAGGGTCGCACTCTCACCGGACCAATCGAGACCACTTGGGCTTTGAATCGCCGGAGTAACGTCCGCCAGCCATTCGGTTCGCCCGCGCCCAAAAAACTGGTAGGGGCAGGTCAGCACCGACGGTTTTGGCGCGAGCTTTCGCACCGCCTGTATGGCCGCCCTTGCTGGGCGGTCGAGATGTCTGTCGGCACCGTCGCGCAGCCGGCGGATGAAGGGATGGTCCTGGTCATCGCCCTGCCTGTTTCGGTTCACCGCGGATGACCGAGTTTCCAGATCAAATGTAATCTCTGCGACGGCGGTCGTCTGCCTAAGGCTCTCGGGGGCCCCAAACTGAAGATCACTGTCGTCCGGCTGATCCAGCGGTAGCAACGGAAAAAAGATGGTCGACGACATGTTGATTTCTCGTATTTCTTGTCAATGACAGATCATTTGGTTGTAATCAACCGCACGATCGTCACTCCGGTGTTGATGAACCGTCGCAGGTCTGGCGTGTCGGTGAGCAGCACGTGGGCTGCGGCCGTGTCATCGAAGGCCAAGGGGCACGCCAAAGACCGGGTATGTTCGCCGTCAGGATCGGCGTCGCCGAGCACAAGAACGCAATCACCGCGATTGGCGAAGGCCTCCGGACGGCATAGCAGCCCGCCGATGGCGCGGACGGTGACGGCCAGCATACCGTCTTCGATCTTGAAGATAATCTCCAGCCGACTGTTGCTGGTGAGCACCCTCAACGGAATCGGTAGCACCCCTTCGGCCTGGGATTTCGCGGCCAGACGGTGCCACTGTCCGACGGGCTGCTGCCGCAGCCGTGGCCGGCTGGCTTTGCGCTCGGAAAAAAATTGCGGGTATGGAACGGTCCGTGGAAGTCCGGGGCGTGGCCGGTTTCCACGCAAGGCTCTGAACAAGGTGGCCGAAGCTCTTGCCCACCACTGTGCGGCGGTCTCCTCTTCGTGACGCGCGTCCACGCATGTGGTCAATCGCTTGACCTGCTCGTGGTACCGTACCGGGTCGAACGGTTCGGTGAATGGCAAGCCCGCCAGGGGATCATGATCATCCCCTGGCTCGGCTATCGGATGGTTGTGCTGCATTGATCCTCCGGCAAATGGGTGACCGTCTGCAGTCAGAATGCGGGATAAGCGCCGCTGCCCAGCACGTCGCGGGCGAAGAAAAACCAGAACACCTCGAAACTGGTCTCAAAATCCAGGTGCTTGGCATAGGGCCGACCCGTCAGGAGCGCACGCAGGACGCTGTGTTTCAAGGCAATGTCTCGATGGCGGCTGGTCGGTTTGCGGTCCCGCGCCGCCGGCCATTCGATCGTCAGGGCCACTTTTTCCGCTGCGGTCATGGCGCCCTTGATCTGCTCGGGGTCATTCAACAACTTGGCGCGACGCTGGGCAAACCAGAGAAACACGTTAAAGCGGTCGGCCTCGTTCCGTATGGCCGCGTATGGAAACTCTAGACTCAGGTGTCCGGCGACGAGGGGCGACAGGTAGGCCGCATCACAAATGTCCTTGACCGTTGCGGTCTCGGCGAAGTTGCCGGCGGTGAGATGGGTTAAAAAGGTGGCCTCCGCCGTTGTCACCTCGCCTCGCCGGGCCAGCTCTTGCCAGGCAAGGGCTGGGTCTTCCGGGTTGGACACGCGGTCGATCCCGAGTGGATCGGGATCAGGTGCACACTCCTGGGACTTGGAGAGCTTTTGCGCGATCTCGCCATCATCCTCCCGACATTCCTGCTGGTCACGCCCGAAGGTGAGCGGCCGCACCGGATCACCAAACACCATCCATTGCCCCTCCTCACTGTGCAGAAAGGCTTCGTAGGAAGGATAACCAGGTCGTTTGCCGCCGCTCTTTACGGAAAGCTCGATCCAGGCCTCTCGAAACGCTGGTTCATCCAAATAAGCCCCCGCCCCGGCGCTTTGTGCCAGCTCCTTGGCTCGGGTCAGGAGCGTGGCCAACGTATCGGCGCGGGTCATGGATAGTTTGAGACCGATTTCCGCCGGCAACCCGAGGCGCACCACTTTCTTGCCATAAGGCTCATTGAGGGTTTCCACGAGTTGGTCGAACCGGTCCCAGATCTCATAACCGTCTGAAAGGCCGTGGC
Source organism: Azospirillaceae bacterium (assembly GCA_028281465.1). Taxonomy (GTDB): domain Bacteria; phylum Pseudomonadota; class Alphaproteobacteria; order Azospirillales; family Azospirillaceae; genus JANQJV01. The sequence continues at coordinate 28,503 of JANQJV010000382.1, read as the reverse complement.
TCGCTCTCAGCGCCGCGATGGCATCACTCCGATGCGCTGGAGCCAATGGCGCGCCCTCCGCCTCTGCAAGAGCCTTGGCATGGCGTTCGATGTCGGTCAGACCCGCGTTGCGTTGGTCGAAAAGATCGCCGGACAGAGCCCCCGGAAGGCAGCCGAATACATCGAAGACGCATAGTTCTTCAGGCACGGGGATCAGCGTACCGCCGATGGACAACGCGACGGCGCCTTCGGTCTGTCGGCGCAGCGGCGATACGCTGCCTTTTTGGTAGCCCGTGCCGCCACCATCGATGGACGTCGCCACGGCGGCCGATTCCTGGTCGCTCAAGCGGCGCAGTCTCCGGGCCAAGCGCTGAAGGGGCACGGACAGGATATCATCCAACGGCGTCGCGTCTGCCGTGATGCGCTCCAGCTCAGCGTCGCGCCAGGGACGGTTCGACCCGTCGGTGCCTTCGGTCGCTACGAAACGGACCAGATCGCGCAGCAGCCGATGGGTACCGGTGAAACCGCCCTTAGCGCGGTTGGTAACCATCACCGGACGGTTGAAGGAATCAACATACCTTAATACCGCGTCGACCACATGGTCGTATTCTGTTTCTCGACTGCGCGGGCCATAGCGCCGATAGGCGTACTTGCCGATGATCTGCCGCTGGTAGCGCTGTGCACAAACCGGCACCGATGCCGGGAGCCTTCCGTTCGACGGGCCTCGGTCAACATTAAAGTAATCGCCGACCAATGCGACGAAAAGGACATGCGGAAAGTGCTGATCGAGTTTACATAGTGGTACAGTCCCGGCCAGCGGACCGTCAATGCGCGCATAGGCTTCCAGGGCCGCCCAAAGATCAGAGGCCACGCGACGGACGGCTCCACGATGACCCAGAGGACCCTCACCACAGGAGCCTCGGGGTTCCATCCCGTATTCAGCATGTGCCATTGTCTGCTCCATAGCGTCGGTTTTGGTTTTCGTCGGCGGGTGAAACCGCCTTCACCTGGGCTATGGAAGGTGAGCTGCAGCTTTTGTTGACGGACCTGAGAAGCGGGTTCGTTTTTTTTTTGACAAGGCCGCAACACCCTGGTGAAAAAGCGCAATCCACACAGCGGCCCGTTGGCTAATGGGCTCATGATCGCGTTTCAGATCACTGGGTGTGCCAAGAAGCATTGCCCGCTGGTGCGCGTTACCGCGTGTCGCGTCGTGCTGCATGGGCCCGACGTCTGTCGGGTCTCACGCTGGGATGGGCGACCGCCTGGGTCAATCCGGATCGCAGTTCGTGCAACCGGCTGGTGTTCAGGCGACTGTGGGACCGTCCAGCGCCACGGTAAGCATGGTGGCATCGTCGGAAAGGTGGTTATTGGCCGGACCGGTCCGTGCAGCCAAGGTCTCCGCTGCGGCCTGGGCGCAGCCGGTATTGAACAAGGGCTGCACCAGGTCTGGGTCGGTGAAAACACCGTCGCTGGCCAGAACAAGGCGATCGCCGGCGCCTAGCCGCCATTCGGCAATGTCGGCGTGGGGCAAGGGCGGGGCGTCAATGCGTAGGGCGGGGTTGATCCGGCGCTCCCGACGAGAAAATGCGCCCATCGAGCCGAAACCGACGGCTTGTGCCAGGCGTTGTGTCGGCGTCCTCAGAATCGTGTTGTACGCCCCATCATCCAATTCACCATCCCGCCAAGCGAACTCCGCCACCCTGTGATCATGGGTGAGCGCCGTCCAGTTGTCGAGGCCTTGCACCGTCTCGGTGCAGACTCCAACGGCCCCGGGCGAATGGCAATAGGCACGGCTGTCGCCCACATGGACAAGCATGGCCGTGTTCGTTGCAAGGTCCAGTTCGACCAGCACCAGGGTGGTACCGCCGCGTCCCGGCCCACCAAGCCACGTTTGCAAGGTGGCGTGGACTTCGATCACGGCGCTGCGCAGCACTGTCGTCGAGTCCAGCGGCGGCAGGGTGGCCAGCCTCGCTGCCGCCGTCTCGGCAGCGCAGCGGCCAAGCGACTGACCGCCCATCCCGTCCAGAACAGCGACGCGGACGCGGTGTCGTGGCCAATCCGGCACGGCCGTGCAAACCGGGTGGCCGCCGATCAAGCGGTGGCTGCATCCTCCCGTTCCAGAAGCTCTGCCCACATTCACCAACCAGTTGTCCTGAAACCCACCATGGCCGCCCGCGTAGCCGGCAACGGCGATGCCGGTGCCGCGGAAGGGATCCGGCAGGCACCAGCGATGCACCATACTCATGGGCGTGGCATCACGGCGAACAGAACGACATAACAGCCAAGCAACAGCGACTCTCCTGGCTCCAACTGCAACACCTCCTGGTCGCCTACCCCCAAGCACCCAGTCACACGCAAAGCCGGATCAAGCCGCCACACCGGCGCCCGCCCGTTTTCCATACGAACGGTCAATTGCCGGCCTTGCACCACCACACGGCAATGGTTGCGCGACAGATTGAGCTGCTCCAAGGTCGCGTTGCTCGCATGATCGATCATCAACTGGCCAACCCGGCTCAATAGACCAAGCTGCAATCGGCCCGGCTCGGTGCCATCGCCACCGCCGGTGTCCCGCCCGACCAACATGCCGTTCTCGCAGGGTTGCTGCAGGACGATTGTTTGCGGTTCGGGGAGTCTGAGGAAGGCGTGGGCGTGATCAGCCAGCGCTGCCGGCACGGACTCCAAACCGATCGCTGTACCCGGTTCGCCAAGGTCGGGGGGGGTCTGCCAGAAACCATCCCGGAACCGCGCCACGCGCCATTTCGTCGCCCCCGGCACCCTGACGTACAGGCGATCGTCATTGCGCCGAGCTGCAAACCGAGTGACACCCGGGGCCGGAGCGTCGGCGGCATTGGCTCCGGCGACCGGCAAGCCCCAGCGGTCGACCGGCAAGACCCAGGCATTCAGGTCCCGGTCGGCGGCTTTGCTGCCGAAGACCTTCAGCAGGGCCAACCGCGTGACCCGCAGGCACGGTACCTCTACGCTTCCTCCCTCGGTCCGGCCAGCAGCGGGCTCGGCATCAGCGGCGGAGTGCGGGGTCGGCTGGACGGGCGTGCCGACCACTGTCGCCCGCGGCGCGCGCATGGGCCCCTTCGGGAACGCACGGAACTCGGGGCCCGTGGGCGACGCCTCCTTGCCAAATCCGGCATCAAGAGGCTCATGCGTCGACTCACGGGACGGTGTGTTCCGGTCCCGCTTCAGCAATCGTGTCAGGAGGTTCCAAGATCCCCTTCGATGACGCGACGGTTGCGGCTGTGCGTTCAGAGGACGCTTGAGGAACAACGGAATGTCCTCCGTCTCGCATCGCACGGCCCGCATGCCCACCCGCGAACTGGGCGCCGTTTTCGCCGGCGATGCGGGTGGGGTCTCCTCGACCCGAAGAGGTGGATGCACGGGCTCATCCGACGGCAAGTCGGCCGCTGCGGCAACCACAGGGTCAAGGACGGTGTCCGCCAAAGGCACCTCGTCCGTTGGCTGTGCCACGTTGGTGGCCACTTCGGCGTCTTCGACCAGCTCCGCCGTGGGCTGACGAACCACGAACAGCCGGTCGCCGGGGTCGCGGCCGCCGTCATTGGTGGCCGCTTCGAAGCACCAGATTTGCTCTGCGCCGGGGCACGCACTGCGCAGATCGGCGAGCACCGAGTCGTCCTGTCCCTCCTCCAGCGGTATGCAGCGAACGCCACCGTCCTCGCCACCGATGAAGGAATTGTCGAAGTCGATGTAAGCGGTGGTGGCCGACGCAAATGGCCAGCCGTCAACGACGACGGGCGCGATCGACCTCGCACCACCCAGCAGCAGGCAGTGCTGGTCCGCGTAGATCGCCACCGGCGCCTGCGTCAGGCGCAGGGTCTCGGAAGACCCCACATAGCGTGGCCAAGTCGGTAAGGTGAGCGGACGGATGTGGCCGTTCTCGGTGGCGTGAAACAGGCGTATGCAGCCGGCTGGCTGTTCCGTTTCGCCGGGCAGTGAGACCGTACGGCCCCAAAAGAACTCCACCACATCGTCGGGGCCACTGTGGGGAACCACCATATAGCGCGGACTACGCTTCTTCCATAAGGCGCCACCGAATTCATCGGTGTGCCACTGTCCGAGTTGTTCGATGAGAGCCCACGTCCATGCGCCGGCATAGAAACGGTGGCCGTCGATCCACTGTTGCCGAGGAATGCGCACAACGACATCGTTGAACACCTGATCGCCAGACTTGATCACCGTGTTGCGGTCAAACCCTCGGGTGGGATGGGTATGGCGCTTCAAGGCGTCCGACAGGCGGAAGTCGGTTCGGCCATATTGATCCATGATGCCGGAGAAGGCGCCGCGCCGGCCTTCGCGCGTCCCCCAGACGGCGTGCGCGAGCGCCGGTTCGAACTGCGACGGCATACCCGACAGCACAAGGGTGTGGACGCGGCTGGTGCCAACGGTCGTCGCATTCGTGACGGGTCGCAGGCGGTCGAGAGGCTTATCCATGCTCTGTCTCCCTATCCGGTCGGGCCCGGGCGTGGCCCTCTCGGGTCGTGGATGCGGGATGCAGCGGGACCTGGCGGCCGCAGCGCCCCCTGGGCGCCGATGCCGGCCAGGCCGCTGCGCCGATCAGAGGCGCTCGAAGGTGAGCAGGTAACAGCCCACCAGCAAGCGTTCGCCAAGCATGAGCAGTAGTGTCCGCGTATCACCGGGCATCAGCGCCTCACCGTCCGGCAATTGCGGCGAAACCCGCCAGGCTGGGCTCTTGCCTTTTTCCATGGCGACCTCCAGAGTGCAGCCGTCTTGGATCAACATGTTCAAATGGCGGCGCGACAGGTTGAGCTGTTCAAGCTCAGCGTCGCGTTGCGTGGGCCAGGTCAAGCTGCCAGGACGCGTCAACAGGTCAGGCGCTACCTTGCGTGGGCCGTACGCCCCGGCGAGGTTGGCGTCTTCAGGCTCCGCCCGACCCAAGATCATGTCCCGATCTCCCGCCAGCTCCAGGATGATCGGTGTCGGCAGGGCCAGAATGCCGAAGTAGTGTTCTGAAGCGCCCCTGGGCACAGGGGTGAGAGCGACTTTGCCGCCATTGGCCAGAGGCAAAGCGGTGCAGTTTGGCGTTACCAAGTCCCAATGGCGTTCGCCCGGGGCTGAGTAGAACAGACCCTCCCGCCCAGTGGAGGCCGACAGGCGCAATCGGGATGTGTCGGCGGTGCCGTTGTGGGCACGCGTGATCACGTGGCCGTCACGATCCAGCCACAGCAGCCACTCCTGATTGACCCCGGCGTTCTGGCTGGCACCGATCTTCGGCAATGCAATTCCTTCGATCTTCAGGGCGTAACGGTCGATTTGGGGCAACGGCCGGTAATCCGTGGTGATGACGGTGGCGTTGAACCGGGTCGGCCTGTGCGCCTCTTCAGTGGTCACCGTTGCGCGTAAGCCGTCCTCGGCTGTTGCCGGCTCCTCGGCGGTCTCGACCGATGCCGCCGGCGCAGACGGCTCTTGGACCACGTCTGGCTTCGGCGTCTCGGCCCGTGGTGCATCACGCTTGACACGCGGCGCCGGCCTCGCCGTGCCGACACCGCCGGGGCGTTCCGCTGGCTCTCGGCCTTCACCGACCGGATCCACGGTCACGATCAGCCGCTCCGGATTTTGGGACGGCGATTCCACCGGCTGCAGGCTTTCGCAAAGCCATTGACGTCGGCCGTACGGCGGAGAGGTGGCCCGGGACTCTGCCATCGGGTCCGCCTCGGGGCCGACCACCATGGGGTCCTCAACCACGCTGACCCAGGGATCGTCGGCGAATGCCTCGCCCCACTCCAAATCGATCAGGAAGTAGCCCTTTCGATTGTTGAACCAATGCAACAAAGCCATGGGAACCGTGGTCGGATCTGACCCCAGAAGCAAATACCGTTGGTTGTCATAAACCCCGGCTGGGACTTCGTGCAGCCGGAGGTTGCCCGGATCGCCGACGTAGCGGTGCACGGTGGGTATCTTCACGGGAACAAGGCGGCCGTCCGTGGTGCGCTTGGTGATCGAGAGTTCACCGCTGAGCCGGTCGTCCGGTCCCGGCAGGAAGACTGGCCGTCCGAACAGGGCAACCACCATATCCATTGGACCGTCGTGGGCGGCGACAGAGTAGGTCACCGATCGATTGGCTTGCCAAAGCTCCCGGCCGAATGAATCCTTATGCAAGGCGGCGAGCCGGCAGCACAACGCGTTGGTGCTCTCACCGCCGCCGTTGATGTGGTTGCTGCGCACGACCTCGCGGGGCAGAAGCAGCAGTACATCGTTAAATACCGTCGGATTATTGCCGGAGCGGCCGGATTTCGGGTCCGTCTGCAATGCAGGATGACGACATTCGTCCAAGGCGTGACCCAATCGGTGGTTCGATCGGCCCTGGTCGTCGATGATGGTGTCCCGCGTGCCGCCGAACCGCGGCAGTTTGTCGAACAGAGCGTCCTCGAACCCGGGGCGATAATCCACCATGCGAAGCACCTTGCGGTGAACATTGCGCGGCGCTTCGTCCAGATCGGCCGGCAGGGTGACTCTGGGCCTGCGGCGCGCGAAGACATTGGTGAATGTCGGCAACATGATAAGACCCTTCGTTGTGTCTGATTGGTCGATGGGTTGGCGGCCGGTACGCACCGGGCCGGCTATTTGGTCCATGCGGGACGCCGGGTGCCGGGGGTGGGATCCGCGGCCATCGAAAACGTGGCGGCCAAATCGGGCTGCTGCGTCGGGCAGTTTTGCGGCCGGGTGGGCACCGTCGCCGGCACCGCGATCACACGGTGGCCGACGGAAGCCAGAAGCGCTTCCAGCGCCGGTGGATCAAGGGGACGGTCGATAGATGACGCGCCGGAGAGGGCGTCGTTGAGCATGGTGGCGACCCGAGTGCCGTCCACGGGGGTACCGCGGCGGATGACCACGGCGACCAATTCCTTGCCCCCGGCGGACGCCGGTCTCCTGTCGTGAAACGCCGGACACCAACGACCGTCCTCGCCCACCGGCGCGCGGGCGCATGCCGGTCCACCGCTTTCTGGCAAGGCCAATTGGTAGCTCGGCCGCGCACCGTTCCCGGTGATCCGAACCGCCAATGGGTGCAATGCCATGCCGTGGTCGCCGGTGGGCCACAGCGGCTGCCGGATGGTGACGGAGAGCCGCAAGGTGCCGTCAATCCAGGCGCTGCCTCCGTAGCCATCCGTCGCGCAGTGTCGCATCCCCTGGATGGCAACCTCCATGGGCCAAAGCTCTTGAGCAAGCATGGCGGCGGCAAGACAGCCGGCCAGTAGGGCGGCCGCTATGACCCGGCCGGTTCGCCGGACTGGCCCTGGTTTCGCCGGCGTCACCGGACGCACCGGAGGCACCGACACGGTTTCGGCCACGATGGTGGGGGTGCCGGCCCGAAGCGGAATTACGGTCGGCCGTGCGACGGTGGCGAGACCAATCTGGTGCTGCAGCGCTTTCACATGCTGGAGGGCCCCCAACAGTGTCGGACGCTGATCCGGCGAAATCGAGAGGCACTTCAGAATGAATGCCCGGAGGCCGTCGCGAACGGCCATCTGGTTCGGAGCTGGCCGCCGTGTCGGACCGGCCGGGGTGTCTGGTAGCCGTACCAGACCGTCGCGAAGCAGCGACAGCTCGCGCGCGGTCAAAATCGCTGCCGTCTCAGAAATATCCTCCTGATGGTACAGCGGCAGATACCGGGTCACGCATTCGAACAGGATCACCGCCAAAGCGTAGATATCGACGCGGGAGTGATCGATCTGCGCCGTCGTGCCCTTCGGTCCCCGGCGCCTATGGGCTTGTCGGACTTCCGGTGGGGCGTAGGATTGGGTGAAGTTCCCGACGGATCCAGTGGGGGCGGCAAATGTCTTGATGCTGCCCAGGTCCGAGAGCAGATAGGTTGGACGCCTGCCGTCGTTGATGTTCTTGACAAGGATGTTGCCTGGTTTCAAGTCCCGGTGCGCCACGCGGACACTGGTGTCTTGGGGCAGCGACGACAGGGCTTGGAGGGCAACCAGGATCGAGTGGGCCAGGTGCAGAAGACCATCGACACTTGCGAGATGCTGCCACAGTGCCCCGGCGCTCCCGAGATCCCCTCCCGCACGATCGGGATCACGGCACACTATGGCCTCTTCAAGCGATGATGCGCACAGCTCCATCGCGAGGGCTGGAAACCCCGCATCCTTGCCGGCCGGTGCGGTGACGGTGCCCCGGTCAACCAAGCGGACGATATTGACGTCGTGGGGATTTGACCACCGTTTGGCAACCGCCGACAGGATCTGGCCTTCCCGCTGCATTACACCCCGGTACAACTCTTGAGCCCGGGCCTCATCCCGCCACAGGTCGGCGTGCTTGCGCATTTCCGAACGGTTGACGAGCTTCAACGCGACCGGCGTCTCGGCATCTTTTGAAGCCGATAGCGGTAGAGCCGCGTACACCAGACCGAACGTGCCTTCGGCCGGGTTTGGCTTTTCACCCGGTCCGCCAAGCAATTGGTACTGGCGACGTGAGTCCAGGGTCACGATATCCCCCGTTTGCGCCATGCTTACCGCCTCCCCAGAATGCCAGCCGTGCGGGATACCGCAGGCCATGCGGGATGAGACCAGCCGACCTCTGACGTTGACGAGGACACGCGCCGCATCAAGTGTGTCCAGCGCCAAGGCCGCGACGCCAGATCCATCCAGCATTCATCTTCAGAGCTTTGACGACATTTGGCCCGCTGCGGCCGGGTTCGACGGAGATGGAAGATGGGTCGTTACATCAAGCGACGTAGCTTGGGCACCACAGCCCTGGCCGGTCTCGGGGCAACCGGGGCGGCCGTGGCGGTTCTCGGGGTGGTCCTGTGGACCGGAGCGGGCCGAAACACTGTGCAGGAACCAGCCCAAGTGTCCGCGAGGATACCGCTACCTAAGGCCGATACAGTTTTGGTACCGGCCGAACACTGGGCGCCTGCCACGCCTTACCCTGCACCGCAGTACGCACCCGACCCGATCCCAGAGGCCATGCCACCGCATGGGCCCGGCCGCACCGTGGTTACCACTGTTCAAGACGACACCATGACTCTGACGCCGGTTCCGGCATCGAACTCGATCGCCGCCCCTATCGCCACGACACAGGGGAGCGGTGCGTCGGGTGGCAGGGGCGAAGGTGCCGCATCTGTGCTGCCCGTTGCGCCGCAGCCGGTGCCCGCGAACGACGCCGCTGCGGAACCCGCTTCCGAGACAGAGGTCATTCCCGCGCCGACGACCACCGTCACGCTGGCTCCCAATCGGAGCCTATGGGCCTTGCTGGATGATCAGGGGCTTGCTGCACCGGAGATTGCGGCGCTGATCAACAGCTTGCGGCCGGTGCGCAATCCCGACCGGCTCGCTGCGGGCCAACCGGTCACATTGAGAATCGTTGAAACGTCCGAGGGACGTCGTCTTGACCGTCTGGTACTCGAACCCTTCGGCACGCCACGTGCCGTGCTGGCGGGGCGTTCGGCCAAAGGCGGCTTCGATGTTGTGGTCGAAGAGGTGCCGCTCCAGCGCACGCCGGTGGCGGCCCGGGTGATCCTTGACCAGAACCTGTACGACGACGCGCGGGCGGTCGGCGTTCCGGCATCGGTGTTGACGGACACGCTCCGGCGGTACGCTTTCTCCGTCGATTTCCAGCGCGATCTGCGCAAGGGAGACGTGCTGGAGATATTGTATGTCCGCGAGGCAAGTGCCGACGGGCAATTGGAGCGCTTCGGTCCGGTCCGCTACACCAATCTGGTTCTAGGCGGGACAGATCATCGCATGTACCGTCATGCTGTGACGGACGGCGAGCCCCGGTACTTCACTGCCACCGGGCGCAGTATCCGCTCCCGGCTGCTCCGTACGCCTGTTGACGCGGCGCGCATGTCCTCCGGGTTCGGGATGCGCATGCACCCGATCCTTGGCTATCGCCGTATGCATAAGGGCGTCGACTTCGCCGCGCCGACTGGCACGGCCGTCTACGCCGCCGGAGCCGGGACGGTGATGTCTGCCGGGTGGCGCGGCAGCTATGGCAAAACCGTGGAAATCCGACATGACTCCCGGACGACGACGCTGTACGCGCACCTAAACCAAATCCCCGCCGGCATCCGTCGGGGTGCCCGCGTGCGCCAACTCGATATCATCGGCAGGGTTGGGTCCACGGGGCGCTCCACCGGTCCGCATCTGCATTTCGAAGTACGCCATGACGGAAGGGCGGTGGACCCGGCCAAGCATACCGGAACGGGGGGCACCCGCCTTGCCGGCGCAGCACTGGAGCGCTTCGAACAATCGGTTGCCGATCTGGACGCCGCATTCGTGCACGCTTTGCTTGGTGGCAACACCCAGGTGGCGATGCTTGAAGCCGAATGATCGCAGAATAGTGTCACTTAGGTCGGCCAAAGCAGCCCCTCTCCTGCCAACCCGGCAGGAGAGGGTATCGGGTCTTTTGCGCATTGTATCAGATGGCCATGAGGAAGACTCAATGCCGTCCGGCAAGGCCAACGGCCCGAAACAATGACCGGTCCTCGGGCTGCCCTGTTTCGGAGCGCCGGCATCCTTGCCGGCTGGGCCGCCGGCTTCCAGCCGGCCCGGACCACGCCCAGCAGCTGGCCGCCAAGATGGCGGCGGTCCAGCCGGCAGGGGTGCCGGCGCTCCTCGTTCAGCGCCGAAACCGAACCTGTCATCAATACGGGCCTTGGGTCTCAGTGCCATGACGAGGATGAGGCGCTCGAACCGGTCCGTGTAGCGGATCTGAGTGGTGTTGATACCGAAGCCGCGTGATTTGAAATCAGAGAACATGGAGTCGATCCCCCGACCATCGCTATAGTCGAGGGTTTTCAGACATCCTGGCAGCTCTGACATTCGGCAACCGCAGCTTGGGGTTGTTTCGATGCTCTACACAATATTTATGACATCGTCCATATGACATATCCGTCATCCGTCACAGGCGGAACCCTTGAATACACGCTGATTGTCCAGGTCAAATGTTCAAACTGATCGATGCTCAGCCGCGCCGGTCGGTAACGATCCTGGCCGTGGATGGGAGGCCACCAGCCACCGGTTCGGCGATCGGTTCCGGGTGGCTGGGACATCTACCGACGTGGGTCCTGCCGTCACCGGTGCCGGCCTCCCCTCACCCTTCGCGGAAGCTGCGGCGGAAAGAGTCCGCGAGTGGCTCAAGGAGATACTCAACGAGCGTGCGGCTGCGGGCAACCAGCAGAACTTCGGCCGGCATGCCGGGCGCGAGGTCCAACGACACCTCGTGTTTGCGCGCGATGATGTCCAAAAGCAGGCGGTCGACCTCGACCACGGCCTTGAAGTAGCGCTCGCTGGTGGTCTCATCCAGCATGGCGTCCGCCGATACCGAGCGGACGCGGCCTTCGATCTGCGGCAGCAGACGCTGGTTGAACGCCGACAAATGCACCTTGGCCACCTGGCCCGGATGCACAAGGTCGATGTCCAGCGGTGCCACACGCGCCTCGATGATCAGGTCGTCTTCCGCCGGCACGATGTCGAGGATCGGATCGCCCGGCCCGATCACACCGCCCGTGGTGCTGAAGCGCCGGTTCACCACCACGCCGGCAACCGGGGCCGTCACCGTGGTCCGCTGCAGGACGTCTTCCGCCGCGACCGTGCTCTCGGAAATCTCCGTCAACTGGTTCTGCGCCTCGAACAGCGCGTCGGCGATCTCGGCCTGCCGGTTGGCATCCAGGTCCAGAATCTCCAGCTCGGTCTCGCCGATCGCTTGCTCGGCCCGCGCCACGTCGGCCTGGTTCTCGGCGCGACTGCCCGCGATCTCCGCCTGGTCGCGCTGCAGGGCGAGCAGGCGCGGCTTGCGCCCCAGGCCCTTGTCGACCAAGGAGGCGACATCGGCGATCTCCTCGTCGATCAGGGCGATCTGGCGTGTCTCGCTGGCGATGCGCGCCGTCAACCCGTCGATCTGCCGGCGCAACTGGGCAATGCGCAGGCGCAGGATGGCAACCCGGCTCTCCATCTGTTCGCGCCGCGTGGCGAACAGATGGCGTTGGCCGTCCAGCACCTCGGCCACTTCGGGCTGATCGGCTGTCGCCAGCAGCCAGGGTGGAAAGGTGATCTCCCAATCGCCGTGCTGTTCGGCCTTCAGGCGGGCGATGGTCGCGGTCAGGCTACGCCTGCGCTCCTGATAGATGTTACGGCTGGCTAGTGCCTGAGTCCTGGCCAGAACGACAAGCGGTGTGCCGACAATCACCGGATCGCCGTCGCGCACCAGCAGCTCTTCGATGATGCCGCCTTCCAGGTGCTGCACGATGCGCCGGCTGCCGACCGGACTGATCACGCCAGGCGCCAAGGCACCGCCGGCCAACGGTGCCATGGCGGCCCAACTTCCGAACACTCCGAAGAACACCAAGCAGATAACCAAACTCACCAGCGCTGGCAGACGCGTCTTGCGTGCCAGACCTTCGGCGGAAGCGGTTCCCACGGCCATCATCCTATCAGCTCCAGGCCGCCAGAGACACGGCTGCGGGCGCCGTCTCGGGTTTCTGGAACAGCGGGCGCACAGGCGCTGCTGCCTTGGCCGAACTCGGCGGCCGCAGCACCTGGTCGCGCGGGCCGAACGCCTGCTGGGTACCGTCGCGCAACACCAACACCGTGTCGGCCAGTTTGAGGTCCGGTAGCCGATGTGCCACCATCACAATGGTGGTGCCGGTCTCCTTCATCTGCTGCAAGGCTTGCTGCAGGGCCTGGTCGCCGGCCGCGTCAAGGTTCGCGTTGGGCTCGTCCAACACGAGCAAGGTTGGCCGGCGGTACAAGGCTCGGGCCAGGGCAACCCGTTGTCGCTGACCGGCGGAGAGGCCCTGGCCGCGTTCGCCGAGCTCGGTATCATAGCCTTTGGGCTGCTGCAAGATCAGCTCGTGCACGCCGGCCAGGCGGGCGGCGGCCACCACGTCCTCGGCATCCGGGTCCGCTGCCATGCGCGCGATGTTTTCGGCGATGCTGCCGGGGAAGAGCTCCACGTCCTGAGGGATATATCCAATGAATGGGCCGATCTCTTCACGGTTTCGGCGATGCAGGTCAGCTCCATCCAAGCGGACATGCCCGGCAGAAGGCGGGAACAAGCCGACCAGCAATTGGCACAACGTGCTCTTGCCGGATCCGGATGGACCGATCAATCCGACCATTTCACCCGATGCTGCCTTGAACCCAATGCCCTTGAGTATGGGCGGTCGGTCCGGGCGCGGCTGATACGCCACAGCCTCGACTGTGAGCTGTCCGGTCGGGGCCGGCAGCGCCATCGCGTCGGGATTCGGATCCACAGCGCGGAGCAGGCTTTGCACACGGTCGTAGGCGGAGTGGGTGGCAACCCATTGTTTCCAGGCCCCGATCGTCTGCTCCACGGGGGCAAGGGCCCGGCCGAGCAGAATCGACGCGGCGATCATGGTGCCGGCGGAAAGCTGTCCGTCCAGCACCAGCAAGGCTCCGAGGCCGAGCACACCAACCTGGGCCGCCAAACGGCAAAACTTGGAAATCCCTTGGAGCAGGGCACCGCGCTCTGTGGCTTGTTCGGTCCAGGCCGTGGCCTCCGCATCCTGGGTGGCCCAACGCCGGGTCAAAGCCCGCATCATACCCATGGCCTGGATCGCTTCGGCGTTGCGCGCCAATGCCTCCAGATGCTCGTATCCGGCGACCTGGCAGGCCCCGGCCCGCTTCAATGGGGACCGTGTGATCACCTCGTTCAGCACACCCAGACAGAACAGGCTGATCCCCACGATCAAGGCGAGCAGACCGAACCAGGGATGCAACAGCCACAACAGGGCGACGAACACTGGAATCCATGGCAGATCGAATAGGGGCGTGAGGCCCTGACCGCCAAGAAAGCTCTGGATCTGGCGTAGGTCGCGCTGTGGCTGCGAGCCAGTTGGCACCCCTTTCAACCGCGCCAGGATACTGCCGGCAGTGACTCGCTCGTTCAGACCGGCAACCAACCAGGCCCCGGCCCGCGACAGCACCCAGGCACGCATGCTGTCCAAGAGCGCCAGCACGGCCAAAGCCACGCCGACGATGATCGTGAGATAGAGCAGTGTCTCCTGGTGTCCGCTCGACAGCACTCGGTCATACACCTGCATCATGTAGATCGGGGTCGACAGCATGAGCAGATTGATCAGGCCGCTGAACAACGCCACGCCCAACAGCGGGCGCCGAATATGGGCCAAAGCCTGGTCGAGGCAGGTCGGCTGCGGGCGTGTGCGCGGCATGGAGGTCTCCGAATGCGGTGGTCCCACCGCGGGACCATGGTAAACCTGAAGGAAACGAGAAACGGCACAGACACACGACGTCCGGACGTCTTGATTTCGATCCGGCAGCGCTTGGCCAGCTTTATGGTGTAGACTATCTCCGTGCACCACAAAATCAAAGCATGTTCCCCTTGATGTCACTTAAGGAAGATGCCCCAAGGTGCCGTTTTCAAAGAATTGAAGGCATAGTTTTTAATAAATTTCTCGTGGATCATGTCTACAGACCGCCGGCCCGGGTGGATCGGACCCCACGGTCCCCGGTCTCGGTCCGCAAGCAGGCCCAGTACCGGGAAACCATGGGATGTGGGTCTTATGCCGCCAGCCGATAGTCGTCGTCCACCGCCAGCAACCCGACGACCGCATCGTTGGCATTGGCGGGTGCGTCCACCATCAGGCCCTGCAGTTCGGTCAGGGTCGGATCCTTGGCCCAGGCCGCCAGATCGGTTCTGAGGAAGTCCTCGAGCCATTCGGCGACGCCGTCGACGCGAGCGTTTCTATACCCGTCTTCGTTGAGGAAGCGGCCGTGTTGACGACAGTCTGTCGGTCGAACATGCGGGTTTCGGCACCGCCGTCGCCCGCGATCTCGCTCGTGGCGATCCGCCGTGATGATGTCCACCAGACCATTTCAATGCGCGCTATCGAACGCAGTTTAGCCCACTCTCCTGGCTTATTGATCTATTGGGATGATCTCCAAATGCCAACACGTTGCAGCCAACCAGCTTTTCAAGTCTTGGCAAGATGCCTCGATGATACTGAAACTGCGCATAATTTACAATACGATCAAGCAATTTAGTGCGCGATAAGAATTGTTCTATATAGATCAATGTAAAATATTTGGTCTTTCTCTTTTCAGTAAATAGGAGTTTTAGATTGCTGGCGGCTGTTTTGGCTTGCCTTTTAACGACTATTGTCAAGAGGCCATTCACATTTCGGATCACGCGTGTCGGTCCCTCCCCATCCTGCGACAACCCGCCGCAACGGGCGGCGGGCAGCCAGACTCGGGCCATCAGACTCGGTGCAGTGCCGGCATATGGCGAGCAGACCTACCCCGTCGGCCCAATCATGGATGCGGGAAAACCCCGATTTCGATTTAACCCTCTCCGCGTTATTGGCTTTGGCATCGATTTCCGTTCAGACTCCGATGGCTGAACACCAGTGTGCCGATCAAGACGGTCCGCCCGGGCCGTGGAGGAGACCCTGCCATGCGCGCACAAGACAGCGGTCCGGCCCTAGACCTGGTGCAATGCCATGACGAGCCGATCCATGTTCCGGGCCACATCCAGGCACATGGTGCCTTGCTCGTCCTCGCTGCCAGCGACCACCGCGTCGTACAGGCCAGCCGCAATATCGCCGACCTTCTCGACGCAGCACCAGACGACGTGCTGGGTCGGCCACTGTCCGATCTGCCATGCGGCCGGTCGATTCTGGCCGTGGCGACGCCGGCCGAACCGGTGCGGTCGCCACATTATTATCAACCGAAACTGACCTCGGTGCCGCGGCGCGACGGGGCCGTCCACAGCTATCTCGTATCGTCATTCGCCGATGGGTCGCGCATCATCGTCGAGCTGGAACGGTTCCATGAGCCGGAGACGGAATTCGGCGCGTTCTTTGCCAAACAACGCGCCCGCACGGGCACGCTGCTCGACATGAGCAATGCGCAGACCTTGCGGCAACTGCTCGACGCCACCGTCGCCCACATCGCCGAGGTAACCGGTTTCGACCGGGTCATGGTGTACCAATTCCACGCCGATTGGCACGGCGAGGTGGTTGCCGAATACCACCATCCGAGCGTCGAGTCCTACTTCGGGTTGCACTTTCCGGAATCGGACATCCCAAGCCAAGCTCGCGATCTCTATACCCGCAACGTTATCCGGCTAATTCCGGCGGTCGATTATGAGGAAGTCGCCCTAATCCCGGCGCGCGATCCGGAAACCAGCCGGCCAACCGACCTGTCCTATGCGGGTCTGCGGTCGGTGTCGCCGATCCACCGGCAGTACTTGCGCAACATGGGCGTGGCCGCATCCCTGTCCGTTTCCATTCTGGTTGACGGTGCCTTCTGGGGTCTGGTTGCTTGTCACCATACCAAACCACGTGCGGTGACCGCACTGGCCCGCTTGGCGTGCCAAGAATGCGCCCAACTGCTCGCTTCCAACAATGTCGGCATCGACCACCGCGACCAAATCCGCCGGGAATCCCAGGCACGAGTGGCAAGCGAAGCCCTCAAGACCCGGTTCGCCGCCACCGGCGATCTGGCGCAAGCACTCCGAGCGACACAGGCGGATGTGATGGGAGCCCTAGAGGCGGATACCGTGCTCGGGCGCATCGGCGGCACACTGCTGGCGCTGGGTGCCGCACCGGCCGACGTTCCTGACCTTGGTGGATTGAAACCGGCCTGCCAGGATGGTCGGCTCGTGACCAACCGTTTCGCAGATTTCCTGACCTTACCTGCTCCGTTCCTGGAGCATTGCGCCGGCGGTGTGTTCTTGCCCCTGGTGACGGGCGACGATGACTTCGTCCTGTTCGGCCGCCCGGAGTACCGGCACAGCGTCATCTGGGCAGGCAACCCGAACAAGGCGGTGCACCGGGACCGTGACGCGCCCGGAACCCTGCGTCCGCGCACGTCGTTTGCCGCTTGGCGGGAAAGCGTGTGCGGCCGGGCACGTGGCTTTTCGGACGCCGACATGGCCGCTGTGACAGTGCTGACCCACGCCTTGGCCGAACTGGCGGAAGAACAGCGGTTCACGGTGTTCCGCGATCGGGCGGAGGCCGAAATCCGCGAAAGCGAAGAGCGATTCCGTCTCATCGCCGAACTTTCGCCGGTTGGCTTGTCCATCATAGACATGGCCAGCGGCATACTCCATTTCGCCAATGCCGCCCTCGGGGACATCATGGGGTGCGGCGCCAACCAGTTGATCGGCCGAGAAATCGCCGAGTTCTACGCAGACGCCAAGGAGCGCACGGCCATCTTGCGTGACATCCGCAGCCACGGCGAGGTGACTGGGCGCGAATTGCAGATTCGCCGTCCCGATGACAGTACCGTTTGGTGCCTCATCTCGTTGCGCCGATTTAAGTGGACTAACCGCGCCTGCCTCATTGGCAGCATCCTCGACTTGACGGAACGCAAGAAGACCGAGGCGGAACTCCTCGAGGCCAAACAGGTGGCCGAACTCGCCAATGCCGCCAAGAGCCGTTTTCTCGCCGCCATGAGCCACGAGCTGCGCACACCCCTCAACGCCATCATCGGCTTTTCCGAACACCTGGAAACCGGTGAGCGTGACGCCAAACGGCGCGGCCAGATCAGCATGATCGCCCGCTCGGGCTACAATCTTCTGCAGTTGGTCGACGACATTCTCGACCTGTCGCGCATCGAAGCCGGCAAGACCGAAGCAGTCTGTGGCGATTTCAGCTTGCGTGAGGAAATCAACGACGTCGTCAAGCTGCTGAGTGGGCGCAAGCGGCCCAGCGTCGGCGTGAACGTGCTGATCGCTCCAGACGTCCCGGCGCAGGTCAACGGAGCGCGTCAGGCGATCGAGCAAATCCTGTTCAATTTGGTCGGCAACGCCTTCAAGTTCACCCATATCGGCCACGTGAGCGTGTCCGTCGGCCTGGCCCGGCCAGGGTCGTTCTATCTTTTTCAGGTAACCGACACGGGTATCGGCATCAAGCCGGAGAACGCCACCCGTGTGTTCGAGATGTTCGAACAGGAAGATTCGTTGTTCACCCGGCGCTATTCCGGCTCCGGGGTCGGTCTTGCCATTTGCAAACAGCTCGTGTCCCAGATCGGCGGGCGCATCTGGGTTGAGTCCGCACCCGGCGTCGGCTCACGGTTCTCGTTTACCGCTCCCCTGACCACGGTTGAGGGGATCACCGACGCCCACCCGACGGAAATCCCGGTGACGCCACCGCTGGCAGCGACCGATGGCGCGACGATTCTGGTGGTCGACGATGATGAATTCAGCCGCAGCCTCCTTGACCACCTGTTTCAGGACAGCCGCCATCGGCTGCAATTCGCGGCCGACGGACCGGCGGCGCTCGAGAGCCTGTCACGGGCGCCAGCCGATCTCATCCTAATGGATATCCAACTGCCCGAGCTGGACGGCCTTGCCATCACCCGTCGCATTCGACAGGGACGGGTCAGCGGTTGCGATCCGCAGGTCCCGATCATCGCCATCACGGCCTTCGCCATGACGGGCGATCGGGAACGCTTCCTGGCCGAAGGTATGGATGAGTACATTGGCAAGCCGATCCGTGCTGCCGACTTATTCGACATGATCGACCGGACGTTGGCGAAACGACGTCGCTGACGATCACTGATCACTCTTGTCCCCACCGCCATGGCGGTATGCCCGACCGCTATGGCGGTATGATTGTCGGTCATCCCGACCGGTCCAGCCCTTTGCACACCAGGAGCCCGCCCGTGCCGGAGCCCCAACCCGTCGTCGCTGGCGGTCCCGACAGGGAGCGCCGGTCGGTCATCGACCCGCAGCAGACACCGCTGATCTGGCTCAAACTTGCAGCTCTGTTCGCCATCACGGCGACGGTGGTCACGGCGTTGCATTTCGTGCCGGTGTTGCACACCGCTGAGCAATGGACCGCAGACGTGCGCGTTGCCACTCTGTTGCCGTACGAACCGCAGCATCCCGACATCGTCGTCGCTGCGATAACCGAAGAAACACTCGAGCAATTCCCATACAGGTCGCCGGTCGACCGGGCGTTCCTGGCCACGGTTCTCGAAAGCTTGGCAGCCAAGGGAGCTCGGGCGATCCTGGTCGATCTTCTGTTTGACCAGCCGACGGAACAGGACAAGGACGTGCGCCTGGCATCCGTGCTGCACAACCTGTCGGTGCCGTTGGTCATCAGCTATGCTGGCGCCGATGCCGGCCTGACGCCGAGCCAGAAGGCGTACCTGGATACTTTCGTCCCGCCGGAACTGCGTGGCTTCGCCAATATGATCAAAGACACGGCGGGCGGAACCGTGCGCGCCATTTACCCTGGGCGCGCCATCGACACAGGACCGTTTATCCCGGGTGTGGCCGGGCGAATGGTAGAAAGGCTTGGCCACACGGCACCGCGGGAACCGGTTGCGATCGCCTTCCGTGGCTCGCCGGGTGCGGACACCCAACCTTTCGCTGCTTACCCGGCGCATGCGGTGCCGTTCCTGCCGGAGTCCTGGATCAAGGACAAGGTCGTTCTGATCGGTGCCGATCTCACCTTGGTTGACCGGCACCGGACGCCATTTGCCGTCGTCGACAACGACAAGACCGGCTATATGCCCGGTGTCGTCGTACACGGCCACGCCATCGCCCAACTCTTGGAAGGCCGCCAAGGGGCCGCTGTTGGCCCTTGGGGCGATGGCTTGACCGTCGCCGTCATGGCCGGTCTGGGCCTGCTGATCGGAAGCTGGACCATGCCGCTCCTGACACGTTTGGCGGCACTCCTGTTGCCCTTGGCCGTTTTTTGGCTATGCGGCTTTAAACTGTTCGAACTCGGTGGTCCGCTGCTGCCGCTGGCTGCGCCGACCATGGCCTTCCTGCTGGCCACCGGCACGGCCGATTTCCTCACCGGGCGCGAGGAGCGCGTGCAAAAGCGCTTCATCCAGACTGCGTTCTCCCGCTACATCTCGGCCGAACTTCTCGATGAGTTGATCAACGACCCTTCCCGCCTGTCCATCGAGGCAGAACGACGCGAGCTGTCGCTCTTGTTCACCGATGTGGCAGGGTTCACCTCCCTCTCGGAATCCCTGGATGCTGTCACCTTGTCGGAGGTCTTGAACCGCTATCGTCAAGTGTTGATCGATGGGGTGTTCCACCATGGTGGCACCATCATCCAATTCGCCGGCGACGGCATGTTTGCCATTTTCGGCGCCCCTCGGGCGCAGCCGGACCATGCCCGCCGGGCCCTTGCCTGCGCACTCGAACTAGCCGAGCGCTGTCGGACTTTCAGTGAGCGGGAATGCGCGCGCGGCCTGCCTTTCGATATCACCCGGGTCGGCGTGCATACGGGCGAGGTCAATGTCGGCAATTTCGGGTCGCTCGACCGGGTCGAATACACCGCCATCGGCGACGCGGTGAACATCGCCGCGCGCGTCGAGGGCCTCAACAAGTATTTCGGCACGCTGGTCGCCATGACCGCCGCCACCGCGACCAGGGTGCCGGATGCACGTGCGCGCCTCGTCGGCGAAGTGGTGCTCAAGGGCAAAACCACGCCGCTGCAGGTGCTCGAACCGCTCCCGCCCAACCGGTTCGATGAAGGGTTTCTGGATCGCTACCGCACCGCCTACGACCACTTTGCCGCCGGTGACTTGGATGCGGCCAAAACCGCGTTCCGGGCCTTGAGCCAAGACTATCCGGAAGACGGCTGCGTGGGTTTCCACTCGGCCCGCTTGGCCGCCGGCGAAACCGATGTGGTCATCAGGATGAAAGAGAAGTAGAGCGGGCTGCAACACGCCATCGTGCGGCCGGTAGAGCACGAGAAATCTGGTATTGAGCCGTATCGCTGGCGTGCACCCCTCGCCCATTTCGAGTGACATAGGGATACGTCATCTGCCTTGTCTGTAGCGACCCGAGATCATCCGGCCCGGCCCGAATTCCGTGAGACGGCGCACCAGAGCGCACATCCGGGCCGCAGTCCAATTCCCGCTTTGGGGAAAAGCGGCAATTGAAAGCCGATTGAATATCGAGTGGCCCAATCCACAGCTCTATCTCACTGATGTGCTTGCCCGGATCCCTGGCTTGCCCGATATGGCCGAACTGATTGGCGTCGTAGGGATGATGATTTGCGCAAAAGCCCAGAATCTCCCGAACGAGGGCATCATCTTGCAGGGGATGGCGATTGAGTTTGAGGATGGTCTTGCGGCTCTCGTGGAGCAGCAAGACCCCGAAAGACTGGATGACAATGGGCGTGCGTGCCATAAATCGATTAAGGATTTACGTGGCGAGCTAATACCAATGAACGGAAGTTTTGACCGACGCGGCGCACCCCCGTAGGGCCTGCTTCAGCGCTTCAGAGCGGTTTCCGCTCACTCTGGTTCGCAGAAGACGCTCTAGCCACTTGGTTTTTCAGCAAATCGTCGTCGCAGATCGGCTCGGGATTTGCTCCAGAGTCCGGCGCTTTTCTGGCTGCACGAGGCGCGCTGAAGCACGCCCTACGAGAATAGACCCATGAGTCACTCCGATCGTTTGTTGGTCTAAAATGGTCCGTTGAAAACCTCAACACCCTCAACAGCCAGCCCGCGCCAGGAAAGCATCGACGCGCCCCTATGGCCAAGGCCCGACCAATCCCCTAAAACTCTCCTATGTTCGAATGGGACGAAGAAAAAAGCCTTCGCAACCTGAAGCGGCGCGGCATCGATTTTAAGACCGCAACGCTGATTTTTGATGGGCCATATAAAGAAAATCTCGATGACCGTTTTGATTATGATGAAGACAGATATATCGCCTTGGTCCTATCGGTGACAAAATTCATGTTGTGGTGTATACTGAGCGTGGGCACATGCGCCGGATCATCTCGGCACGACCGGCAACCCGGAGAGAGATCGATGCCTACTATCGTCAGAATGACCCGTGAAGAGATTGCCCGAAATCCCGGCAAGATCGATCATGAGCTTCAAGCCCGCCTGACGGATGACGACATCCGCCGCCAGATCGCGGAAGACCCCGACCTTGCGCCCGAATTGACGGCAGAAGATTTGAAACGGGGCCGTTTAGTGCGCCGTGATCGTATTGCCGGGCGCAGTGCGCCCCAAGCCAGCGAACAGCCGCAGAAGTGAATATCTGTCGTCGTTCCGACCCGTGAAGACATCGAGGAGCGCCGGTATCCGGGCTTCATCGACCGTGAGCGGGGTTAGTGTCCCCTGACGTGGTGTAGGAGGCTTGGTCGGAGCTGTGGGTAACCGGCCCCCTCCCGCGACCGCCACAAGTCAGTCGGGAGGGGGCCGGTTATCCACAGCGGGCGGCCATCGCCGATCTTCGGGTATAGTTCAGTCGCCAAACTCGAACTTCTACCTCGGAGACAACAGCGATGACCGATGACAGACTGAAGCTCTTGGAACTGGTTGAAAAGGGCGCCGACACCGACCTGGTACGAGAGATGCTGGCGTTTGCGGCCGACCGTGTGATGGACATTGAAGTCACCGCACGTACAGGTGCACCGAGTGGCACCCGTAGCGCCGAACGGATCAATCAGCGAAACGGCTATCGACACCGCAGGTGGGACACGCGGGCCGGAGAGATTGATCTCGCAATCCCAAAACTCCGGCAGGGGTCGTACTTCCCGTGCTTCCTGGATCCGCGGAGAACCGACGAAAAAGCCTTAACGGCTGTCATCCAGAAAGCGTACGTTCAGGGTGTTTCGACACGATCGGTCGACGATCTCGTACAAGCCATGGGAGCTTCCGGACTCTCCAAGAGCCAAGTCTCCCGTCTGGTCGGAGAAATCGACGAACGGGTCAACGCCTTTCTGAACCGGCCTATCGAAGGGACATGGCCGTATGTCTGGTTTGATGCGACGGACATCAAAACACGCGACTCGGGGAGGATCGTCGCAACGGCAGCGATAGTCGCAGTTGGCGTCAACAGCGACGGTCGGAGAGAAGTTCTGGGGATTGCCACCGGACCATCGGAAGCGGAAGTCTTTTGGAAGAGTTTCTTGTGATCCTTGGCCGATCGTGGTCTGCGCGGCGTTAAGCTCGTCATTGCCGATGACCACAAGGGCCTGCGCGCTGCTGCCGCAAAGGTCTTCCATGCGTCGCTCCAGCGTTGCAGGGTGCACTGGATGCGCAACGCACTCGCCCACGTACCCAACAAACAGCGTCCCGCTGTCGCCGCGTTGCTCAAAACCATCTTCGCTCAGGATACGGTGGACGCCGCCAGACAGCAGTGGAACCAGGTGGCAGACCGCCTGCATCAGAGCTGCCCAAAACTCACTGCCATGATGGACAAAAGCCGAGACGATGTACTCGTCTACATGACTTTCCCGCCTGAACACTGCAACCAGATAGCGTCAACTAATCCTCTGGAACGACTCAACAAGGAAATTAAGAGGCGTGCAAACGTTGTTGGGATATTCCCAAATAACGAGGCGGTTGTACGCCTAGTAGGGGCACTAATGCTCGAGCAAAATGATGAATGGGCCGTCGCTAGACGCTACATGAGCATAGAAAGTCTGAAGCCATTGAGTTACAATCAGCAGGAAGGGTTGCTTCAAAACGCAACGTAAGCAGCCTCAGGACCCACTCGAAGATCGGCGGTCCTACACCACGCCAATGGGCACTATCACGGCGCTTGTGCGTCTTAACCACTCTAACGGCATCGTCGCGCCCTTGCGCCCCCTTCTTGTACAATATGGGTCGCTTTCCAAAGCCCTGATTCCTGGTCATGTTGTAGTATTACGAAACCGTCCCAAACCCCACCACCAAACATAAACGATCCACCACGCTCATCATGGGCCACCTTACTTCGGCATAAATAGTACCATCGGACCTTATGGTATTCCGGCTGCGATCCGATCGTCGTATTTCTCTGTTCCGTATTATATAGTCTATACTCGCGTCAAGGCAATATGTAGTGCCCACAAAATTGCATTTCATGAACAGAAAGCTAATGCGTGTCCTATTTAATAAGTGCTTCAAGACCGCTCGATCATGGGAGCGTATGGCAGATGTAAAGCGCTCCTGCCATTCCTCAGAGATCTCATCTGCCTGCGATTGTGATATTGACTGTGCATTGCGGTAGACCCCGCCGGGGTTAATCGGCGGACGCTGGCTCGTGTGAGGCTCGTTGGTCGTGTTGCCGGATGAAAAGAAGCCAGGCAAATTCTCAACGCCAGTAAGGAACACGATCACAGTCACAAGTGAGGCGAGAAATGCCAGTATCTTAGTCATTAGGCCGAACTCGCTCTTAGTAACCGAAGCAGGTTAATAGGCAATCTCAAAGCGGGTTAGAGGTCTCGTTGAGTGCACGGTTTCGGTACTCGTCCGGCGATGTCTGCACCAGCTCTAACAAGAAGCTGGGCATCCAGGGTTTCCAAGAAGGAAGGCAGATTTCGATCTGTCTTGGGTAGTTTACCACGCACATCGGCGGTTCGAGAAGCGAAGATGAAATCTGAATCGGGTTATGGGGCAACTTGCGGCATTGCCCCCCTCACTACCGCGCACACGGTTCCATCCACGTCGGCAGAGGAACACCGGGCAACCTATCGGTGTAGCGACGCGGATTTTCGAGCGATCTGAACGCGCGGTATCTCACCCCGAGGTTTTCCCGCCGCCGAATGCGTTTGCTCAGAGTCGGGCATCCGGGTGTTTGAAGAAGTCTTCATACCTGCCGCGGGGTCGGTAACCTATTCTCGCTTTTGGTAAAAGCGGAGATAAAGAGTCGCGCTGAATCAAAGCTTTACAAATCAAGCTTGACTGTTATGTTCGCTTTTATGAGCAAGGCAAGAAAACGGAGATAAAAACTGGACCCTGGAACAAAGGAAAGGCGGTCGGTCAGTGGGCCCCTTTCACGCGCGAACAGGCCCGCGTGGTGCGGTCGCTGCTCGCGCCGAGGGCAATCTGCGAGACCTGGCATTGTCCAACCTGGGCGTCGATGTGATGCTGTGCGCCTCGGATATTCTGTGGCTGCGGGTCGAGGACGTGACAGACCATACCGGCGCGGTGATCGAAGAGTTCACTCTCTGGCAAAAGAAGACGCAGGCCGGCATTGTCGTCGCCGTCGGGACGGAAAGCTGCGCCGCCCTGGCTGCGTGGATTGCGGCGAGCGGCAAGAAGCCGGGCGATTTTCTATTCACTGGCATCGGCAATCGCAGCAAAAACAGCGGCCGACCGCTCAGTCGCTGGCAGTACGCCCACCTGGTGAAGCAACGGGCCGCCTATGCCCGCCTTGATCCGCGGCGCTACAGCACCCATTCGATGCGCCGCACCAAGTCGGCCGCGATCTACGCTGCAACCCTGAATGTGACCGCCTGCCAGCAACTACTAGGGCACAAGAGCATTTCTAGCACCGCCGCCTATCTCGGCGTCGGCCAGCGCCAGGGTCTCGATCTCGCCAAGTCGATCGAGGTTTGAGCGAGCACCACGAGGTCTTTCACTTGTTGGAGGCTTGCTCCTAGAACCTACGCTGTACAACTAGAATCCAGTCTCGATACATCTGATAACTTGGCGAGAGCGCTGTCGCGGCTATCAGTGCGATTTGATCGGTAGGCTTACGAACAAAAGGTGATGAAGATGACTGTGTCGATGGGTCATCAACCGTTACAGCGTAAAAATCTTGACGACTTGGAGCGTCAAAAGGAATAACCGTTGTGCCGAGTTGAGTGCCAGTTCTAGAGAAAAACTCCAGTTCAATATCAGTCTCAACTTTTCCTTCACCGGGTGGTACGACAACCAGTAACCCCAATGGCGGGGAGTCCAGTTTCGTCTTGAGAATATGCTCTACTGTCCTGATGACATTGCTTTTGTCGAATCTTGGAGGACACCTGTCGATCCAGTTATCGACTCTACTGCCTCGAGCAAACGGACTCTCCAACTCGTAGAGCGGAAGTAGGAGCACCTTTCCAAGACCGGTTCCGCATTCTTGGAGCATCCGATCCTGTGCTGCCGAATCGCGAACGGACAGCATTAAGCTCACGGAAATCATAAGCAAGGCCAAGGCGCGTGTGCGGTTCGTACTCATCGCTGCCAGATTTGAAAGCATGGCCTATTCTACTCCATCCCTAGCTGAGCTGAACGCCGGTCGAATCCCAAACATGGAAGTAGTCTCCAGCTTCGGGGCGTGTCGACAACTCATACCTCGGTAGGTAGATGTCGGTTCTTGGATCTTCTAAACTCAGTACAAAATATTCACGCCGATATGGCGGCCGAAATGCGACAGTTCCATTTTTTACTTCAGCAGCAGAAGGATCAAAAACACGAAACCGGAAATTTGTCACATAATTACGCTCTGGAAGTACTAACACGCTCAGGCCAACGAGATTTCGGCGATTGTCAAAATGGTTATTGTAGACCGTGTTGACAGTATTATCAATTTGCGTTACCTCAGAAGGACCTAACTCACTACTTATCAACGCGGCACTGCCAGTTGTCGCAGCAAACTTGGCCCCTTTCCATAGACCGCGCACCAGTGAAGCAATCCCTCTAACTATTATAGATTGGAACGCCACGGGCGACGCAGGCCGCTGGCCGTAGTCGAAGCTAACCGGCCCGCCAATAAACGCACCAGCGACCGTACTTTTAAGAAACGTTCGGCGTCCTACTCCGGAAAATGAGCCACCAGAGTCTGGTATGAATGGGCAATTTGTAACTGGACGGCCTTCAGGATCAAATATCTTTGCCAGCACGTTGATCCTCCATTAGATCATTCGATGTGGTATTGTCGTAACTGATTGGCAATGCACAAGACTAGGTCGTCTCTGTGCATGCCAGCATCGAACTGGTGCATGCCAGCATCGAACTGAGAGTACAAAGCTCTCGAGTGATAATGGGAAATGCTGGGAAAATAGCATATTATGTCTCTGAGCGACTCATATACCACCTATCGTTTACAACTGTAGTATCCCAGATATTATAATAATAACCCTCGATAGGCTCGATTCCTACGCTATAGTAAGGTGCAAAAAAAGTCTTAGCAAAGCCGCAGTCATCAACAGTGCTTATTTGATCAACTGTGACAAAATAGTAATCATCAAAGAACTGTGGTGTGAAATTGAGAAGCCCGCTAGCAACTACGATTGCGGAGGGGTCAAAAACCTTGTAGTGTAATACTGTACTGTGATCTCTATAGGTCGGAGGGACGACTGCATAGATACCGAGCTTTGGTCTATTAGTTCTGAGAACGTCATTGTGAATTGAGTAAAGAGTGTCCGACATTCTTGCTCTAGTCGTCGGGGAAAGCCGATGCTCAATGTGGGCGAACGGATTTGACCGAAAATCGAGCTCGGCAGACGACCACAGGGATCGAACCAACGATATGGCCCCTAACTCGTTGTGCGCGCGGGCTATTCTCGGAGCTTGGATAGCATTGATCTCTGACCAAGTTTGATTGCCTCGCCATGAACATCCATAAGAGAAAAAGCATAGTAACCCAGTCGCCAGAAAACGGCGACGAGCAATACAGGACTGCGAACAGGTGGCTGGAACGCCCGATCTAACAGCAGTCGAGCGCTCCATCGGATAATGAATAGTCGCTAAGTCCGTCATCTATTAGCCTCCCAGTTGGGAGTGAGAGGGGGCAGCAAGGAGAGGACAGGCCATTCGGTAGGTAGATTGGACGTAATAGGATGGAATAAGTCAAGTGCAAAAACGGGCTAACAGAATGGGTGTGACAACTAATACAGCGGAGAAGCAGGAATCATACTATTGTATGCAGGGAATAATCGGCAAATCTGCTGCGGTGCCAGATGATCAACCGCATCAAGCCGTCCCGATGTGCGACAGGATCGGCGTTACCGCCTCGATAGGATAGATGATCGGCTCGCCTTCGGCGGGTCGCTGCGGCCATTTTTTTTCATTGTCGAAGGGGGTGATCGCTACCGCTTCGCGCTTGATTAGCAACGCCTTGACGCGGCCGAGATGCTCACCGCCGATACGGAAAGCGCCGTCGCTGGCGATGATGTCCAGGCTGCGGCCGTCAGCGCTGAGGCGCAGGCGTATGAGGTAGGCATAGCCGATCGCCTCGCTGCTGTCGTTACTCATGACGACGTCGAGGTAGAGCGGCATCGGCCCGGCGCGCGGGCCGGTGTGACCGCCTGATAGCCGGCAATCTCGACCTCGGCCGATGCCGGCGGCGTCCCCGCCCATTCGCGCGCGTTAGCGGTCATGGTCGATCTCCAGTTCCATACTGCCCCAGGCTTGTTTCAGCATTTGCTGCGGGCTGAGGGTCGGTCTTAGGTCGGCCGGGAGGGATTGACGGCCGCGCTGGACGTGCTCGACGGCGAGCGCAGCGCGTTGCGTTTGTCGATCTCTTGCTGGCGTTGCTTCCGGCCGGCGATGCGGCCGGTCGCGCCGCGCTTTTCCAAGGCACGGTTAGCTGTAGCGACCTGAGATTATCGGAGACCGGGACTGAGATCATCGCCGATTTCGGGACCAGATTACGTGAGACGCAAGGCGCGTCTCGACCCGGACTGGGTGAGGTGGCCCCCACCGTTTGGACAGGGGTGGGCCTGAGTTAACCCGACTTCGCGGATTCGCCCTCGAAAACGGTGATTTTGGGGGTCGCTGGAGCCTGTTAACGTCTTGATCTTGCACGATGGGAGTTTGCCAAATCGCGTGTAGTGAAGACCAATCCCCTTTTTAAGAATCCGCC